>DASQSI010000001.1:0-3614 GCA_035642415.1 Rubrobacteraceae bacterium
AACGTCGAGCGTGCGGTCGCTGGCAAGCGTGAGGAAATCTTTCTGGCCGTTGTCGCCTTGCTCGCTGGGGGACACATCCTCATAGAGGACGTTCCGGGAGTGGGAAAGACGCTCCTGGCGAAGTCGCTGGCGCGTTCAATCGCGGGCGACTTTCGTCGCATCCAGTTTACGCCCGACCTCTTGCCCACGGACGTCACCGGCCTGAACGTCTACAAGGGGAGCGAGAGAGCTTTCGAGTTCTGGGCAGGACCAGTCTTCGCCAACGTTGTCTTGGCCGACGAGATCAACCGCGCAAGCCCTAAGACCCAGAGCGCGCTTCTGGAGGCGATGGAGGAGGGCTCCGTAACGGTCGACGGCAAGACGCGCCGTTTGCCTGAACCTTTCGGCGTGATCGCGACCCAGAACCCCGTGGAGCACGAGGGGACGTACCCGCTGCCGCACGCTGAGCTCGACCGCTTCATGGTCAAGATGGCCTTGGGTTACCCGGATGGAGAGGCCGAGATCGACCTGCTGAGGCTCTCCGCGGACCCGGTGGCAGACCTGCGCCCCGTGGTGACCATCGCTGAGTTTGTGAACATGTGCGTGCTCGCTGAGAAGGTCTACGCGAGCGAAGCCGTATTACGCTACGTCGTCTCGGTGACGAGCGCGACACGCAAACACGAAGCGGTTCACCTCGGGGCATCCCCGCGGGCGAGCCGGATGCTTCTCGGAGCGTCCAAGGCTTACGCGGCGGTCCGGGGGCGTTCCTACTGCATCCCGGACGACGTGAAGGCCCTGGCCCCGCACGTTCTTTCGCACAGGATAATCGCTTCCCCCGATACCTCCTACGGTGGCGTTCGTAACGGCTCCGGCGCCGAAAGGGCTGCACGCGTGGTGCGTGAGATACTCTCTTCCGTCCCCGTGAACGAGGCGGTCTAGAGCTTTGCCTAGAGGGCTGCGGGGGGTCTCGGTGAGGCCGACGGCTCGGGGCTGGCAGATGGTCTTTTTCGGTGCCCTCGTCTTTCTCGCGGCCTGGCTTCTCGGGACGACACAGCTCTACCAGCTCGCCTACGCGTTCGCCGGCCTCTTCCTCGTCGCGCTTGTGCTAGGTTTCGTTGTTTTTCGTAGCTTGAGATACGCGCGTCGTATACCTGCGGGGGAGCACCTCGTGGCCGGGCGTCCTTCCCAAGTGGAACTCGTACTCTCCAACGCGTCCCGGACGCGGAGCCCCCTCGTAGAGGTGGTGGACGCTCTCCCCGAGCGGCGCTCGTTCGGAGCGCCGCCCGTTGAGAGACTGGGCATGCAGATAATCCGGGATTCGGTGCTCTTCGCCAAAAGAGGCTTCTACCAGTTGGGCCCGGCGGAGATCCGGACCATAGACCCGTTTGGACTCCTGCGTTTTGTACGGAGGTTCGTGATGCGAACAGCGGTTGTGGTCTATCCGGAGGTGTTCGAGCTCGAAAGCTTCCCGGTGCAGGGATGGAGCGTGGAGCCCGGGGGCCGTAGTTCCTTGGTAGGGCAAGGTGACGAGTTTGCGGGCCTCAGGGAGTACAGGTGGGGCGACGACCGACGGCACATTCACTGGAAGAGCGTCGCCCACACGGGGGAGTTGGTCGTCAAGGAGTTCGCCCACAATGCGCCCCGGCGCCACGTGGTGATCCTGGACCTTAAGGCAGGAATACACGTCCCGGAGGCCGAGGTTGAGGACGCCGTCTCGGCCGCGGGCTCGGTCTTGAGGCATCTTGCCTTAGAGGGTTTGCCGTTCCGCCTCCTGTGCACGGACAAGGAGCGCGCCGCGATCGCCTTCGCCGTCGGCGAGATAGCTTACTGGCGAGCTTTTGACCTCCTCGCTACGGTACAGGCTGATGGAGATGTGGAGTTGAGTGATTTTTTGGGCGAAAAGCTCTGTGAGGAGCGCGAAGGGCTCGGGGAGGGTGTGATCTTGGTCTCCCGCTCCCTTGGAGAGTGTCTCGTAAGAGGCGTGGAAAGGCTCCGGGCGGTAGGGCTCTCCGTGGTCGTAGTGGCGCTAGCCGTCCATACTTACCGGGGGACGGGAGGAGACGGGGGGATGCCCGGGCGCGAGACCGCTTTCTCCGAAGACATCAAGCGGCTGGAGCTCGCCGGGGCTGCGGTACGCGTTGTGCGCCATCCGGGCGGGGTGGCCGCCTTCGCTAAGGGGCAAAGGGGAGCTGCGGATACCTGGGGAGCGGTGTAGTGCTCGGGAACTGGAGAGTGAGGCTGCCGCTGTACGCCGCGGGACTCGCGGCTGGTGGGGCGTTCAGCGTCTTGTTCACCGGCGGGGCGCTACCTTATATGCTCGGAGCGGCGCTGGTCGCAATTATCGTGGGGTCGGCGGGGACCTACAGGTTCGTTCTGCTGTTCCCGGTGGTTGCTCTTTATGTGCTCTTCGCCGTTTACGGGACGCTGCCCTTGAGTTTAGGAGGTTGGCGAGAACTCTTCGGGCGAATAGGGCAGGACGTCTACGAGACGGCCAGAATCACGTACGCCAACCCTGTACCGTACGACGTACACCCCGGTTTGTTTACGGTCCTTATCCCTATCGTCATGATCGTGGTAGCCTTTGCGACCTCGGCTACCCTTTACGAGGGTAGCCCCGTCGTCTCGGTCGCCGTGCTTGGCTTGGCCATCGGTGCCCTGAGTACCGCATCTTTCGAGGCCGGTATTGAGCCGTTTTTTGCCCTGTTCCTCGTCTCCAGCATCGCCCTTTTGCTCCTGACCGACGAGAGGATGGGCAGAGGTGAGAGCCTTAGGCCGGTGGCGGTTCTAGCGGGAGCACTCATCCTCGGCCTAGTGCTCGCGCTACCGCTCATACCTTTCGCCAAAGAAGCCATACGTCCGGCGTTGATCGACTGGACGAGGCTCGGGACCAGCAGCATCTCACGCCTGGCGGTCGAGGCTGATGTGGGTGATTACCTGACCACGGGTCGTAACACAGAGCTGATGCGGATAAAGAGCCCGGAACCCCTACTCTGGCGCGGGGGAACTCTTGACCACTTCGACGGCGTCCGGTGGTCCTCAACGGTGAAAGCCGGAGAAGACGACGGTGAAGAGGTCGCAGCAGACGTTCCGACCCGCGACGAGGCGCAAGGGGTCGAGGTCTTAAAAGCTGAGACGAGCGTCCTCTTTGGAGGGTACCGGATCTCTGGCGTGTCGGTACCCCACGCCCAAGAACTCTCTGATGGTTCCTGGACTTCGCCGCGCCCCCTCACCGAAGACTCTTCCTACCAGGTACTTTCTCAGATACCCCAGCCTACCACTGCCCAGCTCGAAGCTGCTGCAAGCAATTACCCGGAGGCTGTCCGGGAGAAGTTCCTCCAGCTTCCCGAAAATCGACCCGAGGTGCTGCCCAAAACCGCAGAAAAGATTAAAGACGACTACAACCCACAAACACCCTATGAAGCTGCAAGGTCCATTGAACGATACCTGATCCGCGACGGAGGCTTTACCTACAGCTTGGACGCGAACTACAACCGAGGTGATAAGGCGATAGAGAATTTCCTCGGCGAGGGTAGGAAGGGTTTCTGTACTCAGTTCGCGACCTCTATGGTACTGCTTACTCGTGAACTCGGTGTCCCTTCCAGGCTCGTTTACGGGGCCACCGCAGGCAAAGAGGT
>DASQSI010000002.1:0-2238 GCA_035642415.1 Rubrobacteraceae bacterium
GGGGGAAGAGGAGCACCGAATCGGCACCTTACGAAGCCTGCAGGCCCTGGGGGTGCTACTTGCTCTGGATGACTTCGGGACGGGCTATTCCTCGCTCTCCTATCTAAAGCGTCTGTCGGTTAGCCTGCTGAAGATCGACCGCTCGTTCGTGGAGAGGATTGGGCAAAACGCCGAGGACGAGGTGCTGATCTCCGGCATAGTCCATGTCGCGTCCGGCCTGGGCTTGAAGGTGCTGGCCGAAGGGGTGGAGACGCCCGAACAGGTGGCATGGGTGAAGTCGCTGGGGTGCGAGCTGGCTCAGGGGTACTATTTCTCGGAGCCGCTATCGAGCGAAGCAGCAGGGGAACTGCTCGCGACGTACGAACCGAGACGCAAACATGGTAGGGTTGACGCGAGCTCAAGCTGAGATCTGAGCCTATTGAAGAGACTCTTAATCCCTAGTCGACGGGGGCTGGACCACTTGGTGACGGAGGAAGCGCACGTGTACCCGCACGCCCTGCGGTCTCTAGGCCCCTATGGACGCGGCTATATCGAGATCTTCACAAGAAGCCTCAAGAGCAGCGCCCGGCAAGCCTAGAAATAAGCTGCATCGAGGCCTTACCCGCCCGTCTATAACCTACTCGGTGCTGGCTCCCTGCTTAACCTTCTCCTGCCTGATGCGGGCGGTGAGCGCGTGGCCGTAGAAGAACTCCGCATCAGAGATGGCTGCCGTCGCTGGCGCGACGTGCTCGGTGCCCTCCACCGTCACCTTCTGGTAAGTGACGGTCTTGGTGAACTTTCCGACCCACAGCCCGCCGGTATAGCGGGCGGCGCGGTTGGTCGGTAAGACGTGGTTGGTGCCTATGGCCTTGTCAGAGTAGGCGACCGTCGAGTGCTCCCCTAAGAAGAGCGAGCCGTAGTTCGTGAGGTGATCGAGGAACCAGTCGGGGTCCCGGGTCTGGACCTCGAGATGCTCGGTCGCCACCTCGTCTGAGACCTTCACCATCTCTTCGTCGCTTTCGCATAGGATGACTTCACCGCGATTGCGCCAGGCCTCACCGGCCATCTCTTTTGTCGGCCAGTTGTCCTCCAACCAGCGGTCCACCTCCCTTATGGTCTCCTCCCCAACCTCCCGAGAGGTGGTAATGAGCACCGCGGGGGAGGCCGGACCATGCTCGGCCTGCCCAAGGAGGTCGGCGGCCAACAGGTGCGGGTCGGCCGACTCGTCTGCGATGATGGCTATCTCGGTCGGCCCTGCGAGCAGGTCTATCCCGACCGTGCCGAAGAGTTGGCGCTTGGCCTCCGCGACGAAGACGTTGCCGGCGCCAACGATCATGTCAACCGGCTCTACCTCCTCCATGCCAAATGAGATCGCGGCCAGGGCCTGCACCCCACCGATGCACAGTATCTGGTCGGCCCCGCAGCTGGCCATGGTGTAGAGCATTGGCTCGTATATACCGTACGGCTTGCCGTCTTCTCCTCTGCGTGGCGGAGCCACCGCCACCACGCGTTTCACGCCCGCCACCTTGGGCACGGCGACCGTCATGATCGAGGAGCCGAACATAGGGTACTGCCCTCCCGGCGAGTAGGAGCCCACCGCGTTGACCGGGATCTGCTTCTGACCCAGAA
This sequence comes from Rubrobacteraceae bacterium, assembly GCA_035642415.1. Classification (GTDB taxonomy): domain Bacteria; phylum Actinomycetota; class Rubrobacteria; order Rubrobacterales; family Rubrobacteraceae; genus Rubrobacter_F. Next base: position 1,609 of record DASQSI010000002.1, read on the forward strand.
CTACCCCGGGCAGAGTCTCCTTCTCGAAGTCCACGAGCGTCTCCTTCTGGAGCCGGGCGAAGTTCTCGACCTGCTCCCGGGCGAAGTCGATGTGTCTCTTGAGTTCGTCATCGAGCGAATCTTCGGCCCGCCTTATCTCCTCCTCGGAGACCACGAAGGAATCCGGGTTCCAGCCGTCGAATTGCTCGGAGTAGCGCCTCACGGCGGCGATACCTTCCCTCTCTATCGCCGAGAGGACCTCGCTCACCGCGTCCCGAACCTTCTGGGTCGCTCCCTCTTCCTCTGGTGGGGCCTTCTTTAAATACTCCACTTTTTACTCCTTTCGCTTTCCCCTGCCACCGATGCAAACGAACCGTCTAGCCCCCGTGGATAGTTATTAATACCCTACTCAAGCAAGAAACCAACAACTATTCTCGAGGACATAGCCGCGACGATAGCGGGTTTGTCCCGGACCTGTTCTGAGGCGTATGTACGCTGGTTATCTGCAAGCCTCGGCGTAGGCGACAAAGTTGAAGATTGGGTCCTAAGGCCTAGGTAGCGAGCTCCTTGGCTGGAGGGCGACGGAGGGGTTCCAGAGGAACCAGGGAACTGCTGAGGTGACCGGCAGCAGGGGGGAGGCAGAGGATAGAC
>DASQSI010000003.1:0-40047 GCA_035642415.1 Rubrobacteraceae bacterium
CTCGCGGGTTAGAGGGGAGGGAACTTGCCGCGCCGAAACGATATAGAGAGCATCCTGATCATCGGCTCAGGGCCTATAATCATAGGCCAAGCTGCCGAGTTCGACTATTCTGGAACGCAGGCTTGCCGGGCTTTAACCGACGAAGGTTACCGCACGATCCTAGTGAACTCCAACCCTGCCACGATCATGACCGACCCCGAGCTAGCCGACTCTACGTACATCGAACCTTTGACGAGGGAAACGCTCGCGGAGATCATCTACCGCGAACGTCCCGACGCTCTTCTCCCTACCCTCGGCGGCCAGACGGCTTTGAACCTCGCCGTCGAGCTATATGAGAAGGGCATCCTGGACGAATGTGGCGTCGAGCTTCTGGGCGCTTCCGTCTCTTCCATCCGTAAAGCCGAGGACCGCTTCCTCTTCCGGGAGGCGATGGAGCGCATAGGACTCAACGTTCCCGAGAGCAGCATAGTCCACCGTATCGATGAAGCTCTCGAGCTCGCCCGACGGATAGGTTTCCCCCTGATCATCCGCCCCAGCTTTACCCTGGGTGGTAAGGGCGGTGCCATAGCTAGAGATTTCGAAGACCTCCGGTGTGCCATCGCTGATGGCCTGGATGCTAGCCCCGTCCGCAGCGTCCTCGTCGAGCGAAGCGTCGCTGGCTGGAAGGAGTTCGAGCTCGAAGTCATGCGCGACCTCGCCGATAACGTTGTCGTCATCTGCTCCATCGAGAATCTGGACCCCATGGGCGTCCATACCGGCGACTCCATAACCGTAGCCCCCGCCCAAACCCTCTCCGATAAGCAGTATCAGACCCTACGCGACGCTTCCATACGCATAATACGAGAAGTTGGGGTACAGACGGGGGGCTCCAACATACAGTTTGCGGTGAACCCTCTTGGTGAAGACTTTTACGTGATCGAGATGAACCCGCGTGTTTCGCGTAGCAGTGCGCTTGCGAGCAAGGCCACCGGGTTCCCTATCGCCAAGATCGCTGCGAAGCTTGCGGTGGGGTATTCGCTAGACGAGATTCCCAACGACATAACCCGCGCCACCCCGGCCTCCTTCGAACCGGCCCTCGACTACGTGGTGACGAAGATACCGCGTTTTGCCTTCGAGAAGTTCCCTGACGCCTTGCCTCGACTGAGCACGAAGATGCACTCCGTAGGCGAGGTCATGGCCATAGGACGGACGTTCACGGAGAGCCTCTTAAAGGCGATAGCTTCGCTCGAGGTAGAGCCTCAGGAGATCAACGCCGACCTCGACGAGCCCAATCCGTACCGGATCTTCGCTATCTTCGACGCCTTGAGGGCTGGAATGGAGGTCCAAGAGATCGTCGCTCTTACCGGGATAGACGCCTTCTTCGTTGCCTCGATGGCCAGGATTGTAACTGTCGAAGGTGCGATTTCCGAGACCTTGGGCGCGGAGGAGCTGTTGGAGTTGAAGAGAATCGGGCTCTCTGACGAGGCCTTGGGAGCAGCCACCGGTACATCGACCGAGGTGATCCGGGGCGTGCGTGGGACCCTCAGAACCCATACGACGTATAAGTCGGTGGATACCTGCGCCGGGGAGTTCCCCGCTAGGACGCCCTACTACTACTCGACCTACGAGACCGAGGACGAAGTTGAGCGTGGGGACAATCCCTCCGTAGTCGTGCTCGGGAGTGGACCGAATCGCATCGGTCAGGGTATCGAGTTCGACTACGCCTGCGTTCACGCGAGCTATGCCCTCAAAGAAGCCGGCTTCGATGCGGTGATGGTCAACTCCAACCCTGAGACCGTCTCGACCGACTACGATACCTCCACGAGGCTGTACTTCGAGCCTCTGACCGCCGAGCGTGTCCTTGAGGTCGTCCGCCGCGAAAAACCTGTGGGCGTCGTCCTCCAGTTCGGAGGCCAGAGCCCTTTGAAGCTCGCCCGCGAGCTGGAGATGAACGGTGCGAAGATTCTCGGCACCACGCCTGACGCCATAGACCTGGCCGAGGACCGCTCCCGCTTCGGGCATCTGTTAACCGAGTTCGGCATCCCGCACCCCCGCTTCAGCGCCGCCAAAAGCGCCAGGGAAGCGCGGGAGTGCGCCCGTGAGCTTGGCTACCCCGTGGTCGTGCGGCCCTCTTACGTCCTCGGCGGGCGGCGGATGGAGATCGTTTACAACGACGAGGATCTGGACCTATATCTGAGGGCTAGCGTCAGCACCGATCCCGAGCACCCGATCCTCATCGATAAGTTCATGGAGGACTACGTGGAGGTCGACGTCGATGCGGTCTCAGATGGTGAGGAGGTGTACATCGGGGGGTTCATGGAGCACGTCGAGGAGGCTGGGGTCCACTCTGGGGACTCTTCCTGTGTTACGCCTCCGATTACGCTACATAAGGCGCTACTGGCGAGAATCGAGGACTATACGAAGCGTCTTGCGTTAGCGGTAGGTGTGGTGGGGTTGATGAACGTGCAGTTCGTGGTGCGTGGCGAGGACGTGCTCGTCATAGAGTGCAACCCGCGCGCTTCGCGCACGGTGCCGTTCATCTCGAAGGCCACCGGGATCCCGCTCGCCAAGGTGGCGACTCGCGTACTTTTGGGTGAGAAGCTTTCTGATATGACGCTTGGTAGCCACGCGGGCACCAGAGGACACTTCAGTGTCAAGGCGCCGGTCTTCCCGTTCGACCGTTTCGCAGGGGTGGACCCCTTGCTCGGTCCGGAGATGCGTTCTACGGGAGAAGCGATGGGGATAGACCGCACGTTTGGTGGCGCCTTCGCCAAGGCCCTCACAGCGGCGGGGCAGACCCTGCCGATCTCTGGGAGAGTGTACATCTCCGTGGCCAACCGAGACAAGCGAGCCGTCGTCCTGATCGCGCGGGCGTTCGCGGACTTGGGGTTCGAGGTCGCGGGGAGCGAGGGTACAGCAGAGGTACTCAAGAACAACGGACTTTCGACCGCGGTGGTGCCAAAGATCGGGGAGAACGGGGAGGACGTTTTAAGCCTCATCGAGCGGGGCGAGGTGGACCTCATCGTAAACACGCCGTGGGGGAGAGGAGCCAGGACCGACGGGTACCTGATCCGGCGCAAAGCTCTCATGCACGGCGTGCCCTGCATTACCACCCTCGCAGCGGCCGCGGCCGCTGTCCAGGGTATAGAGTCCAGGATCCGGGGCGGCGAAAAGGTCCACTCCTTGCAGGGCCTCTACGCCGCGAGGGCCTGAAGCCGGAGAGCGGGTGAGGCTTCACCAGGCGAAGGTGGTGACCCGCGAGCTTCTTGGGGACAGCGTACTCCTCTCTTATCGTTGGACCGGGAAAAGCGCTGCGCCTGGACAATTCGTCGTCGTGCGCGTGGCCGAGCCTTTAACTTCCTTAGACCCTTTTCTCAATAGGCCCTTTTTCGTCCACGACCTCCAGGAATCCATTGTGACCCTCTTTTTCGAGGTGCGCGGCCGGGGCACCAAGCTGCTCGCTCAAGTAGAAGACGAGATCTTCGTCAGTGCTCCCTTGGGACAAGGGTTCCGGCTTGACGAAGAAGGCCCTGTCGCCCTGGTGGGCGGTGGGACGGGGGCCTCCCCGCTCGGGCTCGTTTCCAAACAACTTGCCTGGCGGGATGTTGCCCACGACGTTTATCTGACGATGACAAGGCACCAAAGCGAGGGGCGAGACCGGCTGCTAGCTCTCTTCCCGCAGGCCAGGCTTGTGCGAACCGAGGAAGAAGCTACAGAGAACAGGCAGCCCCCGATCTTCCTCGGCGAACTCGACCGGTACGCGGCGATCTACGCCAGCGGCCCGGGCCCGCTGCTCGGCGCGGTAAAGAACGCTGCGGACAGCGTCTCCTGTCAGCTTGCGGTACAGGAGCGGATGGCGTGCGCTAATGGTTCCTGCTATGGCTGCGCCGTTCCGGTATGGAAATCCGGCGCCCGGACGTACCTCAGGGCCTGCATCGAGGGACCGGTATTCCCCGCGGAGGTGCTTGCATGGTAGCGCCCCGTACGGCCCGCGCCGCTGTGGATCTCGGGGTAGAACTCTGCGGCATCTCGCTCCCTACGCCGCTCGTTCCGGCCGCCGGCACCCTTGCTAAGGAGGCGCTCGGGGAGGTGAGAGGCGTTTATGGGGCGGTGCTCCCCAAAACCGTCACCCCGAGGGCACGTATCGGCAATGTTCCACCGCGCCTCGCCGAGGTTTCGTCCGGCATGGTCAACGCGATAGGGCTTCAGAACCCCGGCTTGCAGCAATTCCTTCAGGACCTCGATCACTATGATATTGGGGTGCCTATTTTCGTCTCGGTTGCGGCAGACACTGTAGAGGAGTTTGCCGCGATGTGTGAGAGGCTCGCCGGCGATCATAGGGTTGCGGCTGTAGAACTAAACCTCTCGTGCCCAAACGTCGAGCATAACGGGCTCGCCTTCTGCGCCGGTCCTTCGACCGTTATGGATGTCGTCGCGGCCTGCCGCGGCGCCATCCCTCGCAAACCCCTGTTCGCTAAGTTGACCAACGAGGGTGTCGTGGAAAGTGCCGTGGCCGCCGAAGAAGCCGGGGCCGATGCGGTGACGCTCATAAACACCATCCCGGCGCTCGTCGTGGATTCACGCGAACGCAGAGTATTCTTGCGCGGTGGGCTGTCAGGACCGGCCATAAAGCCCATAGCCTTGCGGGCGGTGTACGAAGCCTCGCGAGCCATTGGGGTGCCCGTCATCGGATGCGGTGGAGCTGCGAGCGGTACGGACGTTGCGGATTTCATGCTCGCGGGGGCCGCGGCGGTGCAGGTGGGGGCGGCAAGCTTCGTCTGGGAACCACAAAAGATGCTTGAGGAGTTCGCGGCGTATATCCGGGAGAACAGGTTGCGGGCGAAAGACCTTACGGGCCTTATTTAGCGGATTTTGGGCGTTTGCGGTGATATACTGCGGGGCCGGATGTTAAGGCGAGCACCAGAGAGGACTACGCAGCAACGACGGAGGGCTTTGGAAGAGGCTAACCGGGTGCGTTTCGCCCGCGCCAATGCCAAGCGCGACCTCAAAAGCGGTGAGCTTGCCCTTTATGATCTGCTCATGGACCCCTCCGAGGAGCTTAAAGGTGCCAAGGTTGAGGAGATGTTGCTTGCCGTCAGGGGCATGGGACGGATAAAGGTGGCCAAGGTCCTGCGCGAGGCGGGGGTGAGCCGGGCAAAAACGCTCGTTGGTCTCACCCATGGGCAGCGGGACCGGTTGATCAAGGTATTGGGTTGGACCGAGGAAAGCTGATCGTCGTTTCTGGCCCCTCCGGGGCCGGTAAGTCCACGCTCATCCGGCAGGCCTTAGACGTGGTACTCGGGCTTACCTACTCTGTCTCAGCGACCACCCGCGCGCCGCGCGAGGGTGAGGTCGACGGCCGCGACTACATCTTCCTCACAAGGGAGGAGTTTGAGGAGCGGATCCGGGAGGGGTGGTTCCTCGAGTGGGCCGAATACTCGGGGAACCTATACGGTACGCCCGAGCATCGCGTCGAGGAGCTCTTGGGTAAAGGGCTCTCTGTTATCCTGGAGATAGAACTACAAGGCGCAAGAAAAGTGCGCGAGAAGCGCCCCGAGGCGGTTATGATCTTCGTCCAGGCGCCTTCTCTGGAAGAGACACGTAAACGGCTTGAAGGGCGGGCCACAGAGGACGAGAAGACACTGGAGGCGCGTATGACGAGCGCCCTCACCGAAGTCTCTGCGAAGGACGAGTTCGATTATGAGGTTATCAACAGCGATCGTTGGCAGGCCCGAGAAGGGATCATCCGAATAATGCGGGATATCGTAGAAGGAGGCGCTGAGGATGTTGAATGAACTAAAGATAGATGAGTTGTTGGACAAGGTGGACTCCCGCTATGGGCTCGTTCTGATCACCGCTCAGCGGGCGCGACAGATCAACGAGTACACGGCTACTCTGGGCTTGAACGAGTCGTTGGGCATTCCGGGCCCGCAGGTTCACACTCGCTCCCAGCACCCGTTGAGCGTAGCCCTGGAAGAACTCAGGGCAGGCAAGCTGGACGTCAGCTTTAAGAAGTCGCCGCAGGTAGCGGACGAAGAGGCCGGAACCCCCGCTGCCAGCGATGCGTTTCTGGATCCCCCGAGCGGTACGGGTGGCGCTCCCGAGGGCGCTGTGACTGAATCCCCCGACGAAGGAGTGGCCTAAAACGCTGTAAGCGACGGAGTCTTGATCCTCTTTGCGGTCGGCCCCGGGATGGGCACGCTCCAGGCGCCAAAGATTGCCCGTGCGCTGGCCTCTGCTGGACATCATGTTGAGGTTGCACTCGGACAGTGTGTTAAACGTTTCATTGGATCTGCCGCCTTCACAGCTTCTGCAGTAGTGGTCGAAGAGGCTACCGAACTCCCCGACGCGGTGATCTTCGCACCCGCTACCGCCGGTAACCTGGCCCGGCTCGCACGGGGTATAGGCGGCGCTCCCGCAGAAGAGGCTTGCGCCGCGGGTGTTCGACCGGTCGTCGTCGCCCTCGAGTTAGACGAGGCGACCGCGCATCACCCGGCCGTACACGAAAATGTGTCGCTTTTGCGGGAGGACGGCTACCGTGTGCTGCAAAGTTCCGGGGGGGACATGCCCTCTTCAGAGGCGATCGTAGGCGAGACCTTGCACAGTCTGAACGGGCCGCTCTCGGGACTGCGCATAGTAGTAACGGCCGGAGGGACCAGAGAGCCGCTAGACAAAGTGCGCGTCATCAGCAACCGCTCGTCGGGGAAGATGGGGCGCGCCATCGTACGCGAGGCGTTTCGGCGTGGGGCGGAGGTTGCAGTCGTCGCTGCGAACATGGACTATAAGGAGCCGGGCGTCCGTTGGGTGGACGTAGAGACCTACACGGAGATGGAGGAAGCCACCATGAACCTGGTCACAGAAGCGGACGCCTTGATCATGGCGGCTGCCGTCTCGGATTTCAGGCCTGCTTCTTCCGAAGAGGGCAAGATCCGACGGGGCAGCATGCAGGAGCTGGACCTAAAGCTCGTGGCGACCGGGGACATCTTAGAGTCCGTTCGAGAGTCAAACCCGGAGCTCTTTATGGTAGGATTCGCCGCAACCTATGGGGACCCTACGTCCGACGCCCTCGAGAAGCTTGAGACCAAAGGCATAGACCTCATGGTCGGCAACGACATCTCGCTTGAAGGATCGGGCTTTGGCTCCGAGGAGAACGAGGTAGTTATAGTGGGCCAGGCGGGGGAGCACTTCGTACCCCGCGCGCCCAAACAGGAGGTAGCGGGCGTTATACTAGACGCTTTGGCCAAGGAGATTGGCCAAAAGAACAAGCAAAAGTAGCGGAGGAGGAGGCGTACAAATAATGGCAGCAGAGAGCACGGTAACGAGGTCAGCTATGGGCGAGGGGATAGGGGCAGGTGCAAAGACGTCGCACCTCTTTACCTCGGAGTCGGTCACCGAAGGACATCCGGACAAGATAGCTGACCAGATCTCCGACTCCATCCTTGATGCGGCCATTGAGAGCGACTCCAGAAGCCGGGTAGCTTGTGAGACCCTCGTAACCACGGGGCTCGTGGTGGTGGCGGGTGAGATCACCACGAGCACCTACGTGGATATTCCGACCCTCGTTCGCCAGAAAGTCTCCGAGATCGGCTACACGCGCGCCAAGTTCGGCTTCGACGCCGAAACCTGCGGTGTCATAGTCTCTATAGACCCCCAGTCTGGCGACATAGCCCAGGGGGTTGATAGGGCTGCGGATGCTGCGACCGGAGAGAGCCCTGAGATGACCGACTCCGAGGTCGAGGAGATAGGTGCAGGGGACCAGGGGATGATGTTCGGCTATGCGTGCCGGGAGACCGACGAGCTTATGCCGCTCCCCATAACGCTCGCGCACGCCTTGACTCGTAAGCTCACCGAGGTCCGTAAGAACGGGAACCTCTCCTACCTCAGGCCTGACGGCAAGAGCCAGGTGACGGTGCGCTATGAGGGCACCCGCCCCGTGGGGATCGACAAGGTTCTCATCTCGGCGCAGCACCAGGATGGGATGGAGGGCCAGATAAAGGGCGATCTTTTGGAGGCTGTAATAGAGCCGGTGATGCCTGAGGAGTTCTTCGATAAGAAGAACACTGATATTTTGGTGAACCCGACGGGCCGGTTCGTGACTGGGGGCCCTCAGGGGGACTGTGGCCTCACTGGACGCAAAATCATCGTCGACACTTACGGCGGCGCCATTCCACACGGTGGGGGTGCCTTTTCGGGTAAGGACCCGACCAAGGTGGACCGCTCGGGCGCCTACGCCGCCAGGTGGGTTGCAAAGAACGCCGTGGATGCAGGCCTCGCGGAACGATGCATGGTGCAGATTGCCTATGCCATAGGGGTTGCTCATCCGGTGAGCGTCATGGTCGAGGCCTTTGGTACCGAAACGGTCGACATGACTACACTGCACTCTTTGATCGAAGAGCACTTTGACTTAAGACCCGGAGCGATCATCCGCGACCTTGAGCTCAGGCGCCCGATCTACGCGGCCACGGCCGCCTATGGGCACTTCGGGCGTCGGGAGCCGGGCTTCAATTGGGAGCGGACCGACCGAGCCGACGCCTTACGCCGCGCCGCAGGCTTGTAGTTGATCGGACACACCGCGCCCGCTTTTAGGGGCTCATCGCACCGGGGTAGCCCTCCGGCTGTGCGGGTGAGCCTTCTTATATCCTCGCACGCTCTGCGGCCTTTTAGCTACCTCGTACCGGAACGCCTCATGAAGGAGGTCCAAGTTGGGACGGCGGTGGTGGCTCCCCTCTCCGGTTATCCCCAGCTCGGTATCGTCGTTGGGTTCGAGGAAGTTTGCGACCGCTCGCTTAAAGAGATACAGGCTGTAGCGCCAGGAATCGCTCTCCCTGAAAGTTTGGTGAAGCTCTGCAGCTGGGCTGCTAAGGCTGCAGCCCTCCCACTGCCCGCTGTGCTCCGGATGGCGCTCCCGCCAGGACTCCGGATCTCTACCTACGAGGTACTCCGTCCCGCCTCGAACTGGCCTTGGAAGACAGGCACCCTCGTGAGCCGGACAAAGTTGTACCGGTTTTTGGGGGGCGAAGGTTTGAAGGGTGCCGAAAGAGCCGGAAGGGTGGCATTCACCCCGACGTTGCCTGTACGCCGCTCTATTGAGTGGGTGATGGCTCGAGAAGGCGTCAAACCCGAACTGCTGCGTAGGGCGCCCCGGCAGCGGGCCCTTTTGGAGGTCCTTACGAGCTACGATAACGGCTGTCCGGTCTCGGACCTTTTGGACGCAACCGGCATCGGGAGGGAGGTTCTCCGGCGGCTGGTCCGGCGCGGAGCCGCCCGGCTAGAGAAAAGGCCCGAGTCGGTTCCTGTTTCGTACACAAGGGGTTCAGGTGTGGGCTTGGTACCGTACGAGGGAGAAGCGCAACAGGCGCTCTCGCGAGGTGGGGCTTCTTGGGTGTGGCGAACACCGAGCGCGCACAGTGCTGTGGCGGCTGCGGCAATCGTGAGAGCTGCAGTGAGGCGTGGAGACCAGGCATTGGTGCTTGCGCCGGAGATCAGGGATATCGAAGGTCTGGTGAGGGCGTTCGAGAGGTTGGTACCTGCAGGAATCACGGCCGCGCCGTACCACAGCGGGCTGGGCCGGGATCGTACTGCGGTCTACGAAGCGGCACGCCGGGGAGAGGTAGACGTTTTGATAGGGACACGCGCGGCGGTGCTTGTGCCTGTGGCGCGTTTAGGGGCGGTCTGCGTGGTGGACGAGCCGAACGAGACGCATCGAGGATCCCCAGGCTACGAGGGCATTCCGATCCATGTCCGGGAACTTGCGATCGCGCGGGGCCGGGTCGAGGGTGCCGCCGTTGTTTTCCTCTCACCTTTTCCCTCCTTAAGGCTGTACGCTCCGGAGAGCGGGGTACTGAGGCTGCCGTCCCGGAAACCTACGCGGTGGCCGTCTGTCGCCGTGGTGGATATGCGAGGTACCGGAGCCACCCTGAGTTCGGTCCTTCTCAACGCTTGCCGCCGGTCAATCCGCTTTGGGGAGCGTATCGGCGTGCTGGTTAATAGGCTCAACAAAGCCGTGAGCGTCTCCTGCAACGGCTGTGGCTTCGTGTGGGTGTGTCCGGCCTGCGATTTGCTTCTCGGGCTTCACGGAGCGCCCGACCGCACTTCCGGCTTGGAGGAAAGGTTTCTCTTCTGTGGCCGCTGCGGATACACAAAGAGCGTAGCTAGCCGATGCCCGGCTTGCGGTTCGAACCGTCTTAGCAGTGCCGGCCTCACCGTCGAGCGGGTACGAGCGGAGCTGGCGGGCGCTCTCGACGTGCCAGTCGGGCTTTTGGTGACGGACGTCAAGGAGGAAGGGGCGCCGATCGTCGTGGGCACGGCTCGACGTGTACTCGAGCGGGAGTGGGACCTAGCAGCGATCGCCGATGCTGATTCGCTCCTTTTCAGCGGAGCGGGTTCCGTCGAGAAAGGGTTCAGGCTTTTGTACAGAGCAGCCGAGGCGAGCCGGGACCGGTTGCTCGTGCAGACCTGCTCGCCGGAGAACCACGTTCTGCGGGCGGCGCTTCGGGGTGACTACGAAACGTTCGCAACTACAGAGCTAGCCAAACGCCGTGCTTTAAAATATCCGCCCTATGTGCATCTGGCAGAGGTCACCTTAGAGGGGCCCAAGGAGATGGTGTGGAGTGCGTTAAAATCTCGACTGCGTCCAACCCTCCGAAACGGGGTGGAGCTGCTCGATCCGGTACCGCTTGCAGTGCCGCCGCTTTCGGAGGGTGGAAACCGCCGCGTGTGGCGGGCGCTGTTGAGGGGTCGCAAACGAGCTGCTGTGGCGGAGGCCGCATCGCTCGTTGCTCGACTAGCGCGTGAGACTCGCGGCCGCGACAAGCTTAAGGCGCGCATAACCATGGACCCCGAGGAGGTATGAGATGGTGAATGAGCTCAGGACGTTCGGAGACCCTGTCTTGACGGCGCGGGCAAACCCTGTAAAAGACTTCGATAGATCGCTAAAGCAACTGGCGGAAGACATGATGAGGATCATGCGTGCGAATGAAGGCGTGGGGCTAGCAGCAAACCAGATAGGCCACCTCAAACGCATCTTCGTCGCCTCTTGTGATGATGAGGAGTTCGTGGTCGCGAACCCGGTTATCGAGCAGAGGTCTGAGGAGGTGCATAAGGACGTGGAGGGTTGCCTTTCCCTGCCGGAGATTCGGGTCGAGGTGGAGCGTCCTTACGCCGTAACGGTCTCGGGGAAGGACTTATCGGGTATGCCCGTACGGATCGAGGCTGAAGGGCTGCTTGCCCGCATCTTCCAGCACGAGATAGATCACCTCGACGGTGTATTGATACTGGACCGCACCGACCGCGAGTCCCGCAGGAACGCCCTACGTGAGTTCCGAGAGCGCCTCGTGGCCCACAAGTAGGGTTACTGGAGACACGTAGAAAAGGTCTATGAAGCTAGCGTTCGCCGGCACTTCGGATTTTGCTGCTACCATCTTGCGCGGCCTCATCGCCTCGGACCACGAGGTCGAACTCGTTATCTCTCAACCCGATCGCCGCCGCGGCCGTGGGCGCAAACTTCTTAAGCCTCCCGTGGCCGAGCTTGCGCTGGCGACTGGTCTCCCTTTGTTTCAACCAGACCGCATAGATCAGGCCGCAAAGGAGATCGCTGCTCAAGATGCCCTCGTTGTCGCAGCCTACGGTCAGATTCTTCGTGCCAACATCTTGTACGCGGCGCCCTTCGGCGCCTGGAACGTTCACGCCTCGCTGTTGCCGGCCTACCGGGGCGCCGCCCCTATAGAGCGTGCGATCATGGCCGGAGAGACAGAGAGCGGTGTCTCCATCATACGTATGGATGAAGGACTAGATACAGGACCCATCGCTCTCCAGTATCGCACGCCCATCCCGCCCGAGATGACCGGTGGCGAACTTGCTCAAACCATGGCTAGTCTCGGATCTATAGCTATTGTAGAGGTTATATCTGCACTCGAAAAAAACTCCTTGACGTTAACCAATCAGTGTAATCTTAATGCTACTTATGCTCCTAAGCTTAAAGATGAGGAGAGGGTGATCCGGTGGCGTGAGGAGGCTGAGAAAGTGCATAATCTGGTTCGCGCACTGACACCACATATAGGTGCTCACACTTTCCATCCTGAGATCGCCGGCCCCATAAAGGTACTTCGCTCGACGGTGCTTCAAAAAGAATCTCATCATTCAGTACCTGGCACAATTTTATCTGCAAAAGACCGTATTTTAGTAGCGTGTGGCGAAGGAGTTTTAGATATCCTGGAGCTTCAGGCGCCGGGTAGAAGCCCCCGTTCTGCGGACGATTTCCTGCGAGGCAGGCCTCTTTCGGGCGCTTTTTTGTCTTAGGGGAGTACTGCAGCTAGTAGCGAGGTAAGTGCCTCTCGCACGATGTAGAGATAGGCGCAAAGTGCCAACAATGGTGCTAAAATTGCCCGTATTGATCCGTCAGACATCGCGGAAAGGAGAGCGCGATAACCGACCCGGAGACGACCTTCGGTATACCTCAACCGCAAGTAGAGGTAGAAATAGATGTTCTCGACGAGACACCGAGGCTGGCTATTGTGGGTGCTGGCGGTTATGGCCGTCTGGCGCTGGATATCCTTATAGCGGGCGGGTTTGAGGCTTGGATCATCGGCTTTTACGATGATGCGCACGCTGTGCTTCCGGATAAGGTTCGGGGGATTCCGGTGCTCGGCGACGTTGGCATGCTAAAAAGCATGCTCTCTGTGGAGGCGGTGCATATCGTCGTGGCCATATCCGACAACGGCGCACGTCTACGGATAGCGAACTCCATGCGGGGATTGGGGGGGCGGTTTTTTACGGCCATGCATCCGACGGCGTATGTGTCGGCGGAGGCGGACGTTGGGGATGGATCGGTGCTGGCAGCGGGAGCAGTCGTGGGGCCGGATGCGACCGTCGGAAGTCACTGCTACATAGGTCCGCGGGCGGTCGTCGACAGGGATGCCGTGGTCGAGGCCGGGGTATGGGTTTCGGCGGGGGCGATCGTGGGCCCGGGCGCCCGGGTTGGGGTTCGGGCGATGTTAGGGCAGAACTCCAGCGTGGAGCGCAGGGCGGTCGTAGAGGAGGACGCTGAAGTTGCGGCGCTTCGGTTGGTGGAGGGGGCATGAGTGCCATCGCGGTTGAGCTTTTCAGCCTCGTGATGGGGAGTTTCTTGAAGGTTGTGAGCTACCGAGTCCCTTTGAAGGTCGGTGGTATGGGCGTCCGTGCATCTCGCTTCGCTATCCTCTTATCGAGGTCCTTACCGGGCTATTCTTCGGGTTGGCGGTCTACGACTTTAGTTCTTTCCTCGCGCTTGTATCGGTGCTCGTCTTGACCTCCGTGCTGGTGGCGCTCGCGACCGTAGACGTCGAACACCGGCTGCTGCGGAGCGCGGTCGTAGGTCCTGCTGCGGTCTTCGAGCTTCGGGATGTCGGTGGCTGGCGAACCCTACCGCTAGTGGGTATAACTGGTTTTGGCCGTCGAGGGTAGTAGCGCTGGTCAGGGCGACAACAGAGGTCTCTTCAACAGCGGCGGAGACATGGCACCGCAGAAGGTTTCGAGCACCTTTCAGGGGCTAGAAGAAAGACGGCGTACACTGCGCTTATGAAGCGTCAAGTACGTGGTGTAGGGTGTGCTGGGGTGACCGGGTGGGGTGGGTGGTTTATATTTAGCCGGATCACTCAAGGCCAACCTAGAGAGGACACAGCGGTGAGGTTCGGTTTTTCTACGGCGGGGGAATCGCACGGGCCCGCCGAGGTTGTCCTGGTACATGGGGTGCCGGCGGGGCTTGACCTCGTTGTAGGAGACATCAACAGGGATCTTGCTCGGAGGCAGAAGGGTTACGGGCGGGGTGGACGTCAGAAGATAGAGAAAGACGAAGCCGAGTTTTTGGGCGGCGTACGACACGGGTACACGCTCGGGTCTCCGGTCGCGATGCTTATCCGGAACAGGGACTACGCTAACTGGGAGGACCGGATGACCCCCCACCCTCCTGAAGAGGCCGCCAAAAAGATCACGCTTCCCAGGCCAGGCCATGCCGACCTCGCCGGGATGCAAAAGTACGCTTTCGCCGATTTGAGGAACGTGCTCGAACGCTCAAGTGCGCGGGAGACGACTGCCCGGGTCGCTGCTGGCGGCGTGGCGAGGAAGCTTCTTGGGGAGTTCGGCATCACTATAAACAGCGCGGTGTACAGGATCGGAGCCGCCTCTTGTGATAAAGAGCGAGCCGCGCTCCTTGCGGCAAAGGCTGACGAGTCCGAGGTACGTTGTCCGGACGAGGAGGCTACCAGGAGGATGAAGGCGGAGATCGATGCGGCCCGCTATGCCAGAGATGCTTTAGGCGGGGAGTTCGTCGTGGTGGCCGAGGGGTGCCCGCCGGGTTTGGGGTCTTACGTGGACTGGCGCGATAAGCTCGACGCCAAGCTCGCCCACGCGGTCATGTCCATAAACGCCATAAAGGGCGTGGAAATCGGCCTGGGATTTGAGGTCGCAAGGAGGCGCTCGAGCGAGGTCCAGGATGAGATACTCCTGGACGGTGGCCGCCTAGTACGCTCGAGCAACCGCCTCGGTGGGCTTGAGGGTGGCATGACCAACGGCGAGCCCGTCGTCGTCGCAGCGGCGATGAAGCCGATCTCCACGATCGCCAAAGCGTTGCGCACCGTGGACCTTTCGACCCACGAGCCCTCGCGTGCCTTCCGGGAGCGGGCGGATACTTCCGCCGTGCCCGCCGCGGCGGTGATCGGTGAGGCGATGGTCGCGATCGTCCTTGCCGAGGCGTTCCTGGAGAAGTTTGGCGCCGATAACATGACCGATATCCGCGCTGCCTACGACTCTTACCGATCGCGCCTCGGATATACACCACTCGGAAGCGAGACCGAGAGGCTTGCCTGAGCTTGAAGGGACCGTTGGCTATCATCGGTTATATGGGCAGCGGCAAGAGCACCGTTGGACGTCTCGTAGCCAAGAACCTTGGCTGGGAGTTTATCGACCTCGACCGTAGGATCGAAGAGCGGGTGGGACTTTCGATCCCAGAGTTATTTGAATCCTCTGGCGAGCCTTTCTTCCGCGATCTTGAGCGTCGAGAACTACTCGATGTCCTCGAAGGGCTGACCGAAAGGGTCGTTTCTTGCGGTGGCGGCGTGGTCGTAGACCCCCGCAACCGGGCCCGGCTCATGGAGGTCGCGACCGTGTTCTTATGGGAGGATTCGGACGTTTTGTATCGGAGGACCCGCGGCCCCGGGCGGCCTCTTCGAGGTGTCAACTTCGAGGATTTCACTCGTCGGTACGCTGAGCGCCTTCCCTACTACCTGGAAGTTGCCTTGCTCCAAATAGAGCCCGACAAGCGCTCGCCCCACCAAATCGCCAACGAGATAACTGAGTGGCTTCGCAACTCTTGAATAGAAGCAGTGTAACCGTCGCCGCAACAGTACCCTATGAGGTCCGCGTCGGACCGGCTTTGGACCTGATGGCGGCCGTCTCGGACACGCTACCGTCCGGTATCGGCGTCCTCCTCACCGATTCTACGGTGGGACCGCTCCACGCTTCCTCCGTAGCCGAAACGTTAAAGAAAGGGGGATGGGAGCTGGTCGACACGGTCACGGTGCCTGCAGGAGAGGGCTCGAAGAGCTTTTCGGTCTACGAAGAGGTAGTACGTAGGCTCGCCCGGGCAGGGCTGCCCCGTGGTGGGACGCTCTTCGCTCTCGGGGGTGGGGTGGTGGGAGATTTGGGTGGCTTCGTGGCGAGCAGCTACATGCGAGGCATAAACCTTGTCCAGCTGCCGACCTCGCTGCTTTCGATGGTAGATAGTTCCGTCGGAGGCAAGGTTGGCTTGGACCTCCCGGAGGGTAAGAACCTGGTGGGCGCGTTCTTGCAACCCTGCCTTGTTGCGGCGAATCTCGACTGGCTCGACACCCTCCCCTCCCGCGAGATCTCACACGGCCTTGCTGAGGTGGTTAAGATGGGCCTCCTTACCGGAGGTGAATTCTTTGAGGATCTCGGGCGCTTCTTGGCGCCTGCGCGGGCTGGCGATAAAGCTGCCTTGCAAGCCTTAATCTTGCACTCCGTAGGCGCGAAGGCTGCCGTGGTCGCCGAGGATGAGCGTGAGGCCGGACTCCGCGCCATCCTCAATTACGGCCACACCGTAGGCCACGGCCTGGAAGCTGCCGCCGCGTACGGTCTCCCTCACGGCGAAGCCGTTGCTGCGGGGATGCTTGCCGCTGCCCGACTCTCTTGCGAGAGGTTCAGGGTCGACCTCTTGGAGGTGCATGAAGATCTCCTGCGCGCCGCCGGCTTGCCGCTCAAAGTCCCCACCATCGACGTCGAATCGGTGCTTAGGGCAATGAGGCGCGATAAAAAACGCCGAACCTCCGATCAGGCTTACATATATCGGTTCGTCCTTCTGGAAGACGTAGGATGCCCCCGGCGAGACGTACCGGTCACAGACGCTGTAGCCCGCCGAGCGATAGAGGCCGTCCTTGAGTCTTAAGATCTTCGTCCTTAACGGCGTTAACCTGGGAGACCTCGGTCACCGGCAGCCGGAGATCTACGGAACATTAACCTTGAACAATATAGAAAGTCTTCTGAGAAGCGAGTTTTCAAGTGTGAACTTCGAGTTTAGACAGACGGATTATGAGGGTGATATGCTCGATTTTATTCGGGAGTCTACTGACTCTGCGGGCCTGATAATAAACCCTGGTGCCTGGACCCACTATTCTTACGCTCTCCATGATGCTCTCGAAGCGGTGGACGTACCGAAGGTCGAGGTTCACCTTTCGAACGTCCATGCCAGGGAGGGGTGGCGGCGCGTTTCGATAATCTCGCCGGCGGTGGACGCGGTCATTGCCGGCATGGGAGCCTACGGCTACCGGGCGGCCGTCGGGTATGTCATAGAGCGCAGGAAAGGTTGAAGCGCACAACTTTCGTACAAACAGGCCTGTTTGTACGAAACACTTCTATATACCCTTCTCGGCCGTCAGGTTCCTGAGCTTGAGGTGGGGTAAAGATCGGCTTTAGCAGAACTTTTACCGCGTAGCCAAAGACGTATAATACGCCGTCATGGGCTTGTTTCGATTCCAAACAAGTTCATAAGGAAGGACGTGGTATATGGCTCCACAGAGAAACCCAAAGTTAAGTCAGCAACTTCCTCTTCGCGTTAGAAGGCGGAGAGCCGTTTAGGTCCTTTGCTGGATGGAAGCGCGAGCTGAGTGTTTTCGAAGAAATCGAACCATGGTCGATAGCGAATGTGTGCGATAATATCGCAGGATTTTCTAAGCAGGATAAGCATCGAGGAGCGGGCCACCAGAAATGATCTCGACCAACCAGTTCAGAAATGGCGCGGCCATCCGGGTAGATGGCAAGCGCTTCACGATCCTTTACTTCCAGCATGTAAAGCCGGGCAAGGGTGGCGCCTTTGTCCGGACGCGCCTTAGAAACCTGGCCACGGGAGCTGTGATCGAGAAGACCTTCCGAGCCGGAGAGAAGGTCGAGAGCGTGAGAACGGAGTCGCGGCCGATGACGTTTCTTTACAGCGATGGGGACCTGTACTACTTCATGGACTCGGAGACCTATGAGCAGATCGCCATCCCGTCCGAGGTGCTGGCCGAGACTATCAATTACCTCGTTCCGAATGCTGAGATGGAGGTACTCTTGGCAGATGGGGAGGTTGTGAGCGTGGAGCCACCGGTGCACATGGAGCTCGAGGTGGCGCAGACCGATCCGGGTCTCAAGGGTGACACGGCGACCGGTGGGAGTAAGCCGGCAACGCTCGAGACCGGGCTTGTGGTACAGGTACCACTTTTCGTGACCGTCGGTGACAAGGTGCGGGTAGACACTCGTACCAAAGAGTACCTAACCAGGGTCTAGAA
The DNA here is from genome assembly GCA_035642415.1 of Rubrobacteraceae bacterium. Classification (GTDB taxonomy): domain Bacteria; phylum Actinomycetota; class Rubrobacteria; order Rubrobacterales; family Rubrobacteraceae; genus Rubrobacter_F. Next base: position 17,793 of record DASQSI010000003.1, read on the forward strand.
GTACGTGAGCCGACGTACGGCGCGCAAGCACGCGTTTCTCATGCTTTACCAGAGCGACATCACCGGGCTGCCCGTAGATCCCATTCTGGACCGCTGGCGGTCGTATCGGGGGAACCTTGAGCAGTACGCGCTTATACTCTCGCATGGGGTCGAAAGGGAGAAAGAAGCTCTAGACGAGCTTCTCGGCGACGTCGCCGTAGGATGGCCGGTTCACCGCATGAGCGCCATCGACCGCACGATTTTACGCCTCGCGCTCTTCGAGATGCTCTACGTCGAGGACGTGCCCGCCGAGGTAGCTGTTAACGAAGCCATCGAGCTCGCAAAGGGCTTCTCCAGCGATGAGGCACCACATTTCGTCGCAGGCGTCTTGCGGGGAGCGAGCGAGGTAGCCCTCGGAGGCTCCGACCGGTGGGTGGGGCATGGATAGGCGGGCGCGGAACGCTTCAAAAAACACGTGGCAGGTCTCCACCAGACGGTGGGAAGAGCACCGGGCACGGTTCGAGGCTTACCTTGAGAGGATCGCATTTTCGGACGAGCCGCGTCTGCTCGAGCTCGTCGAGGCGATGCGCTACTCGATGCTTGGCGGGGGAAAAAGGGTGCGGCCAACTTTGTGTATGGAGGTCGCGCACGTCTTCGGGGCGGAGCCGGAGCTTGTTTTGCCGAGTGCGGCGGCCATAGAGATGGTGCACACGTACTCTCTAGTTCACGACGACCTACCGGCAATGGATAATGATGACTTTAGGCGCGGACGACCGGCTACACACAAAAAGTATGGCGAGGCGATAGCGATCCTGGCCGGCGATGCCTTTTTCGGGGAGGCTTTGACGCTTATCACTGTACACCAGGAGGGCACGTGCGAGCAGGTCTTAGAGGTGGTGCGCGAGCTCGCTCACTCGTCGGGAATAAACGGAATGTCCGGAGGGCAGGTTATGGACATGAACCAGACCGGCGTAGGCAGCGCGGCGGACCACGAAACGCTGCACATGATCCACATGTACAAGACTGGCGCCCTCATAAAGAGCAGCGCCAAGATAGGCGCGATCCTGGCCAGAGCGAGCAAGGCTGAGCAGGCGGCGGTATCAGAATACGCGTTGGAATTGGGGTTATGCTTCCAGATCGTAGACGACGTTTTGAACGCTACTTCGACGCGGGAGGCTTTGGGCAAGAGCGCCGGGAGCGACGCCGAGCAGGGCAAGGCCACGTTCGTCGGGGCCTACGGCCTCGATGGGGCGAAAAGGGAGGCAGACAAGGCCGCCGAGAAGGCGCTCGCAGCTCTCTCCACGGTGAACGGCGATACGTCCGGGCTTCGGGAGCTGGTGCTCTTTGTCCGGCACCGGGGCCATTAGCGGCTTACCGGAGCGGTGAAAGGGACGAAGGAGATTACCGGGTTGCCGAGAGAGGCCTCGCGAGATGCCCTGCGGCTCGACGTTTTGCTCGTCGAGAGGGGCTTTGCAGAGAGCCGGGCGCGGGCTCAGTCTCTCATCCTGGCCGGCGCCGTGTGGATCGGCGACGAGGCCGTTACCAAAGCGGGCTTCCGCGTCGCCCCGGATGCCCAGGTTTGCGTTAAAACAGCTGGCGACAGTTCATTCGTTTCCCGAGCCGGAGAGAAGCTTGCCCACGCTTTAGACATCTTTAGGGTGGAAGTTGAAGGCCGCGACTGTTTGGATGCAGGGGCGTCCACGGGCGGTTTTACGGATGTTTTGTTGCGGCGAAGCGCGGCAAGGGTGATCGCGGTGGATGTAGGCTATGGACAGCTCGATTGGTCGCTAAGGAACGACCCGCGCGTTTCGGTGATGGAGCGCACCAACGTGCGGCATCTTTGGGGAAGGGATCTACCGTTCGCGCCGCGTCTTATCGTTGCCGACCTATCCTTTATCTCGCTAGTGGTTGCGCTCGCGAACGTCCTCTCGACGACGCCCTCCATAGGCGAGGCGGTGGTACTTGTCAAGCCGCAGTTCGAAGCCGGCCCAGAGCAGGTTTCGCGCGGTGGGCTCGTGCGAGATCCCGCGGTGCACGCAGCGACGGTTCGGGGTGTGGTGGAGGGGTTCAAGCCTCTGGGCTTCGAGGCTGTGGATGTTGCGCGTTCACCCGTCGCCGGCAGAAAGGCGGGGAACACGGAGTATCCTCTGCGGCTTTTGCGCGGCGCCAAGGCGACGCTTGACGAGGAGCGGATCTTCATGGTGGTGGGAGGCGAGCCTTGAGCGAAGAGCTAGAGGCGATACGCCAGGTAGCAATCGTCGCGAATCCCAACGCAAGCGAAGGGTATTCGAAGCGGCTCACCATGATTCTGGGAGAGCGGGGGATCGAGGTCGAGCGCGTCACGGGGCCCACGGTAGAGAGCCAGAATAGCGAGGATCTCGACCTCGTATTCGTGCTCGGTGGGGACGGGACGATGCTCAGGGCGTCTCGGATGTATCCGGGGAGGGTGCTGCTTGGGGTCAACCTCGGCACCTTAGGCTTTATGAGTGGGATGCGTCCTGAGGAGCTCGAGTCAGGTGTTGACAAGGTCTTGAAGGGTGAGATTCAAGTCCAGGAGTACCGGATGCTCGAGGCTCGGGTAGCGAGCGAGAATAAAGTGCGCATGGCGGTCAACGATGCGGTGCTAGTCAAAAAGCATCCTCACCACATTACCTCGGTCGAGGTTATCGTTGGTGGAGAGGCACTTGCGACCCTGCGGTGTGACGGCTTCGTCGCAGCCACTCCTCTGGGGTCTACCGCCTACGCCCTCTCAGCGGGCGGTCCGATCATCGCGGGAGACGTCGAGTGCTACGTGCTCGTGCCGATAGCGCCCCATTCCCTTCTGACGCGCCCTTTGGTTTTGGGTCAGGACCAGGTCGCCGAGCTTAGGGTGAAGGAGCCGGGAGCGCTGCTTTCCGTGGATGGGGACGACCCTGAAGAGATCCCCGACGGTGAGCGCGTGCGGTTCGGTCTCTCCCGGAAGAGCGTTAAAATAGGTAGGACCGACGAGTGGAGCTGGTGGCGGGCAGTACGGAAAACGTTTTTATGAGGAGGGCTTAGAGAGACCCCATGCTCGCGGAGATCTCCGTCGAGAACGTAGCCCTGATCGAGACGGCCACCCTGGAACTTGCTCCGGGGCTAAACGCCATAACTGGCGAGACGGGAGCGGGCAAAACGCTACTTGCCACTGCGTTGCAGATGCTCCTCGGGGGCCGGGCTCGCCCCGATGCTGTCCGCGCGGGCGCCAAAAAAGCCACTATCGAAGGAACGTTCGTTCTTCCGGGACCCGTAGGCGGGAGGATTCTCTCCGAGTCTCTGGGAGATCTCGCCGAGGACATAGACGCCGACGAGGGCATCGTGTTGCGACGGACGCTGACCGAAGAGGGCCGGTCGCGGTGCTATGTGGGTGGGATCACCGTTCCGGTTAAGGCTTTGGCGGCCTTGGGCACGCGGCTGGTCTCCTATCATGGCCAAAGGGAGCAGGCTCGCCTTACAGACCCTGTAGAGCAGCTCAGCATCCTAGATAATTTCCTGTGCGAGGAAGCATTGCGGGCCAAAGCGGACTTAAGTGAGCTATGGAGCCAGGTGGAGAAGGAGCGGCGAGAGCTTTCAGAGCTCCTATCCTCGGCGGAGGCTCGCCTGAGGGAGGTCGAATTCTTGCGTTACCAGGTGGCGGAGCTCGAGGCGGCAAACTACAGCGCCGCCGAGCTCGCGGACCTTACTCGTGAGCGAGATCGCTTGAGAAACGTGACGGATCTTCTGGCAGGAGCCTCGGTGGCTGCCACGGCTCTGTCAGGCGAAGAGGGAGGCGCGGTCGACGCCGTTGCCCGGGCCGAATCGGAGCTGGACAGGGCGGCCCGCTACGACGAGAGGCTCTGCGGGCTCCTCGAGCGTACCCGAGGGCTCACAGTCGAGCTCGAAGACGTGGTCTACGAGCTTAGGACCTATCTGGAGGAACTGGAAGCCGACCCGAACCGTCTCGAAGCAGTCGAGGACCGGCTGCAAACCCTGCGGGCCTTGGAGCGCAAGTACGGGGAGGACGTGGAGGGGTACCTGAAGGAGGCCAGGGCCCGGCTCGGACGCCTGGAGAACTTCGAGGAAGAGACGGCTGAGCTCGAAGGGCGGATAAGGGAGGGCGAAGAGAGGCTTAAGGAGCTCGGGGAGACCCTCACGGTGGGCCGCGAGCAGGCGGCGGAAGTACTCTCGGCGAAGGTGCAGGTGAACCTCAAGGATCTCAACCTGGGGAAGACGACCTTCAAGGTGGGGCTTGTACAAGGGCCTCTCGGCCCGTCGGGGAAGGAGAAGGTGGAGTTTATGATGCAGCCGAACCTTGGCGAACCGGAGTTGCCAGTCAGGCGCTACGCTTCGGGCGGGGAGCTAAGCAGGATCATGCTCGCCATAAGGCTCGCCCAGGAGCGCGCCGAACCGGAAGCGACTTACGTCTTCGATGAGGTTGATGCCGGTATCGGTGGCGAGACGGCGACGGCAGTCGGGGCGAAGCTCAGGGAGCTCGGTGAGCGCAACCAGGTCTTGACTATCACACACCTGCCGCAGATAGCCTCCGAAGCGTCCTCGCATGTAGTCGTCACTAAAGCTCCCTCTGACGGGCGCACGCTCACCAAAATTCATAGAGTCGAGGGCGAGGAGCGCCGCCGCGAGCTGGCCCGCATGCTCTCCGGTAGAATCGACGAAGCCTCCCTCGCCCACGCCCGTGAGCTCCTCGTGGGCGTTGAGGCGCCTAAAAGGTAACTTGCAACGTGAGTACTCTCGAGGGTTGGATCTACAAATAACTCCGCAGGGTCTCGCTGTTTTGTTTTCGACCTTACAGGCGTATTATGCTCGGTGACGCTGTACGCGCTCGGCTAGTCCGACTTCGAGTGAGCCAGGTTTATTGGCGGTCTCACTCCGCTTATGGTCTCTTGCTCGCGGCGTTGACCGAGGCGCCGGGCATCACAAGTTTCTCATAGTAGAGGAGGGTATGGGTTTTGTGTGGGTTAGTTCTCTGGGAGGGTAATTGATGACGGAGCCGGTAACGGACACCAAGTACATCTTCGTGACGGGTGGCGTGGTCTCCTCCATCGGGAAGGGAACGAGTGCTGCGGCTTTGGGCATGCTCCTCAAGAGCCGGGGCTACCAGGTGGTGTTGCAGAAATTTGATCCCTACATAAACGTCGATCCTGGCACCATGAGCCCCTACCAGCACGGCGAGGTCTTCGTTACCGAGGACGGTGCCGAGACCGACCTGGATATTGGTCACTACGAGCGATTTTTAGACGAGAACCTAGGGAAACTCTCCAACGTGACCACCGGGAGCGTCTACTGGGAGGTCATAAGCCGCGAGCGGCGAGGGGATTATCTGGGAGCCACGGTGCAGGTCATCCCGCACATTACCAATGAGATCAAAACCAGAATTGGGAGCCTAGGTCGTGGGAAGGACATCGTTATCACCGAGATTGGCGGGACCGTCGGCGACATTGAGAGCCTGCCGTTTCTTGAGGCCATAAGGCAGTTCAGAAACGACGTCGGGCGCAAGAACGTCCTCTACGTGCACGTCAGCTACGTGCCGTACATCGAGGCGGCCGGCGAGCTTAAGAGCAAGCCGACCCAGCATTCGGTGCAGCGTCTGCGCGAGATCGGCATTTCGCCCGATGTCCTCATCTGCAGGGCCGACCGGCCGATAGGCGAGGACATCCGCAAGAAGATCTCGCTCTTCACTGATACAGAGCTCGACTCGGTAGTTCCTGCATTAAACGCCCCGAACCTGTACGCGATACCCTTGAATCTCTATGAGGGCCGCTTTGACGAGCTGGTTTTGGAGAAGCTGGGACTGCCTTCGCCGTCCCCGGATCTTACGGAGTGGCAATCTTTGGTAGACCGGATGCTTTCGGCCAAGGAGTCCGTGCGGGTTGCCATCGTCGGCAAGTATGTGAAGCTTCAGGACTCGTATCTCTCGGTCGTGGAGGCCTTGGCACATGCGAGCGGGGCGCACAGCGTCAAGATTGAAATCGACTGGGTGGACGCCGAGGATCTCAGTGATCCGGAGTCTACCGCGAGGCGCCTCGCGGGGGCGGATGGGATGCTGGTTTTGCCGGGGTTTGGCGATCGCGGGACGGAAGGGAAGGTAGAGGCGGCCCGGTACGCGAGGGAGAGCTGCACGCCCTACCTCGGGCTCTGTTTGGGGATGCAGATAGCCGTAATCGAGTTCGCCCGGCATATGGTTGGTCTCGAGAAGGCTAACTCGACGGAGTTCGATCCTGAGAGCCCGCACCCGGTCATAGATATCATGCCCAACCAGGTGGGTGTTGAGATGGGCGGGACGATGCGTCTCGGGCGCTACCCGTGCAAGATCGAACCCAATACCTTGGCGGCTGAAGCCTATGATGAGGAGCTTGTCTACGAGCGCCACCGTCACCGCTACGAGGTCAATAACGGCTACAGGGACGCCCTCACGCAAGCCGGGATGGTGTTCTCCGGCACCTCTCCTGACGGCCGGCTCGTGGAGATCGCCGAGGTCAAAGGTCACCCGTTCTTTATCGGTAGCCAGTTCCATCCGGAGTTCAAGAGTCGCCCCTTGAGACCCCATCCCCTGTTCAGGGGCTTCGTCGAAGCTTGCCGCGACAACCATCTTCTCCGAGCCGGTGCTGAGCGGGCCGAACAGCAGCTTGAGGAGAAAGCCGCCCGTTGAGGGCTTGGAGCGCAGGGTCTATCGCGGTTTCCGGGAAAAGCTCATGCGGCGACGGGAAAGAATCCCGTCGCGTACTGGGTTTACTATCCGAGGAGCCTGCAGGCAGGATCTCCACCAGGAACGCCGGGGCGATCTTGTTCGAAGCGACTCTTAAATGGCAGCTCGACGATGGGATAACGGCCCAACTCGTCCTCGACGCACCATCCCCTGGTGCCAGGTTCTACTCTCTTGTCCAGGTGGAAGATACCGTGTCGGCCATACGCCGGGTCTCTTGCGAGGCACGTGCCTTCTACGCCGAGCAGCTAACCAGTGCTTTAGACGTTCTCTTGCGTTACATAACCACACACGCTGCTTTGAGCGAGGCCGTGCTTGAGACTCGCGCTGTGCGCCTCGCCGACCCCGCTGTGACGTCCGCAACGCTCGTGGAAGCGCTGGCGCGACAGCTGTGGGATGCAGGCCTCCCCGTAAGCTTCGGTCCCTCATGGAAGCCGGCACCCGACGTCGACGTATCGGTTGGGACCCGGGGCTTCGAAGAGGCTTTCGAAGCCTTTCTCCTGGCGCATCCCGCCTGGAAGCTGCCTCCCCCCTCGGTAACCGATTGCACGGTATCTTGAGGCACCGAACCTCTACGTCCGCCGTGGAACCGTCGTGATGGAGCGATCATCGTCGGCACGGCGGTTTCCTGAGTGGGATTCGCGTGCGCGCACCGTTTTCGTGCACTGGATCACAACAGCGCTTGGGGGTAACCTTCTTTGCATAGGACGTACCTACAGCGGAGATCCTCTAAACCTCTCTTTGGGGGTTCGACGGTGAGTGTAGAGCTTCGGAGTCGCAGCACGCTCGAGGACTTCACCGTCGAGCTGGATGTGTATTCCGGACCGTACGAGGGCCTTTTGGCCCTGATCCTCCAGGACGAGCTGGAGATCTTCGAGGTGCCTTTGCGCGAGCTGGTAACTCTGTACCGGAGTACCTACTACCCCGCGGAGGCGTCAGGAAACATTCCTGGCACTCTCGAACGCGATACCAACTTCGTAGACTCAGCTACCTCCCTTCTTCTCCTTAAAGGCCGCGCTTTGACTCCGACCCCCGAAACCGAGGGCGGGGAAACCGATGAGGGGTTCTTCTCTCCGCAAGACCTCGAAGAACGCCTCCTCACCTACCTCAAGATACGCCGGGGCGCCGAAGCGTTGGGAGAGAGGTTCGCCCAGAACGAAGGGTTCTACCCATCCGGCCATGCACTTCGCCCACGCGTGGGCAACCTCTGTGTGCGTCCCGACCGACTCGCGGCGGCCGTGCGGCAGATCTTGTTTAGGATGTCCGAGCCTGAGGTGAGGCACTTGGGTACGATCACCGTTACCGTAGGAGAACTTGTTACCCTGATTCAGGCCTCCCTTACCCGCGGTCCTCTGTCTTTCGAGGATCTCATCTGCGGCATGAACCGCCTCCACTCCGCCGTGGCCTTCGCTGCCGCCCTCTCGCTGGCTTCCGAAGGACGCTTGATCCTATCTCAGTCGGAGCCTTTTGGCCCCTTGACCCTCGAGCCCGTCGAGTGAACGGGCCGGTGTACAAAAGTGCCCCCGAATGCCCCGAAAGAGATACCCTGAGCGCGAGCGCGCTGATCGAAGCCATCCTGTTGGTGAGTCCCCGCCCCGTAACTCTTTCGGTCCTACTCTCAGCCACGAAGCTCCCCGAGCCCGACGTACGAGCGGCGATCGGGGAACTAAGGAAACGCTACTCTCCACAGGCCTCCGGCGTCGTGCTCCGGGAGGTCGCTGGGGGCCTCCAGTTTGCGACAAACCCTCTTTGCGCCGATGTCCTCGAGCGGTTTCGCGAGGAAGTACGACCGGCCCCTCTCTCGGGCGCCGCCTATGAGGTTCTGACCTGCGTCCTCTACCTAGGCCCCCTTACCCGCGCGGACATCAACGTCGCCCGTGGTGTTAACTCTGACGCCGTGGTCCGCAACCTCCTCGACCGCAATCTGCTTGTAGAGGTCGCTCTTGCCAAAGCGCGAGCGGGCAGGCCTGCCCTCCTGGACATCACCGAGGATTTTCTCCTCGCTGTCGGTGCCCGCGGCCGCGACGACTTTCCCGCCCTCGAGACCCTGGTTGACCCCGAAGAGATCGCCCGCCTCCGCGAGCGCATCAACGGAAACACCGGCGGACACCCCGCTGAGGACCAGAGCGGCGGAGTTAAATAGGAATGCGCCTCCAGACGTTTCTCGCCCGGAGCGGAGCAGCTCCGTCCCGCCGCAAGGCTGAGGCTTTGATCTCCTCGGGAAAGGTGAAGGTGAATGGCCAGACAGCCCACTTGGGGGGTAGCGTATCGTCTACCGACCGCGTCTTTCTCGACGACAAACTGGTCGAGCTTCCCTCAAAGTATTCTTATTTCGCCTTGAACAAGCCTGCCGGCTACGTGACTACTCTCAACGACGAACGAAACCGGTCGACAGTCGCCGAGCTTATGCCTGAGGATGTGCCAGGCCTCGTCCCTGTGGGACGCCTGGACGCCGATACCACCGGCCTTCTGCTCCTCACCAACGATGGCAAGCTAGCCCACCGCATCGCTCACCCCTCCTCCGGTATTGAAAAGGAGTACGAGCTAACCCTCGTGACGCCCGAAGATAGCCGTGAGAGACGCCTCGCTGCTCTTATGTCGGGCCCCGAACTGGAAGACGGCAGAATGCTCCCCCCGAAGCTCACGCGCTCGCGCTGCACTAGGGAGAAAATTATCCTCAACCTCACCATCCATGAGGGCCGTAACCGCATAATACGACGCGCTTGTGCTGTTTGCGGCCTGCGTCTGATCGCCCTGAAGCGTGTGCGCGTCGGCCCCGTGCGGCTGGAAGCGCTCCCCGAGGGCCGCTACCGGTCCCTCACCGAAAAGGAGCTGAAGATACTCAAAAACGCCGGGCGGCGAAGTCTTGGGTAAGTCGGTCCTAATCGCGCCCGTCCACCCTCTGCGGGCCGAACTCTCTGTCCCACCTGATAAGTCCATCTCTCATCGGGTTGCACTCGCCTCGCTTCTCTCCCAAAGCCCCGTCACCGTCACCAACTACCTCGCTGCGGAGGACACTTTAGCGACCCTCAGCGCCATAAAAAGCTTCGGTGCCTGTGTCGAACCAACCAGAACCACCATCCGCATAACTGGCGCAGGCCTGCACGACGCCATCGAACCCAACAACGTCATAGACGCACGCAACTCTGGCACTCTTATACGTATAATACTAGGAATCGCAGCAGGTTTTGGGCGATTTTCATGCTTCTCGGGGGACGACAGTCTAAGAGAGCGGCCGATGGGACGTGTGGTGGGACCTTTAAGGAGGATGGGGGCAGAGATCCGGGGGGTAGCAGGGGGGGAGCGGCTACCAATGGTGGTATTGGGTAACGGCGGTGGGTTGAGGAGTTCCGAGCACGTCTTGCCGATTGCCAGCGCACAAGTGAAGAGTTGTTTGCTTTTCGCTGGGCTTTTCGCCGACGGATCAATGGCGGTGACCGAGCCAGGTAGCAGTAGGGACCACACAGAACGCTTACTAAAAGCGTGCGGGGTTGAGGTGACCATCGAGCATGTGTATGGCGGGTCGCGCCGGGTGACACTTGAGCCTCCTGAGGCGTTACAAGTGCCAGGTGAGATCGAGGTCCCCGGCGACTTCTCATCCGCCGCGTTCTGGGTTACGGCAGCGCTCGTGGTACCGGGATCCGAGGTGAGAATCCGCAACGTGGGGCTCAATCCTACCCGAACGCGGTTCTTGGATATACTGAGCAGGATGGGTGCCACGGTAGAGATGCGCAGCGCGGTCGAGGGCGGCATCGGCGAGCCGGTCGGGGAGCTTGTGGTGCGTCATTCGCATCTCATGGCCACCGAGGTAGGACCAGAGGACGTACCGGGCGCCGTAGACGAGCTACCGCTTTTGGCTTTGCTCGGGGCATTCGCTGAGGGGGAGACCGTAGTTTGGGGGGCCGGGGAGCTCCGCGTAAAGGAGACAGACAGGATTCAATCCGTCTGCGAGGAGTTCCGCGAGGTTGGGGTCGAGATCGAAGAACGTCCCGACGGTTTCGCCGTTCTGGGGGACCCCAAACGTGGAATCCGGGGCGGACGGGCGAACAGCAGGGGTGACCATCGCATCGCGATGGGCCTCGCGATCGCCGGCCTCGCTTCCGAAGGAGGGGTCGAGGTTGGAAACCTTGAGGCGGCAGCGATCTCTTACCCCGGTTTTTTGCGGGACCTGGAGCGAATTTCTGATCGATCGGACCGTCGGTAGGGGCGTGCTGGTAGCCATAGATGGTCCTGCCGGTAGCGGCAAGAGCTCAGTCGCCCGGGCCGTTGCCAAACGCTTAGGGCTCGTCAACTTGAACACGGGAGCAACTTATCGGGCCGTCGCGCTGGTTGCCCTCCGGGAGGGCGTGGACCTTGAGGATGGACCTACGCTCGCCGTGGTTGGTGGCCACGTAGACCTTACGGCGAACGGCGTATTCTACGATGGGGAACTGCTCCCCGAAGATACTTTGCGTACCCCTGAAGTATCCGCTGCCGCCTCGAAAGTCTCCGCTCAGCCGGAGTTAAGAAGGATCTTGGTTGAGAGGCAACGGATGGCAGCTCGAACAGCGGAGACCTCGGGCGGCGCGGTTGTCGAGGGGCGGGACATCGGGACGGTGGTCTTGCCCGAAGCAGAGCTGAAGATTTTCCTTTCGGCCTCCCCAGAAGAACGTGCTCGTCGCCGCGCGCTGGAGACCGGTCGCGAAGGAGAGCTACAACGCGTCAAGAAGGCCATGCAGGCCCGCGACAAGCGCGACGCTGAGCGCGAAGCCTCTCCCCTAAAGCCTGCCGCCGACGCCCTAGTCGTTGACACCACGAGCCTTTCCTTAGAAGGTGTTGTCTCGCGTGTTGTCGAGCTCATCTGCGAGGTCCAAAATGCCGCGTCCCGACAAAAGCCGGGGGGTGTCTGAACTTGGTAATGACGAAGCTTCCGCGGGGCCCATCCAGAGACATGTCTGTTCGGTATCGGCTGTTCCGCCGGGTCGTACTCGCCTTGGGGTGGTTATTGCTCGGGTTTACTGTCCACGGCGCCGAGAAGGTGCCCAAGGAGGGGCCTCTGATCGTGGCCGCCAACCATCGCCGATACGCAGACCCGGTCTTCGTCTCGATGGCCGTACCCCGCAGACTCCAATGGATGGGCAAAAAAGAGCTCTTCGTCTTCCCGTTCGAGAGGTTTTTCTTCTTTCTCGGCGTCTTCCCCGTCGACCGCAAAAAAGGTGGCCATGCGGCTTTGCGTGCTGCCCTCAACCTCCTCACCGCAGGTTGGGCTTTGGGCATCTTTCCGGAAGGTACCCGCCGCGAAGGTTACGACCCCGACCACACGCCTAAGGGTGGCGTCGGTATGCTTGCTATTCGCGGAGGTGCCCCGGTACTGCCCGTCTTCGTGGATAGAACGCCCAGCCTCTTCGAACGCCTCCAGGGCGGCAAACTCCACGTCTATATCGATAATCCCATAACGTCGCATAACAGTACAAAGCAGAGAAAGGCCTACAGGGAGGTTACGGACGAAGTCTTGGGTGCGATCTACGAGCTTGACGAGAAAAAGGCGTCATCGTCGTGAGCTCTTTACCTGTGGTGGCGATCGTGGGGGCGCCGAACGTGGGCAAGAGCACGTTCGTAAACAGGGTTTTGGGGCGCCGCCAGGCTGTGGTGCTGAGGAGCCGGGTACCACGCGCGATCGCTCCTACACTAGGACCGAATGGGCGGGGCAACAGTTCCTTTTGGTAGACACTGGGGGGATGGAGCCACGCGCTCGCTTAGGCCTCGCGGCGCTCGTGACGTTGCAGGCGCGGGTCGCGGTCGAGGAAGCGGACGTGATCGTTCACCTCGCCGATATGCAGCTTGGGGTGACCGAGGCGGATGCGGCCATCGCCAAAGAGCTGCGCAGCTCCGGCAAGAAGCTCGTGCTCGCCGTGAACAAGCTCGATAACCCCGCCGACGACTCTGGCCGCTACCCTTTTTACTCCTTGGGGGAGGGGGAACCCCACCCCATAAGCGCTGTCCACGGCATTGGAATTGGGGATCTTTTAGATGTCGTCGTTTCGCTGTTGCCGCTGGCAGAGCCCTCTGAAGAGACGAGTAGCATACCGCGCGTCGCAGTTATAGGAAGACCGAACGTGGGCAAGAGCACGCTTCTCAACCGCCTTTTAGGCTCCGAGCGGGCTGTCGTTTCTGAGGTTGCGGGCACCACCACCGATGCGGTCGCGCATGAAATCACGGTTCCTTCGGATGTGGTACCCGGAGGGCGTTTCCTGCTTTTGGACACTGCAGGGGTGAACCGGAGCTCGCGAAGGGCGCAAGGAGTACCTTATTACTCGGCGCTCAGGGCAGACGAGACGATTCGCCGCTCGGACGTCTCGCTCTTGCTCGTCGATGCGGTAGAGGGGTTGGTTGGGGAGGATCTCAGGCTGGCGAGAAGGATCGAGGAGGCCGGGCGGGCATGCGGGGTTTTAATCAACAAGCGAGATCTTGTGTCATCGGAGAGGTTACGCGAAGTCGAGGACACTTTGACTGCCCGAATGACAGACCTAAAGCCCCTGGCCACAGCCATCTCCGCTCTGGGGGGAGCAGGCACCGAGAAGGTGATGCCACTCGTCGTCAGATTGTACGCTTCGTACAATCTGAGGGTATCCACGCACGAGGTATCTGAACTAGTAAACGCGCTCTCGCAGCGGAACCCCCCGCCAAAGGGCGTCAAGATACGCTTCGCTGCCCAGACCGGCTCGGCCCCACCTCGCTTCACCCTTTTCGCTAACCGCCCGAAGGACATTCCGGAAGGATACCTGCGCTACGTGGAAAACTCGTTACGCGAAGCCTACGGATTGTACGGTGTGAGTGTGCGCTTGCGCTTGAGGAGCAGCCGATGAAGGACGTGAGCGACCGTGTACTGACGGTACCGAACGTGCTGACTCTTGTAAGGCTTCTGACGATACCGGTCGTGATCCTCCTGTTGCTCGAAACGGAGGACGTTTCGGCGGCGGGGCTGTTGGTTTTGGCGGCAGTGACAGATTTTCTAGATGGCTGGATCGCACGCCGTCGGGGAGGTTTCGGGCAGTCGCACCTTGGCAGGGTCTTGGATCCCTTAGCCGATCGGCTGCTCCTTTCTAGCGTTGCGGTGGTTCTGGTGATCAGGGGTTTCTTGCCGGCCTTTGTCGTGGCGATGCTTGTGGGGCGGGACATCCTGGCCCTTGCGGGAAGCCTCGTATTTCGCGGTAAGATAAAGGTGAACAAGGTAGGCAAGGCTGCAACGGCTGCTTTGATGGCGGCCGTTGTGGTGATCTTATACAAACCGGGAGTTGTAGGAGAGATCATGTTCTACTCGGGCTTGGGGCTCTCGCTCGGCGCAGGGGTCCTCTACATTGCCGCGGTAAAAAAGACGCTTTTCGGCCGAGAAGCTGGAGAGGAGCGTCGATGAAGGCGGTGATCATGGCCGGCGGTCAGGGCACGCGCCTCAGGCCGCTTACTAGCCACCAACCCAAACCGATGATCCACATCGTAAACGTTCCTTGTATGGAGCACATCGTGCGTCTGCTCCAAAGTCACGGCTTTACCGAAATAGTGGTTACGCTACAGTTCATGCCTGAGGAGATACAGGATTACTTCGGCGACGGCTCGGACTGGGGCGTAAACATCTGCTACTCTATAGAAGACGCCCCGGCGGGCACCGCAGGATCCGTAAAGCTGGCCGAGGAGCACCTGAAAGGCGAGCGCATACTCGTGATCAGCGGTGACGCCCTGACCGACGCTAACCTGGGACGCCTCCTGGAGTTCCACGACGAAAAAGATGCCGAGGCGACGATGGTCCTAAAAAGCGTCGAGAACCCTTTGGATTTCGGAATCGTAATCACCAAAGAGGACGGCCGCATCTTGCGTTTTCTGGAGAAGCCTGCTTGGGGGCAGGTCTTTTCAGACACGGTCAACACCGGTATCTACGTTTTGGAGCCTTCGGTTTTGCAGAAGATTCCTCCCGAGGGCGAGTACGACTTCGCCAAGGAACTTTTCCCAAAACTTCTAGAGGAGAAACGCCCCCTCTACGGGTACATTACGGAGGGTTACTGGGAGGATATCGGGACGCTGGAGCAGTATATGAGCGCGCAGCGTGACGTCCTGGCCGGCAGGGTGAGAGGTGTGAGGCCACCTGGGACCCGCCTCCGGGAAAACATCTACGTCGGCAGACGGGCGCAGGTAAACGACGAGGAGCTTGAGGGCCCGGTCGTACTTGGAGAGAACGTCCGGGTCGATGAAGGCGCGAAGATAAGCCCTTATTGCATAATCGGTGATAACACTGTTATAGCCGCCGGCGCCACCGTCGAGCGTAGTGTGATTGCGGATGGAACCTACATCGGAGAGGGGGCCGAGCTCACCGACACGCTTGTAGGACGCTCTTCGTACGTCCAGGCGCGTGCCAGGCTCCTTGAGCGTAGCGCCCTGGGCGACGACGTCATCGTGGGCGAGGGCGCGACGGTTTCTGCGGACGTGAAGATTTACCCTCACAAGACCGTCGAGAACAGGGCGAACGTAACGCAGTCCCTCATTTACGAGACAATGGGCTTGCGCACTTTCTTTAAGGCCGGCAGACCTGTAGTCTCTGGAAAGTTCAACGTGGACCTCACCCCGGAATTCATGATACGGCTGGCTTCTTCGTTCGGCACCGAGCTAGAGCCGGGTGCTGTAGTCACCTTGGGCCGTGACTTTTCGTCCTCCGCCCAGGTTGCAAAAAGGGCTATGACTAGCGCTCTTTTGGCAACCGGTGTAAACGTGCGGGATCTTCGAGCGGCCCACGCGGGTGTGGTCCGCCACGACGTTTTGGCAGGCAAGTCCGTTTCTGGTGTCCACGTGCGGGCCGGGGACGATCCGGATGAGGTTGAGATATTGTTCTTCTCTTCGGATGCGACCCCGCTGAGCGAGTCCGACCAGCGTGCGATAGAGAAGGTTTTTGTACGAGAAGAGTATCGCCGGGCATATGGGACCGATATAGGCGAGCTCATCTATCCTGGTCGCGCCGTGGAACAATACGTCGAACGCCTGGAGAGGGCCGTGAACCGAAGGAAAACGCGGGGCACCGCATTGGTCGTTGATTTCTCTGGGGGGGTGGCGAGCCTGGTTGCGGGCCGCGTGTTTAGGAGGCTCGGGGTGAGCGCCGTAGTGATGGAGGGCTTTGCCAACGCCAACGTGGTGAGTGGCACTGCAGGAAGTAACCTGGCTGGTGCACTGGAGCGGGTCGGACGCATCGTCCCGACGGTAGGGGCTACCTGCGGGGCGGTCGTGGGGCCTACGGGCGAGGATGTGCAGTTTGTGGATGACGAGGGCGAGTTCGTTCCTTCGGACGTAATGCTCGCCTGTTTCTTGGAGCGTATGCATCCCAAAAAAGCGGTTTTGCCTGTAAACCTCAGTAGCGCGTACGAGCAGTTGATAAAAAGGAGCGGAGGTACTCTGGAGGAAAGCCGCACGGGTTTGGGTAATGTCGCGCTCAGAGCTGCGGAGACGAGGGCGGACATCGCGGGGGTTGCAGACGGTCACTACGTCTTCCCAGCCTTCCTGCCAGCCCCTGACTGCTTTATGACGCTCGCTCGCGCCCTAGAGCTCTTCCGTGGGGAGAAGCCCGTCTCGGTGGTGAGGGCCCGTTTCGGAGAGACTTTCGGCGATGTCAAGAAGCGACGCCTTGAGTGTCCGTGGCCTGCCAAGGGACGTGTGATGCGAGGGCTTGCCGAGAAGTTCGGCGGCGATGCGGACGCCATTCTCACCGACGGCGTAAAGCTCAGCTTGGACGAGGGTTGGGTTCTCATGCTTCCCGATCCGGACAACCCACTCTTCTACGTCTACGCTGAAGGTGATACCGATTACGACGACGCCAACGGCAGCGGTGATGTCTCGGAGAACCTCGTCGACAAGTACGCGGATCTTGTCGAATCCCTAATAAAAAGTGACTGAGATGTCGGAGGGCGGTTTACCGATTGTCTAAGATTGTACTTTAGGTTAAAGGGGGCGTATACTTCAGCTTATGAGTGATAAGTTGCCCACGTGGGTCCTTTCAGGCGTGAGTTTGCCGTTGGAGCGCGAGGAGATGCGTTGAATCGCTGTTCCAAGTGCGGCGCCGAGGTCGACGCGCAGATGAAATTCTGCGCGGAGTGCGGCGCGCGGCTGATACATACGCAGTCCACCGTCTCCTACGCCCCAAGCTTCGGCGACGATGAGGAGGATGTGAGCGCTGCCCGTGAGGATGCCTACGACGAGGCGGCGCTCATCGAACTCGACCAGGTTGAGGGTACGGCGGGGAGAAGGATGCACGACCTCGTCAGGGAGGTGGTGACGGTGGGGCGAGGTCCCGAGAGCGACATCTTTCTCGACGATGTAACAGTGTCGAGGAAGCACGCAGAAATCTTCCGTCGCGAGCGTCCCCAAGAGAAGGGGTTCAGGATCCGGGATGCCGGTAGCCTCAACGGCACCTACGTCAACCGGGTTCGTGTAGACTCGGTCGATCTCAGAAACGGAGACGAGATACAAATCGGCAAGTATAGGTTCAAGTTCGTTTACACGTAGTATAAGCAAGTGGCGAGCGAGGATGGGAGCAGCGACATGGACATAGTGAACAACGGAGGAGGCCAGAAGGAGCACTACACCATAGGCGAGGTCGTCGCGAGGCTGCGTAAGGAATTTCCGACCCTCTCGGTCAGCAAGGTACGCTACCTAGAGCGGCGGCGCCTGATCAACCTGAAACGTACCCGCGGGGGTTACCGATTATTCTCGCCTAAGGATGTGGAGCTGCTCAGGTACATCTTGACGCTCCAAGACAAAGAGTACCTGCCTTTGAAGGTGATAAAAAAACGTATCGAAGGCGGGATGCCGGTTGCTGGGGGAGATTCTGGCGGTGACCTGTCGCGGGTGTTGGAGGACAAGACTTACACCCGGGAGGAGTTGGCTGATGCCATAGAGAGCGAGCTACGCTTTGTGGAGGAGTTGATCTCCGTCGGCATCATCGGCCGAAACGGGGAGCTTACCCAAAGAGACGTGGAGATCGCACGCATGGCTCACGAGATGGCGAAGTACAGCATCCAGCCGCGTCACCTACGCGGCATTATGGCCGCCGTCGAACGTGAGGCTGCGATGTTTAAGCAGATCCTCAACCCGGATCTAAGGAGCGGCGACGAGCAACGTATCCAGGACGCCGTGAGCAAAGCTCGCCATCTCGCCGCCGTCGACTCTCGTCTCAAGGAGCTTATGATGGCGAACGCTATCGACAGCTTCGCTTCGTGACGGGCGGAGGTGCGTTTGGCGGTGCCCCGAGCGAGGCTGCCTCCTCTGTAGAGGAGATAAGACACCACATCCGGGAGATTCCTGATTTTCCCAAACCTGGCATCTACTTTAAGGATATAACCCCTCTTATAGAAGAGGGCTCCGCCTTTCGCGTCGCAGTAGACGAAATGACTCGCGCCACTGAAAACATCCACTATACTCGCATCCTCGCCGCCGACGCCCGTGGGTTTGTCTTCGGGGCAGCCCTCTCCTACAAGACCGGTAAAGGGCTCATCCTCGCTCGCAAGAGGGGCAAGCTCCCTCGAAAGACGGTCTCCGCCGACTACGAGCTCGAGTATGGCTCCGAAGTTCTGGAGGTTCACGCTGACTCCATAACCGCCGGTAGCCGCGTGCTAATCGTCGATGATCTCCTTGCCACTGGAGGTACTGCTCGAGCCATGTGCCAGCTCGTCGAGAAAGCTGGTGGTATCGTTGCCGGCGTAGCTTTCCTCGTGGAGCTACGCCACTTGCGTGGGCGCGAGCGTCTAGCCTCCTATCCTGTCATCTCGCTCGTCTTTTACGACGAATAAACTCGAAGTAATAATGCTAGATTCAAGGGTTAGTGGAGAACCCTTCGAATACTAATTACCTATAATACAACAAGGCTCATTGCGCTATCTGCCCAACTAAGGTATATTCACCAGCTCGACATGAAAATAAGAAAGATGCAGGAGGGGAGGGTTTGTGCATCGATTCTTTAGGAAATGTTGCTCCTACAAATTTCTATTTGGAACTGTATTGTTTATAGGTCTACTCCCGCTTTTGGGGCAGGTAACGTTCATCTCGGGTGCGGTAGCCTACGCACAGGATGCTACACCGAAGGGCAACCAGGGTACACCGAAGGGCGACCAGACTTCGCAAGCTCCCTCTGGTACATCTAGCGCTGGTAATGCTAATTGCCCAATCTCCCCACCTCCGCCTACATGGGCATACTACCCTAGTGACGGGGCAACCGGGTGGTCTACAGGGACGTATAGCCCGAGCCGCCTTTCGCCGCAGGGTTCTAGTGTGTGCGTGGCGGCCTCAGGCAAGGTAGTTTACGTTGAGAAGCCGGAAGCAGATGGAGATATAGACTACTATATGGTACTAGATGATCCGTACAAGTATTTGGCAGGTAGTAACAAACAGATAAACATTGTCCGCACTTTTTCCGGTATCTCTAGAGACTGCAAGCGGACATGTGAGATGATATGGGAGGACATGCCGCGCGATGGCGGACACCTTCCCGAGCTCCAAGCTGGGGACCAAGTAACTGTGACGGGAGCGTGGGTCACGGATACTTGGCACGGCCACAACGAGATGCATCCAATTTTCGTACAAAACGGGGCCTCGAGTGGGCCACAGTATGGCGGCAGCCCTGCATCAAGTAGCAACCCGTATAGAGATTGTCGTGACGAGAACAATAACCAATGTGTTGGGTACTACCAGGTCTAGACAGGCAACCTAACGATGCCAGCAGAGAGCCGGGATCTAAAAATACCGGCTCTCTGATATACCATGTCGCCCTCTAACCTTCTTCGGTTAGAAGGGCTAGCTGCTCTGATAGGAGGCGCGTTGGTCGCGGTCTTGAAACTTGTGGATGTCGTTTCCCTATTCTTCTTAGATCCTTTCGAGTCGAACGAGCTCGGCCTTACTATCTTGTATCTACTGGATCCGTTGTCAGTCTTTGCACAGGTGCTAATAACCCTGGGGCTCATCGGACTTTATATACACCAGTCGCGAGTGGCCGGTACTGCTGGGCTTATCGCTTTTGTGTTGACCTTTTCCGGTATGGTGTTGATTAGAGCTCTTGACTGGGCTGCCTCGCTCACTTACCTGGGCTGGGCCCTGTTTGGAGCTTCAAACTTGGAAGCCCGTGTTTATCCAGGTATAGCTTCAGTCCTTCTTATCTTGAGTGCGCTGGCTACCGGGCTGGCCAGACCCACGGCGTCTCCCTTACCAATCGGGCCTGACGACGTAGCGGGGGTTATAGGGACAGTTGCGTTTATAATTCTTAACGCAGTCGTAGCCTGGCTAGGCTTCATCCTCTTTTCTAGAAGATTAGAAGAAGCCCAGGGTATCGGTGAGGTAAGGTGAACATGGCATCCCTAGCTTGGCGGCGAGCTTCTAGGTAGTTAGAGCAGGGAGGGTGAGATTACCGTGCCTTCTTCTAGTCTTCTTCGATTAGGGGGACTGGCTGCTCTGGTCGGGGGCGGGCTGGTTGTGATCTTTGAGCTTGTGGGTCTCGTGTCTTCGCTGCTTGAAACAGATCCTTTTGGGTCTAACGAATACACCCGTTATCTGTTTTACATCTTGTCGGTGTTGTCACTGTTTGGTGAGGCTTTAATAATGTTGGGACTCGTCGGACTGTATGTTCGCCAGTTACAGTCGGTAGGTATTATCGGGCTGGTTGCTTTTTTATTGGCCTTTTTTGGTATGGCGTTGGGGGTGGGTGCCGAGGACATTAATTGGGCGGCTGGCTCCGCTGCATACTTGGGCTGGGCTTTGTTCGGAGTTGTAAGTCTTAGATCCCGCGTCTATCCTCGTGTAGCCTCCATACTGCTTTGCATCAGCGCCCTGCTCGCTGGAGCCTTTAACCCTTTGTATGTCCTGCTTGTAGTAGGGCCACCCGGTAGCCGGGGGAGTGATCTTATTTTTGCTGGTTTGGCCGGCAGTATAGTAGTTAACATGATTGTAGCCTGGTTGGGCTCTACTCTGTTTTTTGTTTCAGAGCGGGAACCTCGGCTTAGAAGTTCCAACTAAGTCTAAGTACAAGTGCAGCCTGAGACAACGGTGGTTCGCCGTTGTCTGGTTACTTAGATTGTCTTCAAACAAGAGCTTGTGGTCGACCACCCGGGCGGTCGGTCCATCTTGTATGTTGGGCGAGGTTTTCAGCACTGTAAGGCGCAGTATTCGTCTTGGTGTTATGGCAAAATCCCAAAAAATTACTTATGAGAATGTATATTCTCAAAAGTAATCACGGTAGAGGGGAGAACGTACGTGGAGGATGCCAACCGCAACGCTGACGCTGAGGGTGCGCAACGCGATCAGCGACCAGACGGCGCAAACCCCGCCGCTGCACCGATAGCCAGGCTCGAGGATCACAGCCGAAGCACTGGGCTCGTGCTCGCTGATCAGTTACCGATAGACCGGCATCCCGTCCTCGTATACTTGGCCTCGCTATCGCGTGGCTCGCGCAGGACGATGCGCGCCTCCCTCGAAACCATAGCCGCCCTTGTATCCTGTGGCGAAGCCGACGCACTGTCGCTTGCGTGGCACAAGCTACGCTACCAACACACCGCCTTGATCAGGACGACGATCACAGAGACATACTCACCAGCAACCGCCAACAAGATGCTCTCGGCCCTGCGCGGCGTACTCAAGGAATGCTTCAGGCTCGGATACTTAACCGCTGAAGACTACGCCCGAGCCAGAGACCTACCGGCCGTCCGAGGGTCCGCCCCGCCAAAAGGGCGCGCCCTATCGCAGGCAGAGCTCAAAGCCTTATTCAACATTTGTGCTAAAGACAACAATCCCGCCAGAGGAGCCAGGGACATTGCACTACTGGCAGTACTCTATGGTTGCGGGCTGAGGAGGAGCGAACTAGTAGCGCTAGACCTCTCAGACTACGACGGAGAGGGCGGCCAGATCCTCGTTAGGACGGGCAAGGGCAACAAGGGACGTATCTCGTACGCTGGCGGGGGTGCGAACAAAGCCATCGAGCGATGGCTCTCCTTTCGAGGAGAGCCTGAAGGTCCGCTCTTCTGCCCGATCGTCAAGGGAGGGCGAATAGCAATGCGGCGTATGACTGATCAAGCTGTCCTCTACATCCTTCAGCGGCGGGCCACGGAAGTCGGCGCCAAGACCTTTTCTCCCCACGATATCAGAAGGACGTTCATTGGGGATCTCTTGGACGCCGGCGTAGATATAGCAACGGTGCAACATCTGGCGGGCCACGCCAACGTCCAGACCACCGCACGCTACGACCGGCGTGGCGAGGTTGCGAAGAAGAAGGCTGCCTCCCTCTTAAATGTACCTTATATGCAGAGGGACTAAGATGAGCTTAGAAGCGGTTCTCTCACGTTAAGCAAGGAAATTGCCATTTCTTCCTCTAGGTCAATACGACGAGGCTTTGCGTAAGGCTACCTCTCGTTGTTAGTATTATGAGTATTACTAAGCTCCTTTCCGGGGCCAGAGGCGTACGAAAGCCTTGCCGACAAGGTAGTCCAACGGGACGGGACCGATGTAGCGCGAGTCAGCCGAATCGGCCCTGTTGTCCCCCATGACAAAGACGTACCCTTCTGGTAC
>DASQSI010000004.1:0-4135 GCA_035642415.1 Rubrobacteraceae bacterium
GCCACTGGCGGTCTAAGACGTATCTCTGTATCTTTCAAGGGAACTCCTACCGGATGAAGATTTAACCCCTCACCCTCTACTTAATCAGCAGGGGATGGTGGTATAGAAAGGAGCGCGGGAGCTTCTAAACTTTCGCATCCCGCAGTATTTCCGTTGCAAGCGGAGAAAACAAAGAGCCGACGAGCGGATTCGAACCGCTGACCTGCTCATTACGAGTTTGCTTGAGCATGTCCTAGCTCGTCCTTCTGCGTTCGGCAATCTTACTGTTTTGCAGGTATTTTGCATAATGGCCGGTGTCCGCTTCTCTGAGTGTAGCTTGGGAAGAAACGGTGAGGAGGTCGGTGTTCATTACGTCCTGTATATCCATGGCTCCCTTTCTTGAATTTGGCCTTCTTCACCTAATTTCCCAGAAGAAGTCGAAGCGGAACCTCAGAAGTGGAATTATCCTGTCTCTATCCTGCTTCTTTACGCAACCTTTATCGAGCTTTACAAAGCGCTAACCGAGCTGTGAGAAAGTGCTCTTTACCAATGTTCTTATAGAAGGGACAAAGACAGATGCGAGCAAACAGCTTCGCACAGCAGCGGCCGCTCTGGTTGATCTCTAAGCACAACAACTGCCCAATGGAAGTGCTCACCGTCCGCACCAACGGCGAACAAGCCTTGCCGGTCTTCAGCTTCAAAGAAGAGGCGGAAACGTTCCTCAGGCTTGAAGCCCCTTCTCAGGAGGGCTTACGAGCAAGGGAAACTACCCGCGGGGAGCTCATCTCGGTGCTTTATGGACCTTGCGCGGGGGTGAAGCAGATGTTACTCGACCCGCTGCCACCTCAAGTTGGCGGGGAAGCGATGAATCAGCTCGTAAGCTTGGGCTCTGAAGAGTTTGTACGAGACTTCTTGATGAGCGAGACGGCTAAAGAGATCGCCATCCCCGACTACCTCACGTGGGATTTTGCCGAAGCGAGCACAAGAGAGGCACCGATAAGAACGGGTGCAAACCGCTATTAGGGAGGGTAATAGACATGAACGACAAGTTTCACTGGTTCTCCAAGAAAAGCGCTGGGGTTCTGGGCTCGTCCTGGGCGTTCAGCGCGGCGGTGGCCCTCATCATCATCTGGGCGGTCACGGGGCCTATCTTCCATTTCTCCAACACCTGGCAGCTTATCATCAACACGGGTACCACCATCGTGACGTTCCTAATGGTGTTCCTGATCCAGAACAGCCAAAACCGCGACTCTAAGGCGGTCCATCTCAAGCTCGACGCGTTGCTCAGCAGCCGTCGTAGGCCCTTTGCGGGGCTGGTGGAGCTTGAGGACCTAACGGAAGATGATCTCGAGCGGCTCAGGGAAGATTTCCAGCGCAGGCACGATCCGGAAAGCATTGGGAGGGTCGAGGAAGAGCTGGACAAGCAGCAAGAAGAGGAGAAGCAGAAGGTCGGGGAGAAGCCGGAGGACGGGAAGGAAGGAAAAAGGAGCCGAGTATGAGAACGAGACATCATCCCCCCGTACCCAACCCCCGCGCTACCAAAGGGCTCGGGCTGCTGGCGGCGGTCAGTATCGGGGTCGGCGGGATGATCGGCGCCGGAATATTCTCCGTACTGGGCGTGGTCGCCACCGTCAGCGGCACAGCACTGCCCTTATCGTTCCTGATCGGCGGCGCGATCGCCTCCCTAGCTGCCTACTCCTACACGAAGCTCGGCGTACGCTACCCCAGCGTGGGCGGAGCCGTCCAATTTCTCGTCGAAGGCTTCGGTGACGGGCTGGTTAGCGGTGCGATAAACATATTTCAGTATTTTGGTTTCATCATCGCCATCGCGCTCTACGCGGAGATTCAGACAACGATTTTATGCCTGTTAAGATGTTTCATAATCAAAGTCTCGATACTTGGCAATCTTATGAGTTTTGAGACCCCCGGAGGCAACCCGCTTCCTATCTATAACTAGGCAAAGCTCTTTGCGTTTCCGAGCACAGATTTTGACCGCAATTCTGACCGCGACTGGGTGTCTCTCCCTGTCCTTCCCTGTCCCTGCGGAAGCGCCTAATACCCTAGAAAAGCGTAGTTTTGTCTCTCCCTGGTCCGGGTTGAGATGCAGTACCCAGCCACCAACTACGCGGCAGTCACCGAGGTAGACGAAGAGCAGGAAGTTCTAGTAAAGGAGTAGTGCTTAAAGGTGAAAGACCAACCTAGAGCATTGACAATGTCAGTTAGCTGGTCGGGTTTCTGTGAGTAGATGAGTCCTCATCGCTGCGAAGAGTGCATGCGGGAGAAGGAGGGGTCGAAGTACTGTAGGGTCGGGCGACGACCTCGGCCCTTTCTACTCGTTAAAGGAGAGATTCTATGATGCAAAGGTACATTTACTAGGAAGACGAGAAGTACCTCCCTGCCGAGAGCGGAGAAAATTCCCAGTCTTCCTTATGGATCGAGGCGGCAGAAGTAGATCGGGAGGATTCGATATGCGAGGACGAAAACGCGGCTTAAAGTTTAGTCCGCCCAAGGCGCGGAACCTTACCCACGTCGTCGCTACTACCAAAGAGGTCGTCGGAAGCATAGTCCTCCTCTAGCAATATTGGACGAGGACCCTACTTAGAGCTCCAGCCCTTTCTGCACCGCTATACCTGTTTGGGGCGTTCCTCTACGCGAGTATAGCGATGTTCGCTGCTCTGTATTAATCTAGTAGCTGATAGGAGCACACTTGCAACGCTTGTACGAGAAGACTATTCCATTAGGCACCACCAAAACTTGAGGGAAAGGGATTCTTAATCATGGCCAGCGCCGAACAGCAGACAGCATCGCAGGAAGCCGCGTACGAAGAAGTAGGAATACGCCGCGTCAATGAGTTTTTCGTGCGTCTCGTCGAGCGGTACCTGCCCGATCCGTATATCTTGGCCATCATCCTGACGGCGGTTACGTTCGTGATGGCGCTGATATTTACCGATAGGCCATTCACAAGTTTGTTCGGGGACTGGTACAAAGGAATCTTCGATCTCTTTGTTTTCATCCTTCAGGCACTGCTCGTGGCCGTGACAGGTTTCACGTTCGCCCGAGCTCCGGTGATCAGTCGCCCTCTGGATCGCGTAGCGAGCATCCCCAAGACACAGGCGCAGGCGGGCGTGACCGTGATGCTCGCTACAGCGGTGGCCTCGTTGTTCAGCTGGGGCTTGGGCCTCGTCATCGCCGGCGTCATGTCCCGCCAGATCGCAAAGCAGACGCCCGTCAACTACGGCTATCTGGTAGCCGCAGCTTATGGAGGCTTCATGGTTTGGGCCAGCGGTGTTTCTTCGACGATCGCGCTTGCTATCGCGACGCCCGGCATCTCGATGAACACGATCGAACAAGAGACAGGCGAAGTCACGCCCCTAACAGAGAGCATCCTGACGTGGTGGAACGTTGCACCGATCATCCTCCTCCTCATCGCGTTGTCTTTTTACTACTACAAAATAGCGCCCAGGGGCGACATGCTCTCGGAGGAGGATCAACGCAAAATCGCAGAAGAAGACGAGGCGTCCCGGGTGATCGAGCAGGAAGATGAGGAGGAGTCCGAAAAAACTCCGGCACGCTGGATGGAGAACTCGCCCATCTTCCTCTTGGTGCCCGCAGCGCTCGTGGTCGTCTACTTCGCCGTGACTTGGTCGAGCGGCTCGTTCACCTTCGGCTTAAACGAACTGATCGCGGTCTTCTTCTTGCTGGGTTGGTTGGCGTATTGGCGCCCCATTCGTTATATACGTGCCTTTCAAAACAGCATAAGCGCCGCTGGCCCAATCGCCTTGCAGTTCCCCCTCTACGGTGGCTTAATGGGTGTGATGGTCGGCAGCGGCCTCAGTGAGGTTATTGCGGGATGGTTTGTGGCTTTCTCGTCCGCGGCCACCCTACCCTTCTGGTCCTTCATCTCTTCGATAATCATCAGCTTGTTCATCCCTTCGGGTGGAGGACACTGGGTGGTGCAGGGTCCCTTCATAACGCCGGCCGCCTCCGAGCTCGGCGCAGATCACGCTATGACGGCGATGGGCGTGGCATACGGCGAGCAGGTCGCCAACATGCTACAGCCGTTCTGGGCGCTCCCCATTCTCGCCATCGTCGGCTTGGGGATTCGGCAAATTATGGGGTACGAGGTGCTGGCGTTCGTCATTGGCGTGGTCATATT
>DASQSI010000005.1:0-39593 GCA_035642415.1 Rubrobacteraceae bacterium
TGGGCCGGTGCGCCAAGCGATGGAGGATGCGGGTCTGAAGGCGGGTGAGGTTGACCAGGTGATACTTGTGGGTGGGTCCACCCGCATACCGGCGGTGCAGGAGAAGGTCAAGGAGCTCACCGGCAAGGAGCCCCACAAGGGTATCAACCCCGATGAGGTCGTTGCTGTCGGTGCCGCAATCCAGGCTGGCGTCTTGGCAGGTGAGGTTAAGGACGTTTTGCTCCTCGACGTCACACCGCTCTCTTTGGGGATAGAGACCAAGGGCGGGGTGTTCACAAAGCTCATCGAGCGCAACACGACCATACCTACGCGTAAGAGCGAGGTATTTACAACCGCCGAAGATAATCAAGGCTCGGTTGAGATCAAGGTGTATCAAGGCGAGCGCGAGATGGCGGCTTACAACAAGCTGATAGGCAACTTCCAGCTTGTAGGTATCCCTCCCGCGCCGAGAGGTATACCCCAGATCGAGGTTGGGTTCGACATCGACGCGAACGGTATCGTTAACGTGGGGGCAAAGGACCTTGGGACCGGCCAGGAGCAGCGTATCACGATCACAGCCTCGAGCGGCCTTGCCGAGTCGGAGATCGAGCAGATGGTGCGTGATGCAGAGTCGCATACTGAGGAGGATAGGCGCCGTCGCGAGGAGGCCGATGTCCGAAACAACGCCGACAACCTCGTGTACTCCATAGAGCGCTCCATGAAGGACGTCACCGACGGAAAGCTCGATAGTGCTACCAAGGAAGAGATAGAGCAGGCCATAAAGGAGACCAAGGAAGCCCTTGCTGGCGACGATATAGAGGAGATAAAGCGCAAGCAGGAGGCTCTTCTGAGCGCTTCTCACAAACTCTCTGAGGTTCTTTATCAGCAAGCCCAGCATCAACAGGAGGCGAACTCCGCCAGCGCCACGGACGACCAGTCCGCCGATGACGTGGTCGAGGATGCCGAAATTATCGACGAGGAAGATGAGGAGCGTAAGCGTAAGTAGCGCTCGGGCGGCCGGGGGAGATTCTCCTCCGGCCGCCGCGACCAGAGAGCACAGACCAGGAGGACGAAGAGCCTTGAGCAGCGAAGAGCAGAAGCGTACCCCCGACCCTCGGGATGACCGGAAACAAGGGCCCGAGGAAAGCTCCGAGCCGGTCGAGGAGACCCAGGGCTCTCCAGAGGATCTGGCTTCCCTCGGCCAGCCAGGCGAAGACCCAGGGACGGTCGAAGAGCCGGAGAGTATCTTAACTCCTGACGCCCTTGTGGAAGAGGAACCCGGTGTCGTTGCTGAGGAGGATGAGCTGGCGGCCTTGGGGGAGGAGCTGGAGCTCGCGCGCCGGGAGCGGGACGAGTACCTGGACGCCCTGCGTCGCCTGAAGGCCGAGCTCGAAAACTTGCGCAAGCGCCAGGAGAAGGAACGCGCACGCTTGGCACAGCTGGCCTCTGAGGGGCTCGTGAGGGAACTTCTGCCCGTTCTGGACAACTTTGAGCGAGCTTTAGAGGCCGGAGGGGACATCAGGGAGGGCGTGAGGGCTACATACGAGCAGCTCGTTGCCGTCCTCGGGCGCGAGGGCCTCACTCCCGTAGTTTCCGACGGCCAAACCTTTGATCCCGAGGTCCATGAGGCCGTGACGAGCCAGCCCTCTGAAGAGCACGAGGAGGGTACGATCCTCCAGACCTTCGAGCGGGGCTATGTGCTTAAAGGCAAGCCCATACGCCCGGCGAAGGTTGTGGTTGCTAGACAGGTTTAGGTATGGAGACCAAAGATCTGTACAAGGTTCTCGGGGTATCAAAGGGGGCTTCTCAGGAAGAGATCCGTAGCTCCTACCGCAAGCTAGCGCGTAAGTACCATCCGGACGCTAACCCCGACGACCCCGACGCCGAGAACCGTTTCAAAGAGATACAGCACGCCTACGAGATCCTCTCGGACCCCGAGAAAAGAAGGGGGTACGACGAGGGCCCCCGCACCTTCTTCGGTTCGCAAGGCGCCGGCCGCGGAGGATCCCGCGGTGCAGGCTTCGGAGGTTTCTCCGACCTCTCGGATCTCTTCGGCAGCTTCGGGGATATCTTCGAGCGTCCCGCCCGTAACAGCAAGGCTTCGCTCAAGGGCGAGGACGTAACTGTAAATGCCAACTTGAAGTTCAAGGATGCCTTGACCGGCGTCACGACGCGGGTCAGCGTGCCGGTCGAGAAGGAGTGTAGAAACTGTCGGGGGACAGGGGCGGCTGCCGGGACGGCGCCGCGGACGTGCCCGGAGTGTGGCGGGCGTGGCGTGCGGAGCCGCGATCAGGGGTTCTTCGCGTTCTCTGAACCGTGTCTAAGGTGCGGAGGTGAGGGCACGATCATCGAGAAGCCGTGCGCCGCGTGCGGGGGGAGCGGCAGGTTGCGCGAGGCTCATCAGGTTACGGTCAAGATACCGGCCGGGGTTAAGGATGGCATGAAGATCCGCGTTGCTGGCCGAGGCAACGCCGGGAAGAAGGGAGGACCTCCGGGGGACCTGTACGTGCTGACGCGAGTTCAGGAACACCCGGTCTTCAAGCGTCGTGGGGACGACTTCGTGGTCGAGGTGCCGGTCAGCTTCGTCGAGGCAGCCTTAGGGGCGGAGATCGAGGTGCCGCGGCCGGAAAGCGGGACGGTGAAGCTTAGGTTGCCGCCAGGGACGCAGGACGGCAAGCAATTCAAGGTGCGCGGGGCCGGAGCGCCGAAGGCCCGGACGCGCGGTGCGGAGAGGGGGGATCTCATCGTGCAGGTGTGCCTTGTCGTACCCAAGAAGCTCAAGCGGCGGGAGCGCGAGATCTTGGAGGCCCTCGCCGAGGAGCGGGACGAGAACGTGCGGGACGAGCTCTTTAAGAAGGTGGGCTCGTGAACCTTAGAAAGCGCCCAGGGTACATGATCGGGGTAGCTGCGGAGCTCATCGGGGTACACCCGCAGACCTTGAGGATGTATGAGCGCAAAGGCCTGCTCTGTCCGCGCAAGAGCATAAAGAACACCCGGTTGTACTCCCAGGAAGACGTGGAGCTCGGAAGATACATCCAGAAGCTCACCCAAGAGATGGGGATGAACCTCGCTGGGGCGAAGAAGATCCTTGACCTCGAGAAGAAGGTCGAGAGGTTGGAGACCGAGAACCTGCGGTTGCGTGGGGAGTTGAAGAGGCAGAGCGTAGAGCACGACAGGGCTGTCCAGGAAATACACCGTAGCTACAAGCGGGAGATCATGCTGCTGCCACGCGGGGAGCTTGTGCGTAGTAAAAGGCAGGGATTCTAGTGGCCGAGGTTATGCGCTGCTATCTGCACCCGAAGCGGGAGACACGCGTCTCTTGCGCCACGTGCGGGCGTCCCATCTGCACCGAGTGTATGAGGGCGACGGATGTTGGGATCAAATGCCCCGACGATGCCAGGCTTCCCCGCAGCGCCCGGACCGGCGTGATGAAGCCGGACCAGATTTTAAAGAGCCTTCTAGCCGGTCTCGTCGTCGCTTTGGTAGGCATCCCTATTGTGTACATGCTTTTTAATCTTCCGTTCCAGTGGCTGCTCTCGGCTGCAGCTGGCTTCGGTGCGGGAACCTTTATTAACCGTGCCGGGGGTCGCAATGGCGGGCCACTGGCTATCGTCATCTCAGTCGTCGCCACGGCTATCCCGTTCCTGGTGTGGTTGGCACCAGACATCCTCATGGGTACCACGAGCGTATTCGGGGTAGTTTCAGTGGTGTTCGCTATTGTCGCCGCCGGTCTGGCAAACCGCCGGTCGTGACTTGTAGGGAGGGGGGAATAGGTCCCTTAGCCCTTGCAAGCTCTTACCTCTTACATTTTTGCAAGAAGGCATGGGCGTAGCTCAGAGGCGGTCGAACTGTCTTCTATTAGGCACACAACCGGTTCTCCTTGGGTTGCTCATCATGGAATACACTTTCAACAAAAGGACCTTAGCGTCTGCACCAATCCCGGCAACGCTGCTTGAGCAGCTCCTAACGAACGCGTCGTTTCAAACGCGCTGCATAACCGCTCCGGAGTCCGCCTCACCTCCAATCAACCATCTTACATATGTCAGACGTTGTACCTCTAAATCTACTTCAACCTTGAATCACAAAACTCTGATGAACCCAAAGCGACGCGGATTTCCTATATGTGAGCCGTAAAACGGGTATAAATATCGCCCGCGGCGGATACCGAACTAGTAACTTAACCTGTAGATTAAACGAACCTTAACTTGTAGGTAAAATTATACCTTAATATAAGGTTAAGCTCGGAAAAATACTTTCAGAAAGCCTAGCGTAGCCTCGAGAGCCGTGGTAGGGTTGATAAACATGAGAGAGGACATGGAGTACATCAGCGGAGTGTTGGACGAGTTGGAGGCGATCGTTCGAGATGCTTCCAAGGTACCGATGCGCAAAGGTTGGGCCGTGATCGACCGGGCCGACCTGCTCGTGATACTGGACGAGCTTCGCGGGTCTATACCTAAGGAGTTGTCGGAAGCTGAGGAAGTTCGCAGGGAGTGCTCGGCGATCATAGCAGCTGCCGAAGAGGAGGCGCATAGGATCGTCGAGGATGCGCACGAGCGGGCGGAGGCGAAGGTCTTGGACACGGAGATGTACCGGCGTTCGCAGCGGCGGGCAGCCGAGACTGTGGACCGGGCCGAACGCTACGCCCGAGAGATACAAGGTGGCTCTGAGGTGTATCAGCAACGGGTGATGGACCAGCTTGAGGGCTGGTTCCAGGACTCGCTCGTCTCGATCGGAGAGTCCAGGCAGGAGCTGGGTAGCACCTCCTCTGTGCGTCGGTCTTCCATGCCCACCGCCGAAGCTTCACCAGCTCCTAATGAAGATGGACAAGAGCGCGGCTGGCGGGCTAGTCCGGCCTAATGGCCTAAAAATCCTTTCGACTCTTCTTCAAGCCTTTCACACGTACTGTTTGTAGCCCGGTTGCGTATCGAAACTCCGCGTGGTTCTGCGACAGGTAACATAGCCTCGCGGTCCTTGATGCCCAACCATACCGAGGCTTACAGCCTTCTAGCCGTTACATAGCTCTAATCTCTAATATTACTCTTCAAATATAGGGCCAACGCCGTCGTTACACAACAGAGTGGTGAGTGCGAAAGGCGTAGCCAGGGCGGGCTTCATCTGACCTATGTCTCAACTATTTAGATAGATAACGCACGAAGTCTCATCAGATGCGCTACCTATCAGGAGGTCTTGGGGGAGACACCGTGGAGTGCAGGGCCTCTAAGCGGAGGTTCATTTCGTCGAGGTCTGTGGACACGTTAGCTACTGCGTCTCGAACTTTGCCCCTACTTTCTACAGAAAGGCGCACGAGCCGCATTTGGAGGATCGTAAGTTGCTTGAGGATATGAGAGATCTCCGCGTCTGCGGCGCGTATTTCCTCCTTCAGCTCGCCGAGGTCAACATCTCGGCCCTCACGTTGCCTAGGGCTGGTGTATATAGAGCCGAGTTCCCGGATCGCGTCTGCCGCTTTCTCCCGCTTCTCCGCGATGTCTACGAGGCGTTCGGCTATCCGACGGAGCTTTGGAACCGTGTCGTCTAGTACGGTCCGAGCAACGTCGCCTGACTCCTCGATGGCGACCATCGTTCGCTGATAGATCTCAAGCGCTGCCTCCACTTTTCGGCGAGTCTCTCCCCGCGGCAGCCAGCGAGCGCGCCGTTCGGGCGAGATGTCTCGATCTCTAGAGGATCCGAGCTGTGTCCTCGATTGGCTCTCCCATCTCTCTAGAGTCCTACTTTTTAAAAGTGGGTCGCGAGCGGCCAGCAAGACAAGAGCAGCGTAAGTCGCAAGTGTCAGAGGAACGACCCACCATACCAAGGTCGTCGTGAAGAAGACGAGCCCGATCACGACCACGAGCAGCCCCCACGGGCGCAAGAAGGCAGCTCGCATCACTCGTCGTCGCGCCGCAGGCGAGAGCTGCCAACCGGCTTCGCCGGTTCGATCAGAGCTCCGCATCGCCCCTCACATGACGTTCGGGGTGATGTCCAAGGACGGTCAGGCGTACCTGATTGCCTATTTCCAGTGCTAGGGCTCGGGAAGCGTTGCCCCTGTTCACGGAGAGGCTCAGGCATCGGTGAGAATCCGGGACGAGTATGAGATCCCCAACCTTCGAATGCCCGAAGGTCTTGACGTAGCGGACCAGCATGTCGCCATCCTCTCCAGCTTCGACCTTGACCAGCGCGCCGAATGGGAGGCTGGCTTCTTTTACTGTCGCCGAGAGCCGGGCGTTGCCGTAACGGTCTACACTAATGATGGTAGCCGTGAAGGTGTTGGCGCCGTCTTTCTCCATGCCGAACGGCTCGACACGCACGAGCGAAGCGGGATCCACAACCTCCCCGAGCAGCGTATGATCTAACCCCGCTGCCAAGTGCGCCGCTGCAGGGGCGAAGATGTCACGGCCATGGAAGGTGCTCGAGACGGGTCGTACATAGTAATCGGCGTTCGTCAGTGAAACGGCGCTCGTGATACCGCCCAGAGACTCAGCCGCGGGCACCAGAAGCCCATTATCCGGACCAATGAGAAAGGCTCCGCCTGCGCTTAAGAGGGTTAGTGCGCGCCTCTTGGTACCGACGCCGGGATCGACGACTGCGAGGTAGACTGCATCCTTAGGCATGTAGCGCGTGGCATGTTCGAGGATCTCAGCCCCCGCCTCCACCCCGAAGCCGGGTACCTCGTGCGTAAGGTCAATCACCGTGGTCCCCGGTGCTATTCGAAGCATCACCCCTTTGCACAGACCGACGAAATCGTCGCCGAGTCCATAGTCCGAGAGAAAGCAAATGGACCGTACGTTGCTCACTCTCCCAGTATATAAAATGCGGCGCGCTTATAGTGCGCCGACTAGCGAGCGCAAAAAGAAGTCTGCAGCCTCTAGTATTCGCCTTTAGTGATAGTCGTTTAGAAACTGGCTGGTGTGGTTAGGGCCCATGATGAAATCCTTTATGCGGGCGGTGGCGCCTGCGATCCTGCAGGTTGTATGACCTGGCTCTTGCCGTCCTTAGTCTGCGTGAGACGCTGCTCAGTAATGTGCCCTACAGACCTTAGAGCACCTACCGTCTCCTATAAACCGTACCTTAGCTGCCGCGTTAGCCCTCAAGGGCGCGTCTCGCAGGTAGCCTACCTGCAGTCCGAATTCAACCATTGGATTAATCTCAACATTAAACTTACCTCACCTTTGACCAACGAGTTATACAAATTTCGTTGTAAGCTTAGGTTTTGGTCTGATCCCAACATATAGTGTTGCAAACTCAGAAGCGAGACGTCATATCGTGCAAGGTTTTCTTCGGTGAGGGGCTATTCCGCTTAGGTAAAGGGATTTTCGAATGTTGCGTCGATCTAAAGCAAGTGCTAGTTTTTCTCACTACAGGCAGGTTCCGTGGCCGGGGCTCGGTTTGAAGCTCGGGTTTAACAAGGAGCCTGTCGGGACCTCACCTATGGGGAGGGGGTAGGTGAGGTCCTGGTGAAGCCCTTCGGGGGGAGGGGCTGCAGCCCGGGAGCGTTCTGGTTTTGGAGGGACGCTCCCGGGCTTTTCTATTGGTGGTAGAAGATAGGACCGGAGGTACTGGCGTAAGCGGTGAGCCAGTGGAGATCCTCTTCGGTGAACTGTTCGGTGGAGCTGCGGGTGGCATAGATGAGGCCTATCGAGTGTTCTCCGTCGAGAACCGGGACAGCCAAAGAGCTGGCCCAGCGGGCATTGGTGCGGGCCTGCGGGAGGCGTCTGGGCCCGGTTACCACGAGGGTGGGCTGGTAGGTACGGAGCACGAATTCTATGGCACTTTTGTCGGCGCTAGTGAGCGGGCGTGGCGCTTCGGCGCTCACTGCTGCGGAGGACTGTGCCACGAAAGAGAGATCTTCGGCCCGAACGAGGCAGACCCAGTCTGCCTTGAGCTCTTCGCGCGCCTCTTTGGCGATCGCCTCCGGCGGGGCCGCGGGGTCGAGGCTCTTCGGGCCAGGATAGCGGAAAACGAAGCGGGAGCTCAGAATAAAGTTCGTGCTCGTCCCAGCGATGATGCCCAGAAAAGCGGCGATGGCATAGTAGGGGAAATCGGCGCCGACGTACTTGATCAGGGGGTAGTACACAGCGAAGTTCGCCCCTAGGGCGACGATAGCTACCGGGTAAGCGAGCGCTCCACGCAAAAAGAAGTGAATACGGCTGGAGTGTCTGATGTCCCGCCAGGTGAAGGAGCTGTTCAGAAGGAAATTGCTCAAAATGCTCACGCCCACGGCCACCATCCAGGCTACGGTCAGGCTGGCGTCGAAGTACTCGACAAGGGTTATCAAGGTGAGCATGTTGACTAGCACTCCTGAGGTGCCTACGAGGGCGAACTTCCAGAAGCGCCCCGCCGAAGGGACATACCAGAACAGGCTGGCGATGTGTGCCACATATTCTAGACCCCGACCGACATTAGCCTTTGAGACCCCAGCGTTGCGAGCTTGAAAGTTCAGCGGTACCTCGGTCACTCTCAGATCCGGGGCGCACACTAGGACCTCCAGGAGGATTTTGAATCCTGTCGGCCTGAACTGGATACCTGAGATGGCTGCGTTTCTAACAAGAAAAAAGCCGGTCAACGGATCGCTGGTCTTCCTCGTCTCCTTAAAGATGATCTGAGCCAAATATTTGCTGCTGACAGATACCGCCTTGCGTACCGGCCCCGAAAGCCCAGCGTAGCTACCGCCCCGGGCATAGCGGCTTGCCACCACCACGTCCGTTCCTGATACTTGAGCCTTCTCCAGCATCTCACGTACCTGCCCTGTGGGGTGCTGGAGGTCGGCATCCATCACGCAGGTATACTCGCTCTCGTTCGTGGCTGCGTCCATGCCCGTCGCTACGGCCGTCGAGAGACCACCACCTTGCTCAGCCCCCTTACGGTGGATCAAGACGATGCGGCCGTCCTCTTCGCTTAAAGCGCGGACTATCTCCGGTGTTTCGTCCGCCGAGTCATCCACGAAGACCATCCGATAGTCCACACCTGATAAGATCTCTTTAAGCTCCCGCACTAAGGCGGGGATGTTCCTTGCTTCGTTGCGCGTCGGGATGACCAACGTTAGGAGAGCCCTCCCTTTGGTCTGCGTGCTCGCCAAAGGTTGCTTCTCCGGTCTCATGACTCACCTAGGCTAGCATATGCGACAGTCGAGCCCAAAACGAGGGCAACCCGGGTAAACTTACAACGAGCCCTAGAGAAGAAGTGAAGAGGAGGCGAAAGATGGCTGCTGAAAACATAGAGCGAGCGCACGTTTACGTCTCAGGACAAGTACAGGGCGTCAACTTCCGCGACGCAACGCGCCAGCAGGCCGAGGAACTGGGCTTACACGGCTGGGTCCGTAACCTCCAGGACGGTCGGGTCGAGGCGGTCTTTGAGGGTGAGCCCGATACGGTGCGGCAGATGATCGAGTGGTGCGAAAACGGTCCGTCGAGTGCAGACGTCGAGGACGTCTCTGTGGAACGGGAAG
The DNA here is from genome assembly GCA_035642415.1 of Rubrobacteraceae bacterium. Lineage (GTDB taxonomy): Bacteria > Actinomycetota > Rubrobacteria > Rubrobacterales > Rubrobacteraceae > Rubrobacter_F. The sequence continues at coordinate 9,422 of DASQSI010000005.1, forward strand.
AACCCTCTGATGATCTTGCAGGCTTCGAGGTTCGGTGAGCGACACGCCAGCGAACAACCTACCCGAAGGCCTCAAACGTCTCATCGAGACGGCAGGAGCAAAGATCTCTACGGGTCGGCGTATCGACTACGGTACTCAATACCGTGTAACCCGCGGCACCGAGACCGCGACAGTGAACGTCTATACCTCAGGAAAGATCTCTACCGGAGGTAAACATTCAACCTTATTGGATTTGCTTGAGGGCTGGCGCCTCGCCCACACGGATGTCAAGGCAAGCGTTGCCGAGAAGCCTCCGCAGAGGACTACGAGTCCGGATGAGCTGAACGGAACGCCGCGAGTGGGTGCCGATGAGGCTGGCAAAGGTGACTACTTCGGACCGCTGGTAGTTGCGGGTGTACGGGTCTCAGGGGAAAAAGCTGCCCAGAGGTTGTGGGAGCTCGGAGTGAGGGACTCTAAAATGTTAAGTGGCGCCAACGCTATAAGCCTCGCGCGGCACATAGTGGAATCTGTTGGTCTGCAGAACGTACGAGTTGTGGTCCTCCATCCCCAGGAGTATGAAGCGTGCAGACGCGCTGCCGACAACAACGTCAGCAAGCTCCTAGCTAACATCAACGCACAGATATTCAGAGAGTTTAAGGGCCGAGCCGAGCTTTTCGTCGTGGACGAGTTTGGGAAGGCGGCTCGCTGTTATATAGAGTCGCAGTTATCGCCTGACGACGTGCGGCTTGTAGTGCGACCGAGGGCGGAGGACGACCTAGCGGTTGCGGCGGCTTCGATCCTGGCGCGGGCGCGGTACCTAGAGGAAATGGATGCCCTCTCAAAGAAGGTGGGGTTCGAGCTGCCTCGGGGGGCGACGCACGTTCTCGAAGCTACCCAACGGGTGATCGAGGAACGCGGGTTGAAGGGTCTCGCGGAAGTGGCGAAGGTGCATTTCGGTACGACCGCGCGGGCTCTTGAGGCCTCGGAGAAGGCGGGGGGATGAGGAGGAGCTTTTGATCGACCTTCGTAGCGACACCGTCACTTGCCCGACGGAGGAAATGCGCCGCGCGATGCTCGACGCGGCGGTTGGGGATGACGTTTTCGGGGAGGATCCGACGGTCAATCGGCTCAGGGTGCACCTCGATGGGGTACGACTCTTCAATGCCCAGGCGGCGACTGGTATTCCCGCCCGCAATTGGCGCGAATATGCCGATGCCGTCTCGGTTTGCTAGTCCAAGGGCCTCGGCGCTCCCGTAGGGTCGCTGCTAGCAGGAGACGAAGCGACCATCCAGGAAGCGAGACGAGCCCGTAAGGCGTTCGGTGGCGGCATGCGCCAGGCCGGTGTCGTAGCCGCCGCCTCCCTATACGCCTTTGAGCACCACGTCGACAGGCTCGCTGAAGACCACGAACACGCTCGCAGGCTCGCCGCGGGCCTCCTCGACGCTGGCTACAACGTCGAGGCGCCGGAGACTAACATAGTGCTCGTCCAGGTCGAGGGGATACGGGACTTCCTGCAGGCGCTCGCACGGAGGGGAGTGCTTGCGACACCCGGCAAAGCGGGCCACATACGCCTGTGCACCCATCTCGACGTCGGCGACGAAGAGATAGACACCGCCATAGAAGCTGCGGCCGGGCTCGCTACGCGCTTCCTAAAACGTTGACGCTGAGCCCCAGAATTGAGGTGCGCTTTGTCGCTTCTCACGAGCATGCCGAACCTCTTTCCCTTCTTGGGGAGTACATGAGAGACAGCAAGCCCGTATCGCCCTCCTTCAGTGAGCAGCTCCAAAGGTTCATCGAAAGAGGAGGCCTTGGGGTGTTCGCGGCCGGAACGGAGGCACGACTCCTCGGGCCGCCCTGCTTACTTTCCGGTCCAACGTTTCTGCCGGCTCGCTCTTCGTCAGCATCAAAGACCTTTACGTCAGGCTGTATACGAGGCGCCGGGGCGTCGGACAGGCACTGCTCGAGACGATAGGGAGCGGTGCAAGGCGCGCGGCGTCTCCTACGTCGAGGTTCAGACAATGATGACGCAGTGGAGTTCTACTTTGCGCTTAGCTACGAATCTCACAGCCCGGCATGCGAGTGTTCTCACGTTCCTATACTCTTTCGCTCTCAGCGTTCAGCTTTGTTGGTGCTTATAACAGCTGATACTGCCTAAAACTCCTTTACCTGGTACACCGAGACCTCGCGGAAACCGAGCTCTTCGTAGAATTTGCGGGCACGAACATTGACCGCAGCCACCTGAAGGGAAACACCATCGGCTCCTTTTTTCTTAGCCCACTTCTGGCCCTCTTTGAAGAGGGCGCGGCCGACACCCAAACTTCGATGTTCGGGGGTAACGTAGATGTCTTCAATGGCAGCCCAGGTTTTGGGCTTGAAGGCAGGAGATCCTTCACGTAGTTCTCCAGAGAGGAAGCCGATCACCTCCTTGTCTGCCTCTGCGACGAAGAGGCAGGAGTAAGAGTCCATGCAGAGGCCGGCAAGGAAACGGCTCATGATTTTCTCGGCATCGGGGGCAGGGGCATAAACTAGGTCGTAGAGCGAATGTTCTTCGGCACTGCGTATCCAGAGCCGGGCGACCTCCAGGGCGTCGTCTCTTCTCCCGGGACGGACTGCAAAGCGGACCTCTGGCAGGCTCACGCCTGACCTCCTTTTTCGCTGCGTTCCTTTACAACTCAATCGTAGCGTATATGCTGCCGCTACTAACAGAGCTGGGGCACTTCCCTTCTCACCCCAGACAGGTTAAAGTAGTTAGGTGCAAAGAGAGCCCCGGCACGGGAATATGCTCTCTCGGTGGTGCTACAGCGACTCTTAGGAGGGCAGCTAAGGGAAAACAAAATGTATGACCGATTAGTGGTAGGTAGTGCGAGACCCGTAGAGAAGAAGGAACACCAAGCGCCAGAACTTCCCGACATGAAACATCGGGGAGTTGACGAGGTAGACGTTCATCGAATCATTCGGCGGGTGCGTCTCGGCTAGCGGGCGGTCGTTAGGGTGGTAGTAAATCCCGGCGGTGACGCCGGGGACAAAGTGCCTCCCTCGCTCAAGAGGTATCGTATTTTTCTCTAATCTTCTTAGGTCTTGCATATAGGCATCGCCCCGAAACCCGGTTTTGAGGCTAGCATTGGGAGGTGCTCTTGTGTGTGGGATTGTTGGTTACGTTGGCAAGGAGCGGTGTGTCGAAGTCCTGATGGAGGGCTTGAGGAATCTTGAGTACCGGGGCTACGACTCGGCGGGGCTTGCCCTGGCCCTGCCTAACACAAGGGGCATGGAGACGCTCAAGGAGGTAGGTCCGATCCACAACCTCGTCAGCGCCTTGGGAAAGAGAAGCGGTGACTTCTTCAAGGTGCGAGCTGGCGTGGGACACACGAGGTGGGCGACACACGGTCGCCCGAGCGAGGTGAATGCCCATCCACATACAGGCGGAGGGGGTTCAGGCCCCAGGGTAGCGGTGGTCCATAACGGGATCATCGAGAATTACGTGGAGCTCAGGAACGAGCTTAAGAGACGCGGGTGCGAGTTTCAATCGGAGACGGATACAGAGGTTATTGCGCATCTGCTCGCCGAGAGGGTGGCGAACGGAGAGTCCTTACAAGCAGCACTCGTTGGGACGCTTGGCCAGCTCGAAGGGTCGTTTGCGATCGCGGCGATGAGTGAGAGCGAGCCTGAAAAGGTCGTCGCGGCGCGTCGCCAGAGCCCACTAGTAGTAGGGCTTGGGGAGGGCGAGAACTTCTTGGCAAGTGCGGTGCAGGCCTTGCTCGGTAACACGAGAAGGTTCCTCTTCGTGGAGAATGGGGAGATCGTGGTTCTCACTGGCTCGAAGGTGGAGATCTCCACGTGGACTGGCGAGCCGGTCGATCGAGAGATGTTCGAGGTCGACTGGACGGCCGAGGCGATGGAGCGTGGCGGCTACGAGGACTTCATGCTCAAGGAGATCCATGAACAACCTGCAGCCCTGCAAGCCACTCTGGCCGGTCGTCTGGAGGCCGAAGGCGACGTGGACCTTTCGGAGCTGAAACTCGATCTTTCGGGCATCGAGCGTGTGGTGATTGTCGCTTGTGGCACGGCCTACCATGCGGGTCTCCTCGGCAAGCATGCTATTGAGCGACTCGCCCGGCTCCCCGTTGAAGTCGCCGTGGCGAGCGAGTACCGCTACGCCGAGCCGATAGGCAACGAAAACACCCTTATCGTTGCCATCTCCCAGAGCGGGGAGACGACGGACACTTTAGCCGCCATCGAAGCTGCGCAAACTTTTGGCGGACGCGTGCTCGCTGTGACCAACACACAAGGCTCGCTCATCACCCGTGAGGCTGACGCGGTTCTCCTGACCAGGGCTGGCCCCGAAATTGGGGTGGCAGCAACAAAGACGTTTCTCACGCAGATAGTAGCGCTTTATCTCCTTGCGCTTGAGCTCGCCAAAATGCGAAATACCCTTCCGGCGGAGGACCTCCTGAAGGCCGGGAGAAGGCTACGCAGGGGGCCGGAGAAGGTTCAGGAGGCGATAGGACTCCTCGGATACTGGGTCGGGAGAGCCGTGGAGATGTTCGCGGGAGCCCGATGCGCGCTCTTTTTGGGACGGGGCCATTTGTTCCCGGCAGCCCTGGAAGGGGCGTTGAAGCTAAAGGAGATTTCCTACCTCCCTGCTGAGGGATACCCTGCTGGCGAGATGAAGCATGGCCCCATCGCCCTTGTGGACGAGCAATGTCCCGTCGTTGCCGTTCTCGGGGAGGGTCTCTTACGTGAGAAAACGCTCTCCAACGTCGAGGAGACCGTCGCCCGTGGGGCGCGGGTGATAGCGGTAGCCCACGAAGGCGATGTCGCGGCCGAACGCGTGGCGCAGGTCGCGCTCCCGGTGCCAAAAGTTCCGGAGATCTTGAGCCCGCTCGTCTGCGCTGTGCCGCTGCAACTCCTCGCCTATCACGTCGCCAAGGTCCGCGGCCTCAACGTCGACAAGCCCCGTAACTTGGCAAAGAGTGTCACAGTCGAATAGCGGCTACGTACGCTAGAAACTCGGAACGCCCACGGCCGAATATTGAATGATTAACGAATGACCTTCAAAGTGGCGGGTTCAATGCGGAAGGACATCGGGAGCCTACCCCAAAGCTCGCCGTCCAGCTGTACGGGGACCTTATTGCCGGGGGCCTTGGTGTATAGCTCTCGGGTAGCAAAGGAGCGCATAAACTGATTGAGAGGCCTCTTCGTCAGGATGTGAGCGAGGACGTCGGGCCTGAGAAGCTTGCTCACGCTATCGACGAGGACAACCTCTAGGCTGCCGGTCGTAAGAGAAGCGGCCTCGGCTACCCGAAAGTTGCCGCCATAATAGTGGCCGTTAGCGACGATGGCGAACTGTGTCAGGTAGGTCGTGTCATCGTGAACAATGTGCAACGTCGGCAGAGTGCGTTCGAGGTACACCTTCAAGGCCATCAGAGGGAAGGCGGGCACCTTCAGGTAGCGCTTGAGGTGTGGGGTAACCGCGTATACGACGTGGGCATCGAATCCTACCCCTGCCATGCAGGTGAAGCGGCGTTCGACGCCTTCGCGGTTCGTAGCTACTCCCAGGTCTATCCGGCTCTCTTTGCCCGTGAGGATACGCTCGCAGGCCGCCTTCGCCTTCAGGGGCAGCCCGAGCTCCCGCGCCAACACATTCACCGTCCCGAGCGGCAAGATACCCAAAGTTGCGTCCTTTTCGAGGCCGTTGACGACCTCGTTTATCGTTCCGTCGCCTCCGGCGGCGATAACGAGACGCCCCCCCGCCTTCTTGGCCATCTTGGTGGCGTGCTGCGGACCCTCGGTTGGCCACACTTCGACATCGAGGCCACCGGAGGAGAGAATCTCCACACAGCGCACGAGGAGACCCTCGCGCCGGGCGCCCCCCGCTGTCGGATTGCCGATGATTATCGCCCCTCTGTTTCTCACGCTGTATATCATAAGCCTTTCGCCAAAAGTTCTTCTGCCGTAACATATACGGAGTATGGAGATGACGAACTTCGTGGTGCCGGGGATTGGGGTGGATGTCGTGGATGTCGAAAGGATGAAGTTCGCCCTCCAGAGGACGCCTAGGATCCGTCAGAGGCTTTTCACCGGAAGGGAGATCGCCTACTGCGAGAAGTTCCGCTTCGCTGAGCGCCATTATGCTGGCCGCTGGGCCGCCAAAGAAGCCGTAACCAAGGCTTTGGGGTGCGGCTTGATCCAGTGGAATGGCGTGGAGGTCGTCCGCTGTCCCCGTCGGGCCCCGACAGTGCGCCTCAGCGGCAAGATAGAGTACTTCGCCAAAATGGTAGGCATCTGCGAGGAGGAGCTTCAAATCTCCATCACCCACTCCGAGCTCTCCGCCGTCGCGGTCTGCGTCGTCCGCCGGGCGGAGCGCGACCATAGCATTGTTGAGAGTGCCCTTTGAAGCTCTACTCCGCCGATGAGATGGCCCGGGCGGACGGTGACGCCCAGAGGCTCGGCATCCCGAGTGGCATCCTCATGGAGCGGGCCGGCGTCGGGATGGCTCAAGCGGCACTCGAGCGTTTCGGACCCCTAGCTGGGCGCCGGGTCCTCATCGTTGCCGGTGGCGGCAACAACGGCGGCGACGGCTTCGTCGTCGCCCGCGAGCTCCACCGTGCCGGTGCCAAGATCGCCGTGTTTGCGACAAAGGAGGGGTACGAGGGCGATCCTAAGGTCAATCTCAACATTTTGCATAACCTCGATGTGCGTTTCATTGGGCCGGACGAGTACGAGGAGGAGCTGGACTTAGCAGACCTCGTCGTGGATGCCCTCTTAGGAACCGGGTTTTCGGGCGAGGTACGCGAGAAGGAGGCGGGGTTCATCGAAAAGATAAACGACGCGGCGGCTGCGGTCGTGTCGGTAGACGTGCCCTCGGGAGTCGACGGGTCGACGGGGGAGGTGTGGGGGACAGCGGTGCAGGCCGACCTCACGGTCTGTGCGCACGCGGCGAAGCTCGGGTGCGTCGTCTCGCCCGGCTTAGAGCATGCCGGTGAGGTCGTCGCTGTGGACATCGGCATTCCGCCCGAGGCAGATAAAGCGGAGGAGGTTGAGTGGACAGACGCCGGTTCCTTGCTAGGCACGGTGCCGCGTCGGGGCTCGACGGCCCACAAGTACTCGGCGGGGGCACTGCTCGTTATTGCGGGCTCTGTCGAGGCCACGGGCGCTGCCGTTATGGTCGCCCGTGGCGCGCAAAGAACCGGGTGCGGCATAATCTTCGTCGCAACTGCTGAGAGCGTTGCCCCCCGCGTCGATGCCCAGCTTATCGAGGTTCTCGTCTCCGGGATGCCAGAAGGCGACGGAGGGAGCATAACCTCGGACGCCCTGGATACCATACTGGAGCAGGCACAGGGGGCTTCGGCGGTTGTGCTCGGACCGGGGATGGGAGTCGGGGAGGAGAGCTGGCGGATCGTTGAGGGAATCCTAAAGGAGACGAACGTACCGGTCTTGCTCGATGCCGATGCCATTTCCAACCTTCCAGGTCCGGAGGCACTCGCCGGGAGGGAAGTATCGCCCATAATCACCCCGCACCCAGGTGAACTCGGGCGACTGCTCGGGGAGAGCGTGAAAGAGGTTCAGGCTCGCAGGTTCCACATGGCGCGTCGGACGGCCGAAGAAGGCAGATGCTGCGTAGTGCTCAAGGGCCCCGACACTTTGGTGCTCGAGGGCGAGAGGGCGGCCGTGAACTCCACCGGCGGCGCGCAGCTCGCGACGGCAGGGGCGGGAGATGTGCTCTCGGGCGTTATAGGCGCGCTCCTCTCGCGTGGTATGAGTCCCTATGATGCGGCCCGTGCCGGAGTCTGGGCCCACGGGCGCGCGTCGGAGTTTTGGCTCGAAGATACCGGCTGGCCAGCCGAGAGTATGATCGCAACCGATCTCTTACCTCACCTTCCCAAGGCCTTCGACGAGATCTACTAGCAGGCATGGTTGGCTAACAGAGGCGTGTGCAGAGCGCCCATTTGGAGTACAGTATCAGCGGGACGAGAACTTTGGCTATAAAGGGGTAAGGCGTGGAGCAGCAAGACATCCGGGAGCTTAGGGTTGGGGAGATCATGCACACCGACTGGCCTATTTTGGGACCCCAGAGCACCATAGAGGAAACGATCAAGCTCTTCGCCGAGGCCCGGATCTCCGGCGCCCCGGTTGTGAGCGACGGGCGACTGCTCGGGATAATCACCGAGGGTGACCTCATCTTCCAGGACGCAGAGATCAAGTCCCCGGGCTTTCTCGATATTCTAGGCGGTATCGTGCCGCTTGGGGACACGGAGGAGTACCGTAGGGAGGCCCTCAAAAGCGCCGGCGTCACCGTCGACGAGGTCATGACCACGGACCTGACTACCATCACCCCCGAAGCTACCCTAGTCGAAGCCGCGACCGTCATGGCCGAGGAGCGCAGGAAGATCCTGCCTGTTGTCGAGGGCGAGCGCTTCGCTGGCGTCATCACTCGCATGGACATCCTCACCCTCCATGTCCTCAAACCCCGCCTCTGAACTGAACGACGTAGAGGACGCCATCCCTTACCCTCGGGCGCGCACATGGTTCGGCGCTAGCGAGGATACCCTGGTTGCCATCGATCCACAGATCCGCCGAGCACGAGCAAAGTGACAGTTCTCGTATCCAAGGGCCGGATACCGAGCCGCGCCTGGGCCGAGGTGGATCTCAGCGCGATTCGGTACAACGTCCGCGTCCTCATGCACTGCGCTCAGAACGCCAGCCTCATGGCGGTGGTGAAGGCCGACGCCTATGGTCACGGCGCTGTCCCCGTCGCTCGCGCTGTTCTCGAAGCCGGCGCCCGTTCTTTGGCCGTTGCGACTGCCGAAGAAGGTGTCGAGCTCCGACGTGCCGGCATTACCGCCCCGATCCTCGTTTTGACGGATCTCCTCCCGAATGAGTTCGCTCTCAGCACCGAACATCGCTTACAGGCGACGGCACACTCGATCTCGAGCGCGAAACGCATCGCGGCCCGTCCCGGTCTTGAAGCCCATCTCAAGGTCAACACCGGCATGAACCGTTGGGGCATTGCGCCTGACGAAGTAGGGGAGGCTCGTAAGATCCTCGACAGGCAGCTCGTCGGTGTTTACACCCACCTCGCTTCTGCCGACTCCGATAAAGAGGCGACCAATCGCCAGTTAGCCCTCTTCGAGGCGGTGCTCGCCGCGCAAGACTTCGGGGGCGTGCTTGTGCACGCAGCGAACTCAGCCGGCACCCTCTGGCACCCCTCCTCGCACCACGACTGCGTTCGTCCCGGAATAGCCCTCTACGGTTTGCACCCTGCAGGGGACGAAGGCGACCCCGCCGACGAGAACTTGAACCCTGCGCTCGTCTTGAAGAGCTATGTAGCGGATGTTCGGCGTCTTGCGAAAGGCGAGGGGGTCTCTTACGGGTTGACGTTTAAGGCCGCAGAGCCAACGTTCGCGGCGACGGTGCCGGTAGGGTACGCCGAGGGATACCATCGCACGCTCTCGGGCCGGGCGGCGGCGCTTATACGGGGGACGCGACGCCCTATTCTCGGCCGGGTGACGATGGACGCTTGCGTCTTTGCGGTGGACGGGACGGTCAAGGTCGGGGATGAGGTCGTGCTCGTCGGGGAACAGGATGGGAAGCGCATCCGGGCCGAGGAGCTCGCGCGTTGGGCGAGCACGATAAACTACGAGGTGACGACGGGGATCAACGCAAAGCGCGTCGAGAGGAGCTACACTGATGTTCGAGGGCCTTGAGTGGAAGAACGCCTTTAAGCGGGCGGCGATCTTCGTCGGCATCTGGCTGGCGCTGATCTATATAGTCAAAACGGCGTTCCCGGGGTACGTAAAGCTCAGCTTCGACAGCAGTGCTGAGATCGTCACCTTTCTGGCTTACCCAGTTGTTTTCTTTTTTCTCTTCGCGGTGTTCACGGCCTTTGCCGAGCGGAGCAAAAAGCGGCGCTTCGCTCAACTGAAGGCTCAAAAGAAGAAGCCCGGTGCCAGGGCCGCCAGAGCTACTGGTGGTTCCGGTGCGGCGGAAGACGATGAGGAGACCGAACCAAGCCGTCTCAAGGGCCGTTACAACCCCAACACCAGCCGTAAAAAGGCAGCACGACGGCGACGGCGTTGAGGCCAGAGCTAAGGGTCGTAAGCGTGCCCATCCATGAGGTACCCGCGCCCCCGCTCGACGAAGGAGCGCTGCTCGGCGAGGTGCGAGAGCTCCGACTTGCTCGGGGTCAAGGGCAGGACCCCTTCTACCATCTCGACACCTTCGAGCACATCCTCGAGACCGTGCGGGCCGTGGAGAGGGAGCTTGCGAAGGGTCGAATCGTCGCCAGGATGGGTGATGGGGGGCACTGGGGGCTCCGGCTGGTCGCTCTGCTCCACGATATTGCCGGGTGCAAGGTGTAGGCGTTGGAACACGGAGAGATCCAAATTCTCCGCAGCATAGAAGAGGCGCGCTCTTTCACGAAGGAGAGGCCTCTTGGGTTAGTGCCGACGATGGGTTACCTCCACGAGGGACACATATCGCTTGTACGCCAGGCGCGCCAGGAGTGCGCCACGGTCATCGTCTCCGTATTCGTGAACCCCTTGCAGTTCGGCTCGGGGGAGGATTTCACCCGCTACCCTCGAGACTCACAGCGGGACACGGCGCTTGCGAAGAAAGCTGGCGCCGACGCGATGTTCATGCCGGAGGCGGCCGAGCTGTACCCGGAGGGGTTTGCGACGGAGGTGAGGGTGCGGACGGTAGAGGACGTTCTGGAGGGTGCGGCACGTCCTGGTCACTTTGCAGGGGTCGCGACCGTACTTGTCAAGCTCCTCAACATCGTAGGCCCACAGGCGATATACATGGGTCAGAAAGATGCCCAGCAAGCCTTCCTGGTAGGACGCATGATCCAGGACCTAAACTTCCTGACCCGGATCGTCGTCTGCCCGACGATCCGTGACTCCGACGGCCTCGCTATGAGCAGCCGTAACGTCTACCTCACAAGAGAGGAGCGCTCCGCTGCCACGATCATCCCCCGTGCCCTCTATGCTGCTCGAGATACCGGCTCCACTGATCCTAGGGTCCTGGAGGAAACCGTCCGTGACGCTATGGCGGCTGAACCGCTCGTCGCCCTTGAGTACGTATTCGCCAACGACGCTGCGACGCTCGGACCTGTAGGGTCGAAGACCGGCAAGATCCTGCTCTCCCTGGCCGCCCGCGTTGGCAAGACCCGGCTCATAGACAACATACTGGTAAAACGATAGTAGCTTCGAAGCTCGATGATGTACGCTTCCAGATAGGGTTTGTCGTATCGACTTGTCTCGGGGCCGGTGTTTGACCGTGCGGAGCTTCACAAAGGGGGTGCGGTCGAGGATAATATTGACCCCGTCGGAGAAACTTCGGTAGCGGGACACCGGGAGGTGGCATGGGCATAAAGCGAGCGAATAGGTGCCGTTGGGTCTTGGGCGTTTGCGGCGGGGTTGCTCGCCATTTCGGGTGGGACTCTAACGCTGTGAGGCTCGTCACGGTCATCCTGGCCATCCTCATTCCTGGCTCGAGTTTCGGGGCAACGAGCCTGGTCCATGGCCATCTTGGCTACCTTTTACCCGTGACGGAGGCTTACTAACGTCTTATGGACTTCGCCGAGGCACAGAAGGAAGCTTTAGAGTGTCGCAGGTGCGGTACCCTGTGCCACTCCAGAACGCGGGCAGTCTTCGGCGAAGGACCTTTGAACGCCGAGCTCTTCGTAGTGGGCGACGCGCCGGGTTTCAACGAAGATAGGGAGGGCAAGCCGTTTCGCGGCGCTTCGGGGATGCTGCTCGACCGCCTCTTGCTTTCCATAGGCCTCGAACGCCAGGGGGTCTACCTCACAACCCTCGTCAAGTGTAAACCGCCCGAGGAACGAGCCCCGAAGCCGGCGGAGATCAACGCCTGTAGGCCTTATCTTCTGGCCCAGCTCGCAGCCGTTGACCCGAAGGTCGTGGTAGCGTTGGGAGACTTGGCGAGCAAATCGCTCACCGGGCGCAAGGAATCCGTGTCGCGTATCCGGGGCCGTGTGATCCCGCTTGACGGCCGCTACGTCTTCCCGACGCTTTCCCTGGCGCGTGCGCTCTACACCCCGGCGGAACGCGCGCTCCTCGTCTCAGACTTCTCTCGTTTGCCGGAACTCATTGCTGCCGAACGCCCGAGCACCTATGAGACTCTCAACGTCTCCCGCATCCCAGCTGCCGAGCGCGAGCCCCTGCAACCGGGTCTTTGGTAGAGATTCATGGCTGGTGCCTCTCTTGAGTGGGACGATCTGGACGAGGGTGCCTTCAAAGCACTCGCCGAAAAGGCGTCGACCTTTCTCGTACCTGGAGACATCGTCGTGCTTGAAGGCGAGGTCGGGGCTGGTAAGACAACCTTCGTGCGGGCAGCAGCGCACACTCTCGACGTACGGGAGATGGTGACGAGCCCTACCTACCAGTTCGCCCGCAGCTACGAGGGATCCATGGACGGGCGCGCGGTCAGGGTGAATCATCTGGACCTCTACCGGCTGGAGGGGCTGGACGCACGCGACGCACTGGACTTCGACGAGTACCTGGATGCCAACTCCATAACTTTTATCGAGTGGGCAGACCCAGCGCTCGGGCTACTCCAGGAGCCGAGCGTCGTGGAGATCTTCCCCCAGTCACCGACCACACGCCGGGTGCGGCTCTCGGGGCCCATAGCGGCACGGCTCTCGTCGGCTACGTGCTGATCTTAACTCTAGATGCCTCGACAGACATCGTAACCACCGCTGTCGCTCGTGCCGAAGGGGACGCTGTGCCAAGGGACAGAAGATTCCATGGACCAAAAACCGGCCGAAAGATACTCGCAGAGATCTCCGTTCCCTCCCGCAGCGCCTCGGAGGCCTTACTTCCGGCAGCCCATAATGCTTTGAGTCTTTCCGGGATGGACCTCGACCAAGTAGAGCGTATCCTGGCCGGTGTCGGTCCCGGCACCTTTACCGGCATCCGTATCGCACTGGCCACCGCGCGCTCTCTATCGCTTGCAACTCATGCTACACTTTCTAAGAATTCGACTCTGACCGCGCTCGCCGCCCCGGCCTTATTAGATGCGAAGGAGCCTATTGTCCTCGCCGTGCTGGATGCCAAACGTCGGCAGGTCTTTGCCCAGCACTTCGCAGATGATGGTGCGCACGGCGAGATCTTGTGCGTAACGCCAGAGGAGCTTTCGGCAGAGGCCGTGCCTTTGAAGAGGGATAGACTCATTGTCGGCGACGGCGCGGTACGGTACAGGAGGGAGCTATCCGCCTTGGGGCGTATCCCGCCTGATGCCTCGCTGCTGCATAGGGTAACGGCGGTGGGACACGTCCTCTCAGCAGATCTTGCACCCGTATCGCCGGGGGAGGTCGTACCGCTCTACGTCCGCCAGCCGGACGCCGAAGTGCGCCGGGATCTCAACCCTTGGAGCAGAGCTTGACGGAGCCGCTCTTGCGCCGAATGTGCGCGGCAGACCTGCCGGTGGTGATGGAGATCGACCGTCAAAGCCTTCCTCGACCGTGGAGCGAGGCCACCTGGCGCGAGGAGCTGGATAGCACGCTTGGCCTTTATATGGTCCTCGCGGAAGGTGGTGCCATCTCCGGCTACATTGGTGTAAAGCTTGTCGCCGATGAGATACACGTAATGACGCTTGCGGTGCGCCCGAATCGCCGACGGCAGGGCTTCGCCAGGGTTCTCCTGAAAGCCGTCCTAGCCCACCCGACCTCCGTCGGCGCTCGTCGTGTGTACCTAGAGGTACGCACGAACAACTTGGAGGCTCGGGCTCTCTATAGCTCCCTGGGTTTCGTTCAAACTGGCGTTCGTCCCGGCTACTACGGCGACGAGGACGCGCTGCTACTGACCCTCAATCTTGGCTCGACGCGGTAGCTCGGGATGTTAGAGAGGTATCGGTAGTTGTGTCCTTACTCGGAAGAATCTTCGGGAGGCTTTTCGTGTCGTTCCTTCTCCTCACGCCCCCGACGTTGCTCGGGCCGTTCGAAGGGTTTGAGTAGGTAGAGGGCTGGGGCTAGGCAGGCCACGAAGCCAAAGAAGATGACGCCCGCGATTACGGGGTCGACCGGACCCCGGGTCACGTAGATCAGAAACTGTACCAGTATCACCAACGCGATAAGGGTGAAGAGCACCGAGAAGGTACGCACGTCGTTAAGTTTAGCAGTCAGCGGTAGCCGTCATCAGTAACAACCCGGGCGCCTACAATGGCCCGTAAGCCAAACGCAGCGTAGATCGTAGGAGCGACCAGCTTTTGGCGACTGCCATCGGTTACGTGAATAAAGCAACGAATCGCTGATCAGAGAAAAAGCTAATAGCTGAGCGTTAAAATAGTACTGTGATTCTGGCTATCGAAACGTCTTGCGACGATACCTGCGCCGCCATCCTCGTCCCCTCTGGTCGCCGCGCCTTCTCCAATGTTGTCCACACGCAAAGGGAACACGAACGCTACGGCGGTGTTGTTCCCGAGGTCGCCTCCCGTGCACACCTCGAACGCCTCGACGGCGTAGTGCAGAGGGCGCTCGCCGACGCGGGGGTACCCTTAAAGGAGGTGACCCACGTGGCCGTCACGGTGCGTCCGGGTTTGATCGGGGCCCTCCTTGTCGGTCTTTCGGCAGCTAAGGGTCTGGCATATGCTCATAGGCTCCCTTTAATTCCCGTAAACCACCTCGTAGGCCACGTCGCCGCTGCCTACCTCGCCGATCAGGACCTCGCACCGCCCTTCGTCGCACTCGTAGCCTCCGGCGGCCATACCGCCATCTACTCCGTGACCGAAAGCGGTATGAACCTTCTTGGGCAGACCCTCGATGATGCCGCTGGCGAAGCCCTCGATAAAGGCGCCCGCATGCTGGGCCTGGGTTTCCCGGGTGGCCCGGCCCTCTCGAAGGCTGCGCAAGGCGGAGATCCTTCACGTTATGCTTTCCCCGTGGCCCTCAAAGAAAAGAACAACCTCGACTTCAGCTTCTCCGGCCTCAAGACCAGCCTTCTCTACAGGCTCAAGGCTATGGATGAAAAGGGCGTTCTAGAGGAGTTGTCGCATCTCGCCGCAAGCTACGAGGCCGCCGTTGTAGATGCGCTCTCTCTCAAGTTGCTGCGAGCGGCAGAACTCTATCATGCCCCCGCGATCGTCGTTACTGGAGGTGTTGCTGCCAACGCCCCCCTGCGGCGCGTTTTGATGGAAGAATGCGAGAGGCTCGGCGTAAAACTCGTAATACCGCCGCCTGAGCTATGTACGGACAACGCCGCCATGATCGGAGCCGCCGCTGCAACTACTCCTATTGTTCCTTATCCGGACTACCTTGGTCTCAACGCCCGAAGTATTTAGTTTGGTGCTGTTAGCTTCTAAAGGGCCCGCCGGGTTCCGCACGATCCTTAGGCAGCGAGAGCGCACTGAAACGCTCCTCCCCTGTAAGCACGGTGCTCCGGGCGCACTTTATGCACGTTGCGTGTACGTTCTCGGGATGATCCTTGAAGTACACGAATATCACCTTCTTCGGCACCTGGTATAGGATGTGCATGTTGGTCTCGCCGCAGGCTTCGCAGAAGCGCTCCTCGCGGGCCAGCTCCTTCGGTAGTCGGTTTAGGCTCGGTAGCCGGTTGGGACGAAACACGTTCATGGTTTGAATTGTACCTCCGCTCAGCATATACTTTGGGAGGTTGGCACTCTTCCCCATAGAGTGCCAAAAAGTGGTGATTTCGCAAGAAGCACAAGCAGCCAGCAAAGGAGGTTAGTAGTGGCGCATAAGGAGCTAAGGTTCGACACCGAGGCGCGCCGGGCGCTGGAAGCCGGCGTAAACAAACTCGCCGAAGCGGTCAAGGTAACGCTCGGGCCCAAGGGTCAGTATGTGGTGCTGGACAAGAAGTTTGGATCGCCAACCATCACCAACGATGGTGTAACCATCGCGCGTGAGATCGAGCTAGAGGACATCTTCGAGAACCAGGGTGCCCAGCTCGTCAAGGAGGTTGCGACCAAGACCAACGACGTCGCTGGTGACGGTACGACCACGGCGACGGTTTTGGCTCAGACCGTCGTGCGCGAGGGCCTCAAGAACGTAGCTGCGGGGGCGAACCCCGTGATTTTGAGGAGCGGCATAGACAAGGCTGTAACTGCGGCGGTCGAGGCCATAAGATCCCAGGCTAAGGAGATCTCCGGCAAGGATGAGATCGCTCGGGTCGGCGCTATCTCCGCCCGTAGCGACGAGGTGGGCAACGTCATAGCCGAGGCCATAGACAAGGTCGGCAAGGATGGCGTGGTCAACGTCGAGGAGTCGCAGACCTTCGGAATGGATCTCGAGTTCACCGAGGGGATGCAGTTCGACAAGGGCTACCTCTCACCCTACTTCGTCACCGACCAGGAGCGCATGGAGGCCGTCCTCGACGACCCCTACGTCCTGATCGCCAACCAGAAGATCGGCAACGTCCAGGATTTATTGCCGATCCTTAATCAGGTCATGCAGAGCAACCGCTCGCTCTTGATCATCGCCGAGGACGTCGAGGGTGAGGCTCTGGCCACCCTGATCGTCAACAAACTGCGCGGCACGTTCACGTCCGCTGCGGTCAAGGCTCCGGGTTTCGGCGATCGGCGCAAGAGGATGATGGAGGACATCTCCATCCTTACTGGTGGCGAGGTCATTACCGAGGAGTTGGGCTTGAGGCTCGAGAATACTCAGCTCAACCAGCTCGGACGTGCGCGCAAGGTCGTCATCACCAAGGACGACACGACCATAGTCGATGGCGCCGGGGACACCGACAGGATCCAGGGCCGTATAAACCAGATCAGGGCCGAGCTCGAAACCACTGACTCGGACTTCGACCGTGAGAAGCTTCAGGAGAGGTTGGCCAAGCTCGCCGGCGGCGTTGCGGTCATCAAGGTTGGTGCTGCGACCGAGACGGAGCTTAAGGAGAGAAAGCATCGCGTCGAGGACGCCCTTTCGGCGACTCGAGCGGCTCTCGAAGAGGGCATCGTAACGGGTGGCGGCGTGGCGCTGTTGCACGCCCAGGAGGACGTGGCTAACCTGCGCGACTCCCTCGAGGGCGACGAGCGTACCGGCGCCAGGATCGTTCACCGGGCGCTTGAGGAGCCGATCCGCCAAATCGCTGAGAACGCCGGTGCCGATGGCTCCATCGTGGTTGATAAGGTGCGGTCCCAGACCGACTCCATCGGCTTCAACGCCCTGACGGGTGAGTATGAGGACCTGATCACAGCGGGTATCATCGACCCCGCGATGGTCACGCGGAGCGCGCTCCAGAACGCGGCTTCCATCGGGAGCCTCATCGTTACCACCGACGTGGTCGTGGCAGAGCCAGAGGAGGAGACCCCTGCGATGCCTGGCGGCGGCATGGGCGGCATGATGTAAGGACCTCGAAGGGGATCTCTTGGGGGCGGCGCCCGCGAGGCGCCGCCCTTCTTGTTAAGCTGTTTGAGATAATTTGTTTCGATTAACCAGAAGCGGGTACAGTTATCCGAGGACCGAAACCAAAGAGGGAGGTTAGAGCATGAGGGGTGGTGGGGCCATAAACTTGCTAATCGGCGTACTGGTTGTGCTCGTCCTGATCATTATCCTACTGCGGCTTCTCTAGAGTAGCGCGACTCTCCTTTATAAAGCTCGAACAAGAGTCGACGAAAGAGAGGGTTAGTACATGAGGGGTGGGACTTTAGAGCTGATAATCGGCGTCTTGGCCGTCCTCATCGTGGTCATCTTCTTACTGCGGCTTCTGGGTATTTAGGATCTCACGCGTTGGAGGTGAGGTAGAAAGTGCGGGGAGAAGTTGGCACCGTAATTTCCGTCCTAGTGATAATCATACTAGTCATAGTGTTGCTTAATCTGCTGGGCTTTCATCTCGTCCGATAATCGCCGTCCTAGCAATGAGCACCTGCAAATCCCTTTCTAGTCGCCTTGACCCCGCCAGCATCGAGGGTTAACCTAGCGCGGAGTTGCGGTACCTGAAAGATAGCTGGCGTGAGAGCCCACAGGGGAACCTTGTGGGCTCTCACGCGTTCGTGCAGAACGATCAGAAAGGCGGTCTCAATCATCCATGAACATAGAGATCGGTAGGGGCAAAACAGGCCGGCGAGCGTACGGC
The DNA here is from genome assembly GCA_035642415.1 of Rubrobacteraceae bacterium. Taxonomy (GTDB): domain Bacteria; phylum Actinomycetota; class Rubrobacteria; order Rubrobacterales; family Rubrobacteraceae; genus Rubrobacter_F. The sequence goes on from DASQSI010000005.1 coordinate 27,451, forward strand.
CTTGATGAGATCGCTATCGTCCCCAGCCGCCGAACTCGCGATCCGCAGGACATAGACATCTCCTGGTCTTTAGGCAATCTACAGCTCGATCTTCCATGTCTAGCGAGTGCGCTGGACGCCGCCGTCGATATCAAGACGGCAGGGATAATCGGACGACTCGGCGGTCTCGCCGTCCTGAACCTCGAAGGCATCCAAACGCGCTTTGAGGATCCGGGGCCTGTTTTTGAGGAGATAGCCAGTTTGCCGGAGACTAAGGCCACACGCGTGATGCAGGATATTTACGCGGAACCCATAAAGGAAGAGTTAATCTTCCGCTGCGTCCAGGAGATAAAGGACCATGGCGTTATCGCGGCGGCGAGCCTGACCCCGCAAAGGGTAGAGCGTTATCATCGGGCTGCTATCGAAGCCGGCCTCGACGTACTCGTCATCCAGGGTACGGTCGTTTCCGCCGAGCACGTCTCGAAGACCGTCGAGCCTCTAAACCTTATGGAGTTCGTTCCGCAACTGAACGTCCCCGTTGTGGTAGGAGGCTGCGCGAGCTATTCGACCGCTTTGCACCTGATGCGTACGGGGGCGGTAGGGGTGCTTGTCGGCATAGGCCCGGGACGCATCTGCACCACGCGGGGTGTGCTCGGGGTCGGGGTACCACAGGCGACGGCTATCGCCGATGCCGCTGCTGCCCGTATGCGCCACTATCTGGAGACGGGCGAGTACGTTAACGTCATCGCCGATGGCGGAATGCGGACCGGCGGGGACATCGCCAAGGCCATAACCTGTGGGGCCGACGCCGTGATGCTCGGCAGCGCGTTTGCAAAAGCGGAAGAAGCGCCCGGACGAGGCTACTCGTGGGGGATGGCAACCTTCCATCCAACGCTTCCCCGGGGGACGCGCATAAGTACCAAGATCACAAGTACGCTGGAGGAGATCCTGGTAGGCCCCGCCCACGAGAACGACGGTACCTTGAACCTCATGGGGGCCTTGAGGATGAGCATGGCGACGACCGGGTACGAGAACATAAAAGAGTTCCAGAAGGCTGAGATCATGGTGGCACCTTCGTTGCACACGGAGGGAAAGCTCGAGCAGCGGTCCCAGGGCGTCGGGATGGGCTAGAGAGAGAGTAATATCCTTTGATCGTCATCCTCGACTTCGGCGGTCAGTACGCTCAACTCATCGCCCGGCGCGTCCGCGAAGCCCGCGTCTACTCTGAACTCGTTTCCTATGACGCGCCCGTTGAAGAGATCATGGCATGCAAGCCAGAAGGCATTATCCTCTCCGGCGGGCCGAACAGCGTCTATGGGAAAGAGGCGCCACGCGTGGATAGGAGGCTCTTCGAGCTCGGCATGCCTACCTTGGGCATCTGCTACGGGATGCAGCTTATGGCGCTTGAGCTGGGTGGGAAGGTTGGGGCCACGCAAATAAGAGAGTACGGCCGCTCGGACCTACGGGTGAAGGAGCACGGCATGCTCTTCGCGGGCACCCCCGACGAGCAAAGGGCCTGGACGAGCCACGGCGACGCCGTCTTCGCCGTTCCCGAAGGCTTCTCTATCACTGCCGAGACCCCTACCGTGCCTATCATCGCCTTCGAGGAACCAAGTAAGGGCTACTTCGGGGTGCAGTTTCATCCGGAGGTCAGGCACACCGAGTACGGTATAGAAATCCTCAAGAACTTTCTCTTCGAGGCCTGTGGCTGCACTCCTGACTGGACACCGGTCAACATCATCACCGACACAGTCGAGAAGATAAGGGAGCAGGTTGGGGACGCGAAGGCGATCTGCGGCCTGTCCGGGGGCGTCGATTCGGCGACGGCAGCGATGCTCGTGCACCGTGCGATCGGTGACAACCTAACGTGTGTGTTCGTGGATCATGGTCTTTTAAGGCACAACGAGGCCGAACAGATCATCGAGGCGTTCGGAAAGAACTCGGAGATGCCCCTCGTGCACGTCGAGGCGCAGGAGCGCTTCCTAGACAAGCTCGCGGGCGTTACCGACCCTGAGGCGAAGCGCAAGATCATCGGCGAGGAGTTTATCCGTACGTTCGAGGAGGAGGCTTCTTTCATAGAAGACGCCAAGTTCCTGGTACAGGGAACGCTCTACTCGGACGTGATCGAGAGTGGCACCCGCGACGCCGCGCGCATAAAGAGCCACCATAATGTCGGAGGGCTGCCGGAGATAATGGAGCTCGACCTCGTTGAGCCGTTGCGAAACCTATTCAAGGACGAGGTCAGGGTAGTGGCGGCGGAGCTAGGGATGCCGGAGCGTATGGTGTGGCGTCAACCGTTCCCGGGACCAGGTCTGGCCATCCGGGTCATCGGGGACGTCACGGCAGAGCGACTGGAGATCCTGCGCAAGGCCGACTTCGTTCTGCAGGACGAGATAAGGAACGCAGGGTTATACCGTGAACTCTGGCAGAGCTTCGCCGTCTTACCGGCGATACATTCTGTGGGCGTCATGGGAGACGCTCGCACCTACGCCTACCCTATCGTTATCCGGGCGGTGACGAGCGACGACGCGATGACGGCGGACTGGGCTCGGCTACCCCACGAGCTTCTGGAGCGCATCAGCAACCGCATCATAAACGAGGTCCCGGGCGTGAATCGGGTAGTGCTCGACATCACCAGCAAGCCACCGGGCACAATTGAGTGGGAGTGAACAAGGCGCTACTCGTTGTATTCGACGAGTAGCCGAAAGGGCGGGCCACTCGCTGGTAGATATCTGTTACAATTGAGGCGTAGTTTGATTTCTGCAAGTGGGTGGTTTTGAGGCTTACGCAGAAAAGCAAGTACGCGGTACGGGCGCTAATGGAGCTAGCGCTCGACGAGTGTGGTTCGCCGTTGGGGGTGTACGAAATCGCACGCCGACAGCGCATCCCTGAGAGGTTCCTTGAGCAGATATTCGGGGAGCTCAGGCGGGCAAAGATCCTTGAGAGCCACCGTGGAGCGCACGGCGGGTTCTGCTTTGCGGTGCCCCCAGAAGAGGTGACCGTCCTCGACATCGTCGAGATCCTGGATGGCGAGGTCCGCCCAGCTCGTTGCTCTGCCGGTGGAGTCTGCTACATCGCCGACGCCCCCCTATGCGCCACGAGCAAGGTCTGGGACGAGGCTCGTAGCGCCCTGGAAGGAGTTTTCGGTCGCTACACCATCGCTCAGATAGCCGCCGAAGAGCGCGAAAGCCGCGTTGCCCGCGCCAAGGCGGCTGGCGAGGCGGTGGACGCCGAGACACAGACCGAAACCGCCGTAACCTCCTACACCCTATAAACGAGCCCTCCGAGGAACACCGGGTGCGCCTCCGAGCGCATCTTCGGGAGCGTACCGAGCTGGCCGAAACCTTCGTCGAGGTCGGATACGAGACGTACCGTATCACGCATCCGGCGGCGGCGGACGCCCTGATCGACGAGGAGGACTTCGCCCGCGATGAGCGCCTCCCCTACTGGGCCAACCTCTGGCCGAGCGCCGTGGTGTTGGCACGCTGTGTCTCAAAGGAGAACCTTGCGGGCAGGCGCATTGCCGAGCTTGGCTGTGGCACCGGACTCCCGAGCATGGTCGCCCTCGCTCGCGGAGCAGGTGTCACCGCCACCGACCACTATGCAGCCGCGCTCGACTTTGCTCGCTATAACGCCCGCGCCAACCTGGGCTTTGAGCCCGAAACGAGGCTCCTCGACTGGCACACCCCCGAGACGAAAGGACTAGGCCCCTTCGACCTCATACTCGCCGCCGACGTGCTCTATGAATCTAGGAACGTCCCGGCGCTTGCAGCCTTAATCCCTACTACCCTGCTCGCCCCTGGCGGCGAAATCCTCCTCGCCGACCCCCGCCGCAAAGATGCCCCAACCTTTTTAAAGAAGATGCAAGAGGGGGGCTTTCGGTCCTGGGCAGAGGAACATTCTGTACCTTCGGGCGAGCGAAGCGTTACGGTCTTGGTGCACCGGTTCTGGCGGCATTAATCTAAATACTTAGATTAGCCTTTAGCTTCTCCTTTCTGCAATCAGGAACGCATCCTGATCGAACCGGGCCTTCTCCGCCCCCGCGGCGTCGACGACCTTCACGACCGGGGTGAGGTTCTGCGTCTCACTCCCGATAACCGTGTTGAAATGGTTGGTTGCGCCGTAATCGTTTACCGCCGTAAACTCTTGTTCCTCGCCGGGAGCCAGATTCACCTTCTTGTCTATCATGGGTGTGCTGGTGTGGGTACCATGGTCCATGATGACCGAGCGAACTCGTGCCTTCTGCTTCTCCTCTCCAGTGTTATTCACGAGGAGAAAGTACTTGGTAGGCTTTGTAATACTAGGTGTCAACGAGCCGGGTTCGAGACCGGGTTCTCGGAAACCAAAACCGGGCTACGGCGGGGGTATTCGGAACTGATGGAGGCAGTAGAGCTAAAGGAACGTAACGGCAAACGGCTACCGGAGCTCCGCAAAGTTTGCGGCGCCGGCAGCGGGCCTGGGACAGCGAGAAAGACCAGGAGCTGGGTGCTCTTCGGGATCCTGGCGTGTTTAGCAACCTTCCTCGCTGTTGGCTGCTCAGGCTCCGAGGCTGCGGAGTCTTCTGAGAGCACCCAACAAGCACAAGCGTCTACTACTCGACCAAACATCATTTTCATTCTCACCGATGACCTGGACTTTGCCTCTGTGCAGCGGATGCCCACCTTGCGCTCCCAACTGATAGACAAGGGCACCTCCTTCGAGAAGACCTTTATCAGCTACCCGCTGTGTTGCCCATCGCGATCCACCATCCTCACCGGCCTTTACGTCCACAATCACGGCGTAAAGGGCAACCAGCCCCCTAACGGGGGCTTCGAAAAGTTCCGCGATGAGGGATACGAGGAGAACTCCATCGCCGCACGCCTGCAGCAGAACGGTTACACGACGGGCTTGTTCGGTAAGTATCTCAACCACTACACCCAGGCTGATCCTGAGCACGTCCCACCTGGCTGGGATCAGTGGTACGGCAAGCTCGACGAACAGAAGCTATACAACTACAGGATCAACGAGAACGGGGAAGTCGTCTCATACGGCAACAGTACCGAAGACTTCTTTACCGACGTGCTCTCCAAGAAGGCAACGGACTTTGTTCATCGGGCGGCATCCGATGCTACCAAACCCTTCTTCATGTACCTGGCCCCGACCGCTCCCCACGGGCCTGCGACCCCCGCCGAGCGTCACAAGGACGCTTTCGCTGACGAAACGGCTCCCCGTCCTCCGTCCTTTGACGAGGAAGATGTCTCGGACAAACCTTCCTACGTTAGAGACATCGACCGCATTTCCGACGATCAGGCCTCGAACATCGATGAGCGCTACCGCAATCGTCTGGGAAGCATGCTAGCCGTCGACGAGATGGTCGACTCCCTTATACGGGAGTTAGAAGCCGATGGGGCCCTCGACAACACCTTCATCTTCTTTACCTCAGATAACGGCTTCCACCAGGGCGAGCATCGCATAAAGCAAGGGAAAAGGACGCCGTACGAGGAGTCCGCCCACGTGCCCCTCTTCGTTCGGGGCCCGGGAGTCCCCGCAGGATCCGAGGTAGAAAAGCTGGTCGTCAACACCGACTTCGCCCCGACCTTTGCGGACCTTGCGGGTATGTCGTTCCCGGCCGACGGGCGTTCGCTTAAGCCACTGTTACTCGGCGACGATCCCTCGTGGCGCTCGGCTATATTACTGGAAGGGTTCACCAACCAAGGAGAGGGCCAGCAAGCAGGCGGCAAGACAGGAAAAGGTAAGGGCAAGGGGAAAGCTAAGGGCGACCAGTCCGGCTTACCCGCCTACGAGGCCATTAGGACCGAGACCCGCAAATACGTCGAATACGACAACGGAGATAGAGAACTCTACGACCTCCAAGCCGACCCTTACGAATTAAACAGCGCACCCGAGAGCATCGACCCCTCTGTCACCGAGGAGGATCTAAAGACGAGGCTGGACGCTCTCAGTAGCTGTGCTGGTGATGGGGGGTGTCAAAAGGCCGAGGATGCCTCATAGTACATTAGTTGGCGATCGCTAGCTCAATGGCTGATATACGGGCGATGTGTGGACAGCTTTCTCACCACACTCTGCGTCATCAATACGGCCGCTCCGCGTGGGAGATCGCCGATTCTTCTCTATCTGCGGGAGGCTTTTGGCTCATAGTATCTCTTCGCTGAGCATCTCAGGGGCCACAAGGTCGCGGTACTCATCGAGGTGGCGCTCGATGAAACCCGCGATGAACGGGCAGAACGGCATTACCTCCAGTCCCCGGGCGCGCGTGTCGTCGAGCGCCGCTCGGGCCAGCCGGCTGCCCAGGCCCAGGCCCTCGTAGGACTCGTAGACTTCGGTGTGCACGAAGGCGATCCGCCCGCGGCCCAGGCCGTACTGAGCGTAGCCTGCCAGCTCGCCGTCCGCCCAGACCTCGTAACGGTTTTCGGTTGGGTTGTTGTGGACCTCGGCGTTCATGAGCAAACCTCCGCCAGATCCATTTAGCTCTCCTTTCTCTCTACCAAAGAATGCCCAGCGCGCTCGCGAGGGTGGGGACACCCAGCACACTATCGAGGCTGAGCGTTCCAGCCCCGGCAAGCAGTAGGGTCAGCGCCATTCCAGCGAGTGCCAGGTTGAACTCGTAGCCACCATTCTGGGCAAAAAACCCGTTCTTCAGATGCACCGTGAGCACGGCGACCACCATCACCGCGATCAGGGCCAGCGCCGCGAGGGGCGTCAGGAACCCAACCGCGACCAGGATTCCCCCGATGAACTCGGCAAGCGCCGCGAGAACTGCCATCGGGTAAGGCGGCTTTATACCGAGTTGCTTGAGGAACCCAGCCGTACCCTTGAGCCCCGGCCCACCGAAGGAACCGAACAGCTTCTGAGCACCGTGGGCGACAAAGATCACGCCCAACACCAGCCTCAACGCCAGTAACCCAAGGTTTACCATTTGTAACCTCCTTATAGTTATTTAGTATAACTAAGTATAGATCTGTATGTAAGTTATGTCAAACCTGCGGCCATGGTAGACTGTGGTTGTCATGATAGGTTCCTCCAATGAGGATCGTTCGCAGAGGTTCTGTCCCAGGTACCAGCGAGCGGTCGAGATCGTAGGTCGTCGCTGGAGCGGAGCTATACTGCGAGCGATGCTCGCGGGGGCTTCGCGCTTTGGTGAGATACAGGAGGCGATCCCGGCCCTTTCGAACCGGATGCTCTCGGAGCGGCTCAGGGAGTTCGAGGCCGAGGGTATAGTCGAGCGGACGGTGGTGCCCGAAAGGCCGGTACGCGTAGAGTATCGTCTCACCGAGAAGGGGAGCGCTCTGAACGCCGTGGTGGAGGGTTTATCCCTGTGGGCAGACGAGTGGATTGAGCTCGAAGAGTCAGAGCAGAGCGTAGAGGAGCATTTATGACCAGAAAAGCCTACCGCTCGGAGAAGATAACGGTCTCGTTCGACCTGCAGCGCTGCATCCACGCAAGGGAGTGCGTCGGGGGCCTGCCCGAGGTCTTCGACACCGAAAAGCGGCCCTGGATACAGCCGGAGAAATCCGACCCCGATCGTGTGGCCGAGGTCGTGGTGCGTTGTCCCACCGGCGCCCTGCAATTCGAACGCATAGACGGCGGAGCCGGGGAACCCGTACCGAGCCGAAACATCGTTACGGTCGCCGCCAGCGGACCACTCTACGTCCGGGGCGATACCGAGATAAGAGATTCCACCGGCACCACCATCCTAGAAGATACCCGTGTAGCTCTTTGCCGCTGTGGCGAATCCATGAACAAACCCTTCTGCGACAACAGCCACAGGCAAGCTAATTTCAGAGACGCCGGTTTTCTGGGGGAAAGCCGGCTCGCATCGGGGGCTGATGCGGACGGTCGAAAGCTTCGGATCGTCCCTGCGGTAGATGGCCCGCTTATCCTAAACGGGGAGGTCGAGATCCGGAGCGCCGACGGCGAGACCTCCTACCGCGGAACCAAGGCTGCCTTGTGCCGGTGTGGCCAGTCTGCGAACAAACCTTTCTGCGATGGCAGCCACGCCAGGACGGGCTGGCGCGATGACTGAATTGTAGAGCTCGGAAGAACCATGCTCCTCTACCCAACGTACAGAGGTAGAGACTTAACTGGCACAATACTCTCGTCGATTCACGAACGAACAATAAAGTCTGGTTCCGAAGGAAGGAGTCATCAGTGTCTGAACTGCAAACCCTGATGACTGGTGTTCGGCGAGCCGCCACGTTGGTACGATGGTCGTCTCTGGTTCTCCGACATGGGCGCATACGAGGTTGTTGCCGTCGATCTCGAGGGCACGAGCGAGGTCATCGCCTGTGTTCCGGCAATGCCTAGGGGCGCAGGCTGGCTTCCCGAGGGGTGCCTGCTCATCGTCTCGGCGCTCGACGGGCGTCTGCTGCGCAGGAAGCCCGACGGGTCGCTGGTGACCCATGCCGACCTGAGCAGCCTGGATGAACATCCCTGGAGCGACATGGTCGTGGACGGCCGGGGCAACGCCTACATCGGCAACATCGGCTTCGACTTTCCAGGCGGCGAGTTCGCCCCCGGCATCGTCGCCCTGGTCACCCCCGACGGTTCGGCTCAGCAGGTAGCGGATGACGTAGCATTCCCCAATGGCATGGCCGTGACGCCCGACAACTCGACGCTGATCCTGGCCGAGTCCTACGCCAACAGGCTCACGGCCTTCGACATCGTGGCTGACGGCAGCCTGTCGAATCGGCGGGTGTGGGTCGACCTCGATAGCGGAGTTCCCGACGGCATCTGTCTCGACGCCGAAAATGCCGTCTGGTATGGCGACGTCCCTAACAAACGTTGCGTGCGCGTTCGTGAAGGCGGTGAGGTGCTGCAAGCAATCGCCCCTGACCGCGGCTGCTTCGCTTGCACGCTCGGGGGTGTGGACAGGAGAACACTGTTCCTAATGGCGGCCGAGTTCTCAGCGGACAGCATGGCTGGCGACGGGCCAAGGACGGGCCAGGTGCTCACTGTTGAGGCACCCGCACCGGGCGTCGGCTGGCCGTAGCAGAGCGGTATCCCAGCGTCCTTCCTGCGAACAATGCTCAGCACAACCGAAGCCTACAAGGTTGGCCGTCGGGATGGCCCTCACTAAGAGCCGCATCCTTACAAAACAGGCTCTAAGAGAGGGAGGAACGTTTATGCTCCAAGAAGCCGTTTCGTCGAGGTCGTCTTATTTGTGGAGCGGGCTAGTGGCAAAGGGCGAGCTACGGCAGCTGTTAGATATGCTGTACGACGAGCCGTAGACCGATAGGCCTAGAGAACCTCTGAAGCGCGAGGGAGTAGTAGGGCCCAGGCGCTCTTTTTATGCTCTCTTACCCTTCCCAAGTTTCCAACAACCACCATAATAGGCAACACAGCAGCCCCACAGGGTAGGAACAAGCTTTAGACTATCCTAGTTACAAGGCCACGAGAGGTTGTAGTTTTTAGGGGGCGTTCACGATCGACAGAATCCTCTACCGACAGTTCGCTGGCGCTATAGCAGATGAGATCCTGTGGCGTCTCAGACAGGACCAGGACTACATGGATAAGTTCCACATAGAAGAGGTGGGCGAACGGATAGGTATAGACCGCGAAACGACCATCGGGATATTCTTGGGCCTTGCGGGCGAGGTATGCTGTTATACTCGCTAGCGTGCTCCTGGATCAGCTAAACGGTACCCAGCTCAAGGCCGTTACGCACACCGAAGGACCGCTACTCATCCTCGCCGGGGCTGGTAGCGGCAAGACGCGTGTGCTGACGCACAGGATCGCTTACCTCATAGATGAGGGGTTTGCGGCACCCGACGAGGTACTCGCCATAACCTTCACCAATAAGGCCGCCCGCGAGATGAAAGATCGAGTGGCGCTCCTCGTGGGGCCCGAGTCGCGCAAGATGTGGGTCTCGACCTTTCACGCCTTCTGCGCTCGTATCTTGCGGGTCCATGCCGAAAAGCTCGGGTACAAAAAAGAATTTACGATCTACGACTCCGCCGATCAAGTTCGGCTCATACGGCGCTGCATCGTCGAGCTTAATAAGGACCCTAAAAGGTTCAACCCCAAGTCGTTCCATACCCAGATCTCCGCCGCCAAGAACCTACTCATGGATGCCAACGACTATCTGCGACAGACCGAGGGCTACATAGCCGAGAACGTCGCTGAGGTCTATGAGCTCTACCAGAAGCGGCTCTACGAAAACAATGCGATGGACTTCGATGATTTGATCATGCAGACCGTCGCGCTGTTGGAGGTCTTCCAGGAGGTCCGCGATCGCTATCAGACGCGCTTTAAGTACATCCATGTGGACGAGTACCAGGATACGAACCATGCCCAGTACCGGCTGGTGAACCTCCTAGCCGCAGCCCATCGCAACCTGTGTGTGGTAGGGGACGACGATCAGTCGGTGTACTCTTGGCGCGGAGCGGATATCCAGAATATCCTCGACTTCGAGCGCGACTACCCGGAGACGAAGGTAGTCAAGCTGGAGCAAAACTACCGCTCGACCCAAACGATCCTGAACGCGGCGAATGCGGTGGTGGCGAATAATGCTTCGCGGAAGGCGAAGAAGCTGTGGACGGCTGGGGAGGAGGGCGAGCGCATTCGCGTCTTCACGGCTGCCGATGACTACGCAGAGGCTCGATTCGTAGTATCGGAAATACAACGGCTTGCGGACGCTGGGGCTTCCTTGAGGAACGTCGCAGTTTTCTACCGGACCAATGCGCAGAGCCGGACGCTGGAAGACGTGCTGGTGCGGGAGGGGGTACCGTACCAGATCGTTGGGGGCGTCAGGTTCTACGAGCGGGCAGAGATCAAGGACGCTGTGGCCTACCTTTTGGTCATCTCCAACAAAGATGACTCTGTCTCCTTGGAGCGGATCATCAACGTCCCAAAGAGGGGGATCGGAGCAACCTCGGTCGGCAAGCTTCGGGAGTACGCCTCACTGAATGGCATTTCCTTGTACGATGCTCTCGGCGAGGCGAAGGAGGCCGGGCTTACGGGGGCAGCCTGCAAAGCTTGCTCTCTGGTGCGAAACCTCTTCGAGGGGTGGCGGGTTGCTTCGAGGGAGGTGTCACCGGCAGAGCTTATAGATGCGGTTCTGGAAGAGTCAGGCTACAGGCGGGAGCTCGAGGCGGAGGGTACGGTAGAGGCCGAGTCGCGCCTGGAGAACATTCAGGAGCTTATAAACGCCGCCGCGGAGTACGAGCGTGTCGAGCCGGAGGCGACGCTGGAAGGCTTCTTGCAGGAGCAGGCACTGTACTCAGAGGCGGACAATCTCACGAGCGAGGGAGCTGTTACGCTGATGACGCTCCACAACGCTAAAGGCTTGGAGTTCGGTCACGTCTTCGTGGTGGGTATGGAGGAGGGGACCTTCCCGCATGCACGTTCGCTCGACGAGCAGAACCTTGAGGAGGAGAGGCGGTTATGCTACGTCGGGATCACGCGGGCCAAGAAGACGCTCACGCTCACGCATGCCCGTGTGCGCTCGACCTACGGCGGACTCGAGTATCAGATGCCCTCGCGCTTTCTCTCGGAGATCCCGGAGAGGTTCAAGGTCGGCTCCGTTCCTGGTTCTTCGTTGGGCCGTGGCGGATGGGGCATGGCTTTGCCTCACAGACGTGAGCCCGAACGCGCCGCGGCTCCGGTAGGCTATAGCGCAGGGGAGAAGGTGCGGCACGCAAGGTTCGGGGTTGGGGAGGTAGTCGAGGCGCAAAGAGGGAAGGTCGTCGTACGGTTTGGCTCCCAGGAGAGGATCTTCGTGCCGGAGTTGGCACCTTTGAGCAAGGCATAGAGAGCGCGTAAGCGTTTCAGAAGGAGTTACCACCTGGTATATCACACATCTACGTTATGAGACCTACCGTAAATTGTGGGTAGTATGCGGCGGGATGCGGTATGAGTAACCGCCATTTTATAGCCGAAAACGTAGTCCCATACTTTCCAAGGCGGGATGTGGTAGGGTGCGGTGGGATGCGGTTGGCATCACTGAATTTCCTCCATTCGAGACAAAGTCCACTATAAAAGTTCGCTCCTGTGTAGACGTAGCGTCGCGCTGGTCCAGAACGCCCAGGGATAGCTTTGTGAGCTGCCCAGAGGGTCAACCTACTAAGTGGCAGGAACCACTGCAGCGTTCGAGTTTGTTAGGATAGGGGGGCAGACTCGTAGACGAAAAAGCTTATGATAAACGTTATTCTCACAAGCTATTTCTC
>DASQSI010000006.1:0-5034 GCA_035642415.1 Rubrobacteraceae bacterium
CACGGTGAACGCGGTTGGGCCTACGTTCGTGGACACCGAGCCTACGCGTAACATCCTCGAGGATCCAGAATGGCATGAGCGCATCTTCTCGCGCATACCTTTGGGCCGCATAGGCGGGGTCGAGGACGTTGCGGCCGCTACCGTGTACCTTGCTAGCCCGGCGGCGGCGTTAGTCACTGGTCATACGCTTCTGGTCGACGGGGGCTGGACTGCTTGGTGATCGAGGAAGCGCACGTGTACCCGCACGCCTGGGAAGCTGTGCAGTTCCTCCAAGGAGAGTCACCCTCGATGTGGCGCCCGTATCCGGACAGAGGTGTGTCCTTAACTTATCCACGAGAATCACGGCTCGAAGAAGAACCTATACCGCTTCTCCTGTTACGGGCCCTCTTGCCCTTCTATACCATCGGAGGCCGTTCCCCGAGGGGCTCCCTAATCTTCCCGCGATAGCAGGGCGGACCTATAGGCGAGGTAGCGCGTGGTGGGTAGGGATGTAGCAACAGCCGATCTACCTACGATATAACTAGGGATGTATTTGAAGGAAAGGAGGACACCCTTATGGCCGCAGCGAGCAGCGGACGGGTTCCCATCAATGTAGTGCCGCACTTCTCGCGGCTACACGAGTGGATAGCGCTGCAGGAAGGATACTTTCAGGACAAAGGTCTCGAGCCGGAGATGCTAACCGATGTGATGCACTCGGTTTCTAGTCATCGAGGCGATGACTACGGCCAGAGGCCTCAGGACCTTCCCTTCGTCCAGGGAGAAGAGGTTGCCAATTCGGCTTGCGAATGGGGTACTGCCTGCAATGCGGGTGCCGGTATGGGCAAGGTCGTACCAGACTTGTACAGCGTGGGGCGCTACGCCATCTTTGTGCGACCGGGCTCCAGGATCGAACGGCTCTACGAGTTGAGTAACGTACCGGTCGGCATTGGTATGATGGCCGGTAGCCACTTTACAACCCTTAAGACTTTGGGAGAGGTACTGCCAAAGGAGCACGTTAAGGTTGTGCATACCGGTGGACCTGGACAGCGCCTGCTCGCGCTCCTGGGTGGAGAGGTTGAAGCCGCCAATCTCCTGGATCCCGAGATCCCGATTGCCGAAGCAAAGGGCCTGCGTAAACTTGCGCAAGGCGAGTTTATAGTTACGTTCTGGGTGTCGCCCACGATCAGCAAGGAGACGCTCAGCAAGTTCTTCGGCGCCCTCAAGCGGGCGGAGGAGGCTCTGGAGAGGAATACGAGCACGTACTTACGCCTCTGGGAGAGGAATGTTCCACCTGCTCTCGAAGGAGACTACGATTACACGAAATTCGGTAGGGGAGAAAAGCTTGTCTTCGAGCCTTACTCGCAAGAGATGTTCGAGGATGCAATGCAGTTTGCCCAGGCGTGGGGCCTTCACGAACACGTTCGCGAAACTAGGTACGAGGCTCTCTTAGCTCCAATGGCTGTCTAGCAGGGTGCAACTCATCCAACCGGTCTCTGTTGGCGTGGACCACATACCGTTCACGAGTCTTCCACCGGGAGCGACGCTTGCGGGCTCTGAGGAGGAATGAAGCGGTAGGATTGGACCTCTCCGACTACGATCCGGGGATGCTGGAGATCCAGGAATGGGGCAAGGAGTGCAAGGAGAGAGCCGCACGCGCCGAGAAAGGCTCGGACCGGGTCTTATGCGGGTGACTGCGCCTGCGGGAGGCGCCGCGGGCCGCTGTTGCTACCAATGGAACAAGGGTGGTAGGTGCTTTACGGCACTCGGAAGAGACGCCTGCTCAGGTAACAAACTGCCAAAACTTCTACCCTCGCCGAGAGTCCTACCTCAGGAGCGCGGGAGCAAGCGAGCGCCACCGCTCCCGAATATTGCCCGCGGGACCACCTGTCACCACCTGAACGCACACCTGGTCCGCACCGGCCGAAAGGTGTTCGCTGATCCGCTCCCGGATGTCGTTCTCTGGTCCCCAAACCACGAGTCCCTCGGCGAGCCGCTCGCTGCCGTCGCCCGAGAGGTCGTCTTCTCGGAAGCCCTGGCGTAGCCAACTGTTGCGGTAGTTGGGCAGTTGCATATAGCGACTCAGGTGGGAGCGGGCTAGCCTTAGGCCTTCCTCGCGATCCGACGCCTGGGCCACCGCTTGCTCCACGGCGAGCAAGGGACCGTCACCGAGGATCTCGCGGGCCTCCGCTGTATGCTGCGGGGTCACCAGGTAGGGATGCGCCCCGTCGGCGAGGTCTCTGGAAAGCTCCAACATCTTGGGCCCGAGGGCCGCGAGGAGCCAGGGCGGGTCGTGTTCGGGCTGCGCGCCATCGAACCGTGCTTGGTGCATGTTATTCAGGTAGGTGCGCATGGTTGAGAGGGGCGAACGGTAGTCGTGGCCCCGCATCTCTACCATGGGCCTGTGGCTCACGCCTAGTCCTAGCACGAACCGATCTGGGAACGCCTCCGCGAGGGTCTTGGCCGCGGCGTTCGTGGCCCAGGCGTCGCGGACGAAGATGTTAGCTATGCCGGTGGCTACTACCAGGCGACTCGTGGCTGAGAGGAACATCGAAGCGTTAGTGAACGCCTCTCTGCCGAGGGCTTCGCCGAACCACAGCGCCGCGTACCCCAACTCCTCGATCTCCGACACCGCCTCTCTCGCCTGGGAGGCAGGCACGGAGTTGAGGTTCGAGCTCCAGAGGCCCACTTCTCCTCCCAGGACCGAATGGTCCGGGTAGTACTTGCGGGAGCTTCTCGAATTAACGTCGTTTCCTCGCTGCTGTGGGCTTGGGTCTACCATTGTTTCTCCTTTCGCGTGGAGGATGGTCCAGGGTGACCTACCTGCCAGGTGTCGCGATCTCGAAGATCTCGGCGAGCAGTTCGTAGGAGCGCAATCGCTCAGCGTGATCGTAGACGTTGGTGGTGAGCATGACTTCGTCGGCAGCTGTGTGTTCGGCTAGCTCCTCGATGCGTGCTCGTACAGCCTGAGGATCGCCGGCTATCTGCATGGAGCGGTAGCTGTCGGCCAGCCGGCGTTCGGCTGGTGTGTAGTGGTAGGCTATCGCCTCCTCGGGGCTTGGCAGTGGCCCGGGGGCACCGCTACGCATGCGGACCCAAGCAAGCTCCATGGAAGTGGCAAGTCTCTCAGCATGCTCGGTGGTCTCCCCGCAGACAACGGCAACCGCGAGGATGGCTGAGGGGCGCTCGAAGTCCTTTGAGGGCTTAAAGCTCTCACAGTAAGCGTGCATGGCGGGGGCCGGGTCCGCCGGGCTGAAATGCGAGGCGAAGGCGTAGCCGAGGCCCATCTCCCCGGCTGCCCTCGCCGAGTAGCCGCTGGAACCCAAGAGCCAGATCGGTGGCAGCCCGACATCGCTTGGCATGGCGGCCACGGATCGGAAAGGATGATCTTCTGGGAAGCCATCGCTTGAGAACGCAAGAAGTTCGCCGAACTGCCGCGGAAAGTCCTCTGCATCGACCCCGTCCCGCGAGCGGCGCAAGGCCATGGCCGTCACGGGGTCGGTGCCCGGCGCGCGCCCGATACCGAGATCGATGCGGTGCGGGTGTAGGGCCTCCAGAACCTGGAAGGTTTCGACGACCTTCAGTGGGGCGTGGTTGGGGAGCATGATACCGCCGGCGCCGACCCGGATCCTCTCGGTCACGTTCGCGACGTGTCCTATCATGATCTCCGGTGCACAGCTAGCAATGCTTGGCAGGTTATGGTGCTCGGCCAGCCAGTAGCGCTTGTAGCCGAGCCGGTCGGTGAGCCGGGCCAGCTCGAGCGTGTTGCGTAGTGCCTGGGCGCCACTGGAGCCCGCGCTGACCGGGGAGACGTCAAGGACAGAGAGTCCGAAACCCATGTTGTGCAACCCCTTTGCAGAAACGTTCTTTCAGAAATGTCTTTTGACAGTACTTTCAGTTATTCTATCCGCACTGGTATTGCGCCATCTATATTTGCCTGCAGCATAGGGCCAGCCGCCAGATTCACGAAAAGGAGAGGGAGAATGGACATAGGGTTCATTGGCCTGGGCCAGATGGGATCGGCTATAGCTCGCAACTTAACCGAAGCAGGGCATACGTTGAAGGTTTACAACCGGACTAGAAGCCGTGCCGAGGAGTTGCAGTCATTAGGTGTGAGGATTGCCGAAACCCCGAGCGAAGCTGCCTCCAATGCAGACGCGCTTATCACCCTGGTGGCAGACGATCGTGCCGTGGAAGATGTCATCTTCGCACCGGGAAATGCCCTGGAAGCCCTTCCTGACGGCGCCGTTCATATATCCATGAGCACTATCAGTGTAGGGTTGTCACGCCAGTTGGCTAAAGCTCATAGCGAACTACAGCATCACTATATTGCTGCGCCGGTTTTCGGCCGGCCTGATGCTGCGGCTGCCGCTCAGCTGTTCATCGTTGCCGCTGGTCCGGCCGAACAGATTGAGCGCTGCCAACCACTTTTCGACGTTATTGGGCAGAGAACGTACGTCCTTAGTGAGGAAGCTATAGCAGCTAACATAGTCAAGCTTGCCGGTAATTTCCTAGTCACGACTGTGATCGAAAGCTTAGGCGAATCCTTTGCGCTTGTCCGAAAATTCGGACTTGACCCGGATTCATTCCTGGAGGTTCTCACAAGCTCATTGTTTGCCGCACCAGTCTACCGAAATTACGGGAGCATGATTGCTGCTGACAAGTTTGAACCTGTGGGCTTCAAATTACCGCTTGGGCTCAAAGACAATCGTCTGCTGCTCACTGCTGCAGAGGAGGCCGAGGTTCCTATGCCGATGGCCAGCCTTGTACACGACCGATTTGTGGCTGCTTTGGCTCAGGGAATGAGCGAAGCCGATTGGGCTGCGATCGCTCACATCTCATACCAAGATGCGGGGCTCTGACTTTCTTCTATAGGTGGCGACTTACCGCCGATGAAGGCGGCACGAACTCGTCCCTCCTCGGCGTAGGCGACAAAGTTGAAGATTGGGTCCTAAGGCCTAGGTAGCGAGCTCCTTGGCTGGAGGGCGACGGAGGGGTTCCAGAGGAACCAGGGAACTGCTGAGGTGACCGGCAGCAGGGGGGAGGCAGAGGATAGAC
>DASQSI010000007.1:0-17818 GCA_035642415.1 Rubrobacteraceae bacterium
GAGGAGGGGGTGAGGACCTTCGCTATCCAGTACTATCGCCACGTCCGGGTAAGCAGATTGTACCTTGCAGCCCTCATCTCCAACTGTGGTCACGACGAACAGCTTCAGCTCGCCCTTGCCGAGATCCTCTTCGACGAGTACGGTCGGCTAAACCCCGAAGAGACCCATCCAGCTCTTTACAGGCGTTTTCTCGCTGCTTTAGACCTCACCGAGGAGGAGTGGGAGGCTCCACCAACGATTCCGGAGATACAGCTGTACATAAGCGCCCATCGGGAGCTGACGCGCCTCCCGGACATACGGTTAGGCCTGGGAGCGATGGGTCCGGCGAGCGAGTGGCCGGTACCCCCGATCTACGTGCGTCTCACCGAGGGCTTGAAGAAGGCGACCGGCCTCTCCGACGAGGATCTTGAGATCTTCACCAGCCACGTGACGATGGATGTGACACACGCCCGCATCATGATGGAGGCCATCTCCCCCTACGCGAGAGATCAGGAAGGCCAAAAGAAGGTGCTTGAAGGCGCCATGCTCTCTTTAGATGCCCGTTCGGTAATGCTCGATGGCCTCTATAAGGCCGTCTATGGGGAGGCGGCTCCGCTCGTAAGCGCCGTTCGGACCGTCGGATCTTAGGGTATCCCGTGCCAGAGCTCCCCGAGGTCGAAACTATAAAGGAGGATCTCCGCAAGCTTGTCGCGGGCGCGAAGATCGAGGGAGCCGAGGTGCTGAATACAGCTCTCGTGGAGCAGCCCTCACCTGAGGAGTTCGCCCAACGGCTAAAAGGGGTCTCCATAACGGGAGCTCGGCGGCGGGCGAAGCATCTGATCCTGGAGCTCGATTATGGGATGAACCTGGTCTTCCAGCTCAAGATCGGGGGCCAACTGCTCCTCGTTCCGCCCGTCGAGGAGCCCAGTACGGCTCTTATGCTCCTGCTTTACCTTGATGGGGCGCGGCGTCTTTTTCTGCGAGATGTAACCGGTTTCTCCCGGGCTCGCCTGCTGGGCGGGGAGGAGTTGGAGGAGAGGCTCTACTCTTTGGGACCGGAGCCTTTAGAAGACGGCTTCGACACGCAGTATCTGCAGCGAAAGCTCGGTTCTCGGAAGGCCCAGATCAAGGCCCTCCTGCTAGACCAGAAGGTCGTGTCTGGTATCGGCAACATTTATGTGGACGAGATCCTCTATGACGCTCGAGTGCATCCCCGGCGGAAGGCCAACACCCTCTTAGCGGAGGAGTGGGACGCTCTCTACGCTGCGATCCGCCGAAACCTTACGGCGGGTATAGAGCACCGGGGAACAACGGTGCGGTTGTACCGGGATGTGTCCGGCCGCCCCGGGAAACACCAGAATTACCTGCGGGTCTTCGAGAAGCACGGTGAGCCGTGCCCAGGATGCGGGAGCGTGGTGGTGCGGGAGAACGTCGCAGGAAGGCCAACGCACTTCTGCCCTATGTGCCAGCTGATACCGCATGAAAACAGGCCCAACAGGGAACAAGGGTTAACATTGTGCTAAGTACCTCTAGGAAGGAGAAACAGGGTGGCAGAAAAGTTTGACCTCGTCATTATCGGGAGTGGAAACGGAGGATACATACCCGCGATCCGAGCGAGCCAGCTCGGGATGAGCGTGGCGCTCGTTGAGAAGGAGGAGAACTTGGGGGGAACATGTCTGAATTGGGGCTGCATCCCGACCAAGGCTCTACTCCACACCGCCGAACTGCTCAATGCCTTCAATCATAGCGAAGAGTTTGGGATAAACACCAACGGCTTCGAACTCGACTACGACAAGGTTGCCGAATACAGGGACCGGGTCGTCGGGCGGCTGCAGCAGGGTGTGCAGGGCCTGATGAGGAAGAACAAGGTCCAGGTCTTCACCGGGGTGGGCAGCTTCGTCGAGCCCAAAAAGATCCAGGTAGAGAGCGAGGACGGCGAAACGCAAGAGCTGGAAGCCGATTACGTCCTCATCGCCGCGGGTTCGGCCGTGAGAACCCTGCCGGGGTTAGAGATAGACCATGAGAAGATTATCTCCAGCGACGACGTGGTGACGATGAACTATTATCCGCAGTCGATCATCATCTTGGGGTCGGGGGCTGTGGGCACCGAGTTCGCCAGCATGTACAACGGCTTCGGGACGGAGGTGACCATCGTCGAGGTCTTGGACCGCCTCCTGCCGGCCGAGGACCCGGAGGTCTCAGCCGAGCTAGAGAAGCAGTTCGAGAACCATGGCATCAGGGTCCTAACGAGCTCCATGGCCGATCCGGAGACCATCGAGAACACCGACGATGGAGTGAAGATCAAGATCTCCGCCGTCAGCGAAGAAGAGCAAGAAGAGGAAGAGCAGGAGGCCGATGAGGAGAGCACCTACGGCGGGGAGACCGACCCGGTCGAGAGCGGAGAAAGCGACGAAGGCGAGGGCGAGACTTTAGAGGCGGAGGCGATCCTGGTAGCTATCGGCCGCAAGACCATGATCGAGGACCTCAACCTGGATGTAACCAACGTCGAAGTGAACGACGGCGGCGAGATCCAGGTTGATGAGTTCTACCGCACCGCAGAGGACGGCGTGTATGCCGCAGGGGACGTCATAGGCGGTTACTGGCTGGCACATGCTGCGGGCCACGAGGGGATAATTGCCGTCGAGCACATGGCCGGTGAGGACCCGATGCCGCTAGATCAGAACCTTATCCCCCGTGTCACCTTCTGCCATCCAGAGGTCGCCTCTTTCGGGTTGAACAGAGAGCAGGCCGAGGAGGAGGGTTACGAGGTCAAGGAGTCGAAGTTTCCCTTCAGGGCGATCGGCAAGGCGTTGATAGAGGGCGAGCCCAACGGCTTCGTGAAGGTGGTTGCCGACGCGGAAACCGACCTCATCCTGGGGATGCACATGATAGGGCCGAAGGTCACAGATCTCATAGCCGAGGGCGTCTTCGCCAAGCTGGTAGAGGGGACGCCGCAGGAGATAGGCATGTCCGTTCACGCCCACCCGAGTCTCTCTGAGGTTATGGGCGAGGCGGCCATGGCTGTGGATGGACACGCGATCCATATTTAAAATTCAGAGCTCCGGAACTCGGTGGGCAAGATGCTAGAACCGGCGGGGAACGTTTCTCTGCCGGTTCGGCTCTTTGCGGTAGTATAAGGTGGAAGACGTGAGAAGATAGGAGAACGGTGGCTCGCAGACAGATCTCACTCAAGGTTTTAGACGATGGCAAGCGCACCTTTGAGGTACGGCATCGTTGGGAGGACCGGCCAGTAGCCCCGCCCCCGGACGGGACACTGACGCAGTATCTGCCCTTGCAGCGTGGACAAAAGGGCAGAGACGGCAGGCCCGAATGGCTGAAGGCCAAGGCGCCCACCGGCGAAGGGTACCGTGAGATCAAGGAGACCATGCGTGGCTTGAGCCTTCACACAGTCTGCGAGGAGGCTCTCTGCCCGAACATAGGCGAGTGTTGGAACAACCGCACGGCCACCTTCATGATTCTGGGCAACATCTGCACGAGGAGCTGTGGCTTCTGCGCGGTTCTCACAGGCAAGCCGACCGAGCTGGATTTCGAGGAGCCCAAGCGGGTCGCCGATGCTGCCGAGAAGATGGGACTCAAGCATG
Source organism: Rubrobacteraceae bacterium (assembly GCA_035642415.1). Classification (GTDB taxonomy): domain Bacteria; phylum Actinomycetota; class Rubrobacteria; order Rubrobacterales; family Rubrobacteraceae; genus Rubrobacter_F. Next base: position 3,582 of record DASQSI010000007.1, read on the forward strand.
CTGTAATAACCAGCGTGAACCGCGACGAGCTCGCAGACGGTGGGGCGTCCGTTTTCGCTGCCACGATCCAGGAGATTCGGGAGCGGATCCCCGGCTGCGCCGTCGAGGTTTTGACCCCAGACTTCAAGGGCAACCACGACGCGATACGGATCGTGCTAGAGGCAAGGCCCGATACGTTCAACCACAACATCGAGACCGTGCCACGTCTGTATCCTGCGGTGAGGCCGCAGGCGAAGTACGAACGCTCGCTCAAGGTGCTTCGCTATGCTAAAGAGCTGAACCCTGAGGGGCTTACGAAGAGTGGGTTCATGGTGGGCTTAGGGGAGATCGAAGAGGAGATCCGGCAGACCATGCTAGATCTACGTGAGCACGACGTCGACATCATCACGATCGGCCAGTATCTGAGGCCGACAGAGAGCCATCTGCCGATGAGCCGCTACTACGCTCCGAGGGAGTTTGCGGATCTCAAGCGCTACGGCTTTGCTTTGGGCTTTAAGCATGTCGAGAGCGGGCCTCTGGTGCGCAGCTCCTACCACGCTCACGAGCAGACCGAAGACGCTCGCAGGAGCGGCGTCGTTTAGAAAAGCGCCAGGCAGAGCTTCGCGTGGAATTGGAGAAGCGCACCTTCTCGTTAGCGGTACGGCGCCTTCCAGGCCTCACACCCTACGCGGAAGGGTGGGAACTACAGAGGAACCTTGTCAGGCTTCGCAAACAGGGCGAAGTCCAAGACACGCTCGTTCTCTTGGAGCATTCACCGGTATATACGGTGGGTCGAGCGGCGAAGGACGCATCGAACCTCGGGGTGGGGGAGAAGTACCTAAAGTCTTTGGGAGCGGAGGTGTTCTGGAGCGATCGGGGTGGGGACGCGACCTTTCACGGGCCCGGACAGCTGGTCGGGTATCCGATCCTGCGCCTCAAAGAGCTCGACACACATAAGTATCTGCGAGATCTCGAGGAGGTTATCATCCTCGTTCTCTCAGACTATGGCTTGCGTGCGGGTCGGCATTCGTCTTATACAGGAGTGTGGGTGGAGGGGAGCAAGATCGCTGCTATCGGAGTGAAGTTCTCCTCCGGGCGCATCACCTCCCACGGCTTCGCCCTCAACGTAACGACCGACCTCTCATGGTTCGACAAGATCACGCCCTGCGGCATTAAGGGGCATGGGGTGACGAGCCTCGCGCGCGAACTGGGAGGCGTCGAAGTTCCGCTCCTCGAGGTTGAAGAAAAGGTCATCGGGTATTTCAAGAAGCTGTTCAGCTGATTCGCTGGTCCTTATCGAGGGAAGAACGCGGTGTTGCGGAGGGTTCAGGCCTTGCTGTCAGAGGAGGGCGGTACCTCGAGGCTGGAGTTGACGAGGACTTAGCAAGAAGATACATAAGTCAGCCTACGGTACCGTTGCCTAGGAATGAGCCATACAATACGTTGAACTCTCTTTGGCACGATGAACCTTATGCCCCAGATGGCGGGATACGGTTCAGCTACGCGGCTTAGTAACTGTCCTAGTTTCTTGGTGGTTCATAGAGCTGGAGTTCATTACCCTCACTATCGTTGAAGGTTGCGACACGTCCCCACTCATGTTCAGAGATTCCTGCTGGAAACTCGACGCCGCGGCCCTTGAGATCGTCAATTGCGTCCTCCAGGCTACTCTCCAGGTGAAAGGTTATCACCGGTCCGCCGCTTGCCTGGGCGCCTTCAGGCTCCCTACCGTTGAGCCCGATGTTAAGCCCGTTTGCATCGACCTCGGCCCAAGGCCCGTCTCGCTTGAGGAGACTGAAACCTAGAGTGTTTTGGTAAAAATCGAGCGCGCGCTCTATATCCTGTACGGGTACCCACACGTTCGCCACGCCTTTAATCACGCTTGGCTCTCCTTCGTCGACTATAGGACAAATTTACCATTTTGGGTGTTTGAAGGTGGGTTGGAAGCGCCACGTTGAACCTTGGTCAGGCTGCAAGCTCTGCCCCGAGCATGCCACAAGCCCCGCTTTAGCTCTTTCTTCTGGGTCATACCTACCGCTTGCGCCCGAACAGGAAGTAGGAGACCGGGCCGATTAAGTTGACGAACGAAACAGCCCTCCACGCCCGCTTGCTGCCCCGAATCCCTTGCTGCGGACGCCGGTAGATGTCCACGAGCGCCGCCGCCAGCAGCGCGACCTGCACCGCACTCGAGAGCACGATGGCCCTTTTCTGCAAGTCCGTGAGATCTCTCCACCGCTTTTTCGCCATGAACGAGTCCTTTCTAGATTCTTGTCCTGACTCTTCCAGGAATACCAGCCCCTGGTCGCCGTCCACGGTTACGCTTTGGCCGTGGCGGATCCGCTGGCTTGCTTGCCCCGTCCCTAGCACCGCCGGGATGGCGTACTCGCGGGCGACGATCGAGCCGTGGGCTAGAACTCCGCCTACATCGGTCACCAGCCCCCGCGCCTGGGCGAACAACGGTGTCCAGGCCGGCGTCGTAGTAGGGCACACGAGGATCGTGTCCGGCTCCATCCTAAAGAAGTCGGCCGGCGAGAGGATCACGCTGGCCGGTGCACTCACCCGACCGGGGCTGACGGCGAACCCGCGCAGAACCATGCCGGTGAGCTCGTTGCGCTGCTGCGTTTCCCAGGCCGACATGTCGAGCGGGCCGAATCGCACCTTGTGGTCTGGCGGAACCACCGGCGGCGGGTGCAGCCGCTTGCGGGCCTCGCGCAGCTCGCGCCGATCGCGGGCCAGGTGCGCAAATCCGGGCCTGGGGTGTTCGGCCTTCCCCGCCGCGATGGCCTCCCTAAGCTCGGAGGTCTCAAGGAAGAACACGTCTTCGGCCGTGAGCAACGAGCCGCTCTCGACCAGCCGCCGGCCCAGCTCAAGCGCCAGCCGGCGCAGCGTAGGCCAGCCGGCGCCCATATAGAAAAGCGCCTGCTCCCGGTATGGTCCGAAGCGCTGTGCCCAGCCGAGCAGGACGCGGAATAGTTTTCGACGGAGAGGGTCGAAAGAACGCGCCGTCTCCTCCACAAGCGTATCGCGTTCGGCGACGATGGCTCGTTGGCGAGTTCGTGGGTCACGGCCAGGTCGCTGCGCCATCGCCTTGATGCTCAGCAGGACCGGCAGAGGACCATCGACCTGCGTGGGAACGACGAAGTCTAGATTGTAGACTTGGTGGCCGTACTGGTCGAGGTACCGCCAGAAGGTGGCTAACCAGGTTTGGCTCGCTGGCGTGCCTCCCATCGCCTCGGGCAAATCTGCGGCGGGCGTAGCAGCGACGAGTGCTCGCAGCTCGTCCGAGGTACGAATCTGCTCGACCAACCCCTCCAGCTCGGTCTCGGCGTCCACCGTAGGCGATGGGAAGCCGCGCAGAAACGTGCCGCTGGTCAGGCTACGGCTGGGCGTCGCCAGCGCCAGGAAGCGGTTCAGCAGCGCGTCGGTTATCTTCGCGGCGCCGATCATCAGGGCGCAGGCGAACCAATAGCGAGCGTCCTCTAGGGCCAGCTCGCGCACGCCCACCAAGAGACGTTCGTCGGGCGCTTCAGTCGGGTCAACCTCCTTCCATTGCTCGATCGTGGCCAGGTAGGAGGGCAGTGCGTGCTCGCGCCAGTACGCTGGTCCCTCTCGAAACAGGATCCGAAATTCGTCGAACGTGAGGCGCAAAATTATCGGGATTGTGCTCCAGCTAAGCTTGTAGTTGGCCCGCGAGTAGGCGTAGCCGTTGATGGTGGTGAAGAAAGGCCGGTCGGCAAAGTCCTCCAGTCGAAAGTACGTCCATCTGAAAAACGTCATCATGGCGTCGATCGAGAGCTCCAGGCCCTCGCGTACGTACAGCTCGTCGAAGAGCGGCGAGAGCGGTTCTGGCAGGTTCTCGACCACCTGCCGGCGCCACCAGGCGGAGTTGGGGAAGGGCGGTTCCCAGCGGACGTCTTCGAGTGGCACGGGCGGCAGGTTGGTAATCGGTCGCGCCTGGAGCACCCAGAGCTGCCCCCCAGCGTAGGCCCACTCGATGTCCTGCGGACCGCCGAAGTGGCGCTCGATCTGGAGCCCCACCTCGCCCAACCGCGCCAGCTGCGCCTCGTCCAACGTCGGGTGAGTGGCACGATCTGGGCCGAGCGGACGCTCGGTCGTGCCCCGCTCCGTCAGAATGGTCTCCACCTCTTGCCGCCCCGTCTGCTGCTGCCGTATCGTTAAGGTCACGCGGTCCAGGATAAAGCTGTCGGGGGTGGTGAGGCCGTCGACAACCACCTCCCCAAGGCCCGAAGCCGCGTTAACAACGAGCTCGTCGCGCGCTCCCGTTACGGGGTTGGCGGTGAATAGAACGCCCGCCACCTCGGCGGGGACGAGCCGCTGCACGACGACGGCGACGGCGGCCCGCTCGTGGGGAAAGCCCTGACGCTTCCGGTAAGCGATGGCGCGCGTCAACCAAAGGGAAGCCCAGCAGCGCCGCACCGCCCCGAGCAGTTCGTCTCCACCGCGGACGTTTAAGGATGTCGCCTGTTGGCCTGCGAAGCTGGCGTCTGGCAGGTCCTCTGTGGTCGCGCTGGAGCGTACCGCCACCGGCGGTGCGCCCAGAGAGTGGTAGGCGGCTAGGATTGCCTCGGCCAGGTCCTCCGGCAGCGGCAGGTCCTCGAAGAGCGTGCCGATGTCCGCTGACGCGGCTTCGGCGGATGCGAGATCTTCTTCTTCCCGGATGTCCCGTAGCGCCTCGTCGATCGCTTCGGCGAGGCCGGTCTCCGCGACGGCGCGCCGGTAGGCCGCGGTGGTCACGCAGAAGCCAGGTGGGACGGGCAGCCCTATCGAGATCAACTCCCCCAGGTTGGCCCCCTTTCCACCGCCTCGCTCGAGGTCGTTCCGGCGGAGCGTCTCGAGCGGCACCACCTCGCTTCGTGGGGGCGCGTCGAAGAGACGGTCCACGTGCGGCTTCTCAGCGTCCCCCTGTTCACCCCGGTCGTGCGTTCCGGTGGGTTCGGTGCTCATAGGCGTTGCCTCCGTCCCAGTCTTTCTCAGCGCAAGCTGCACTTTACCAGCAAGAGACGACTCCAGACTGAGCTGGATTGCTCGTTTACTCAACTAATCTAGCTCAACTACGTCAAAGCGTCGTAAGCCCGCGAGACGTAAGGTTAGTTGGTAAGAAGGGGGATTCTCAAAAGCCCTTGGCCTCTAGTAAGAGGGGATGAAAGGAGGCGGGGCTGTTAGTAGTGGCCGGGGCTGCGCCAACCGCTCAGTGAGGCGGAGTCCCTAACCTAGGCGCAGAGCCCTCATGAAGCAAACAAGTCATACTTTATAGTCTACATGGATTATTGGACTATTGACACCTAAGCAAGGTTGGCTACGTTCTAGTAGCCATGGTATGCTGCCTATGTTGGTAGGTTGGGGCACGATCGTCAAGAGACGCGTAGCCCGAGTAGGAGTTGCGGCGAGAGGTCCTTGGCCGATTCGAAGCACACCTCCGGAACGAAGCGATGCTTCTTAGCTGTGGTGACAGTTTCTGACACAGAGGGTACACCACACGGCTTTAAGGAGACGATGCTAAGTTGACCATGCACAACAGGGCCGAGGGCGAGCCGCGGCTGCACCGGAGCGAAGAGGATTACCGCACCATATTCGAGCTGGCGGGTGTAGGAGTGGCCCAAGCTGATCCTGTCGTTGGCCGGCTTTTGCACGTCAACCCCAAGTTCTGCGAGATCACTGGCTACTCCGAAGAGGAACTGCTCGGTGGCATGACTTTCTTAGAGCTCACCCACCCCGACGACCGGGAGGAGGACTTCGAGGGCTTCCAGAAGATGGTGTATGGTGAGATACCCGAACAGCTGGCCGAGAAGCGTTACGTGCGCAAGGGCGGGCAGATTGTATGGGTAAGCGTGAATGCGGCGGTTGTCCGAGACGAGGCAGACCAGCCACTGCGCACTGTGGCCGTAATCCAGAACGTAACCGAGCGCAAGAAGCACGAGAAGGACCTTGCAAGGCGAGCCAGCCAGCAGGCGGCCGTCGCCGAGCTGGGCATGCGGGCGCTGGCCGAGGACGATCTGCAGGCCGTCATGAATGAGGCCGTCACCCTCGTCGTCCGGCCCTTGGCGGTCGAGTATTGCGAGCTCCTCGAACTGCTACCCGGTGGTGAAGAGCTGCTGTTGCGAGCGGGAGTGGGATGGAAGGAAGGACTTATCGGCAAAGAGATGGTGGGGGCAGGCCTCGGGTCTCAGGCCGGCTACACCTTGCTCTCCGACCAGCCGGTGATCGTAGAGGATTTGCGCAACGAGACCAGGTTCAGCGGCCCTACGCTTCTCCATGAGCACGGGGTGGTCAGCGGGATGAGTACGATCATCCAGGGTCGGGCCGCGCCTTTCGGTGTGCTTGGTGCGCACACCACGAGTCACCGGACGTTTACACAGGACGACGTGAACTTCTTGCAGGCTGTCGCCAACGTGGTGGCTATGGCGATCGAGCGCAAGCAAGCGGAGGAGAAGCTAGGCGAGGTTAGGGAGGCCGAGCGCAGGAGGATTGCCCGTGACCTGCACGACGAGGCCCTCCAAGACCTCTCCTACGCCCTGGCGGAGGCGCAGATCGTCCAGACGATCTCCGAAGATCCGCAGCTAGGCCACAGGCTGGAGCAGTTAGCCGGTACACTCAAGCGGGTAGGGCAGGGGCTGCGCGGGGCGATCTACGACCTACGCTTGGAGGAGCGAGACCAAGAGCAGGACTTCGTAGAGCTGCTCGAGGCGCTCGTGGAGCTCAACCGCCAGCGCTCCCCCAATGTCCACATAGAGCTCTTCGTCGAGGTGGGCTCTGCCTCGCTACTGACCAGGACCAAGGAGCTGGAGCTCTTGCGCATCGTGCGGGAGGCCCTAACCAACGCTCAGCGTCACTCGAGAGCCAGCCACGTTCGGGTCGTCGCTGGGGCTTCTAAGAAGGGGAAGCTGTGGGTCGAGGTCTCAGACGACGGGCAGGGTTTCGACCCGAAGGAAGTGCCTACCGGGATGGGGACCAAGGGGATGCGAGAAACGGCTCGTGCGCTTGGAGGAGAGCTGAAGATCATAAGCAAGCCTGGCGAGGGCACCAGGGTGCACTTCGAGCTGGACCTCGAAAGGGACAGCAAGGAACCGCAAGAGGAAGTGCGCATCCTGCTTGTTGAGGACCACGCCTCTTTTAGGCAGGGCGTAGCAGCCATCCTCGAACAAGAGCCGAGCTTCTCGGTCGTCGGGCAGGCCGGCTCGTTGGCCGAGGCGCGCCAGATACTCGAAGGGGTGGACGTAGCGATCGTAGACCTGGGGCTCCCGGACGGCTACGGCGGGGAGCTGATAAAGGAGCTGCGCGCCTTAAACCCGCAAGCACAGGCGCTAGTGCTTAGCGCTAGCCTAGAGCGCTCAGAGATAGCCCGAGCGGTAGAACGCGGGGCGGCGGGAGTTTTGCATAAGTCAGCCGGCATGGACGAGATCGCCGAGGCCGTGCAGCGCCTTAAAGAGGGTGAAATGCTTTTGTCTATAGAAGAGGTTGTAGAGCTGCTTCGGCTCGCCGGCTCGCGAAGAGAGGAGGAGCACGAGGCTAGGCGAGCAGTCGCGCGTCTCACGGTCCGAGAAAAAGAGGTGCTGCAAGCGCTGGCCGAGGGTCTGGACAGCAAGGGGATAGCCGAGCGGCTGCACATCTCTGTAGAGACGGAGCGCAATCACATGCAGCGCATCCTAGCCAAGCTGGGGGTGCACTCGAGGCTGCAGGCGCTAGTGTTCGCCCTGCGTCACGGCGTGGCGGAGATTCAGTAGCACTCCCCCATCTAGGGTGTGCCACAGGCTACCGAGTCGAGGCCACAAACCTAGAGGAGGCGTTTCAGAATTGGCTTGGTAGGATGTTTAGCATGACATATAGCTAGCAACCTACCGAGTGCGGCATTGGCGGTGGGAATTACCCTCATTTTGGTCCCATAGCTGCGCTTGACAGTCCCTTTGGTACAGATGTGCGGGTGGGGCCGGCTTGGCATGGTGGGGCTGGCTTTGGCCGTGGCTCCGGCTTTCTGGATACTGCACGGGTCGAGGGGGCGGTCTTCGACTCCGACGGGCGGAGCAAGCTCCCCACGGCGTCGGCCCTAGCCCGTATCACGGTACCAGTCTAGCAGTGGCCTCGCTCGCTGCGAGGCTGAAACGTTTTGGAAGGCCACGCGTAAGTTGTATGGACGGGGCAGGGCGGGACCTGGTGATAATAAGCTCCGGGTGTTCGTCGTGGCCTACGGTGTAGGAGCGGGTTCGCGGTGCGGACCCAATCCGGCGGTTGGCGTCACTCCTTGAAAAGCATTGTGAAACGATTAGCTACGGACGCACCGCTACCGTTGAAGAATATGGGGAGGCCCGAGAGACGGGCGTGGTGGGTTTGCCGGCGACGCGTTGTGGAGGCGAGTTGGGCCTGTATTCCACGATCTTTTTGGGGGCTGCGTTCCTCGTCACCATCTTAGTGGTCTTCTCTATGCTTCGGCGCCCAGTACTGCGACGGATGGGCCTTCGGAACGTAACGCGTCGCAAGTGGAACACCACGCTCGTCGTGGTGGGTTCGATGGTTGGGACGGCGCTGATCTCGGGCTCTCTGGTCTTGAACGACAGCACCGGGCGTTTTCAGGAGAACGAGGCCCGCCAAACTTTGGGGGAGATCGATGAGGTCGTGGGGCAGGCAGGCCAGAGGGTGCCGAGCGACCGGCGCCCGATCCCACTCTTCGATTCCTCGGTGGCCGCTTCGATCACGCCCGAGGCCGTACGTGAGGCCTCTGAGGATACGAAAGAGGGACCAGTGGGCGTGGACGGCGTCCTCGGCGTCTTGACCAGCGAGGTCCCTGCCGAGTCACTCGACGACGCAGGTGAAACGACGGTCGCCACGCCCGCCGTCACCCTGGTCAGCACCGACTGGGAGGGGCTGCGTTCCTTCGGGGAAGAGCCCCCGGAAGTGACTACCCGTCCCGAACCTGGGTTCGGCGAACTGTACGCCTCGGAAGGTCTGGCGGAGAGGCTGGACCTCCGGGAAGGCTCGAGGGTGCGTCTCGTGGGGCGTGCAGGACCGGAGGAGCTTACCGTGGCGGCGGTGGTGCCGGAGGAGGGGATCTCGGGTTACAAGGCTCGCTTCTCACGCTCCGAGGGGACGGTGCTCGTACGTGAGGAGGAAGCGCGCAGGCTCTTGGGTGCTAGGGAAGGACAGATCAACGCCGTGTTCGTCAGCAACGAGGGCGACGTAGCCTCGGGCGTCGAAGACTCCGAGAGGGTGGCGGAAGCGGTGCAGAAGATCCTGGCGGGTAAGGAAGAGTTTCAGGTCTCTCAGGTAAAGAAAGACACCATCGAGGGGAGCGGGTTCCGGATCTCGGACATCTTCCTGATGATCAGCTCGTTCGCTATCCTCGCGGGCGTGCTCCTGATCGTCAACATCTACACCATGCTCTCCGAGGAGCGCAAGGGCGAGCTCGGCATCTTGAGGGCCGTCACCCTGAAACGCTCGGGGCTCGTGCGTCTCTTTGTGTATGAGGGCTACGCTTACAGCCTCCTTTCTTCGCTGCTCGGTGCGCTCGTGGGCCTGGGCATCGCGGCGGGCCTCGTGTGGGGCATCAACCAGGCGACGGCCATCTTTGCCGACCTGTTCAACAGAGACCTCACCATCCCCTTCCACGTCGAGCCCGCTTCGATACTCGTCGCCGCGGCTTGTGGGCTACTCATCACCTTTCTCGCGGTCTTTTTTACCAGCCTCCGCATAGGCAACCTCAACGTGGTCGCCGCCATCCGCGATCTGCCAGAGGAGAAGACCTCGCGGCACCTTCCACGCTGGCTTTTCCTGCAGGGCCTGTTGCTCGTTGCGGCCCTCGCTCTCACCGCTGCGGGCTTCCTCATGGAGGTCGGCTACCTGACGGAGCCCGTACCTGAGTTCAGCGGCTACCTTATGCTCCTCGGACCCGTGGTTGCGGCGTTTGGGCTTGGCCTTATCTTCTCCCAGGCCTTACCGGCCCGGATCGCTTGGTCGGCCGCCGGGGCAGGGGTCTTGGCGTACGCGTATTTTGCCGGTAACTTCGAGGCGGTAGCGCGGGCCAACGAGGAGAGCCCAGCGATATTCTTCGTCGAGGGCGTCTTGATGGTGCTCGGAGCGGTGTTGCTCGCATCGTTCAACCTCGGCCTCGTCTACGGCGTTTTGCGCTTCGCGATGCGCCTCGCGCCTGGACTCGCTCCCGTTCTAAAAATGGCGATTGCTCACCCGGCCTCCCGCCCCGCTCGCACCGGCTTTACGCTCGCGATGTTCGCGCTCGTCCTGTACATGGTCACCATAAGCTCTATATTCTCCAGCACCCAATCGGCCGCTTCGCAGCACGCCCGCGACGAGCAGCTCTCTGGTTACGACGGCGCTATCCAAGCCGGGCCGGTCGCGCCTATAGGCAACTTCGACGCGAAGGTGGAGGGGAACGACGTTTTGCAACCGGCGATCACGGGCAGCGACCGGCTCGTAGCCGGCCGTGTCGAGCTGCCCGAGTACAAAGCGGCGGACTACACGGCCTCGTTCGGGCCGCCGATAGGCAGGGCGGCGCCCGGGGCGAACGTTGCGGAGTATGTAACCTACGTGCCGGATAGTTTCCTCTCCAGCACGACCGACGAACTCGAGGAGCGTTCTCCGGAGTACGCCACGGACAGGGAGGCGTGGGAGGCCCTGAGGCGCGACCCAAACCTCGCGATCCTCACCTTCCCGTACAGCGGGGAAGGCAGGTTCCTGGCCCGTCCCAAACTCGGAGCGGGGGACGCGCTCCGCTTGCGCGATCCCGTCTCTGGCAAGGAGGTCGAGAAAAAGATCGTGGGCAGGATCAAAGACCCAGGCGGGTTCACCCTCGGCGTGATCAACGGCGTTGTGGTCGGTGAGGGGGCAAAAGAAGAGTTCCCGAACCTCCAGACGCAGGAGACGTATCTTTTGCGCGTGGACAAGCGGGCCGATACGGTTGCGGTCGGTCGGGAGCTCAAGAAGGAGTTCGCGGCGACGGGCGCGCAAAGCTTCTTGCTAGACGATATCCTGGGGCGGGGACAGGAGTTCACTGACACGTTCGTGAAGATCGTGCAGGCTTTTCTGGCCTTCGGGTTGTTGGTTGGGGTGGCGGGGCTGGCCGTCATCAGCGCCCGCGCCGTCCACGAGCGGCGACGCGAGATCGGGGTTCTGAGGGCTTTGGGCTTTAAGAAGGGGATGGTCGGCTGGCAACTCATCGTCGAAAGCTCCTTTATCGCGTTGCTCGGGATACTTCTTGGCGTGGCTGTCGGGGCTCTAGGTGGCTATAATCTGTTCAGCGTTACGGTAAAAGACTCGAACACTCAGTTCGTCTTTCCGTGGTTGTCACTGCTCGTCGTTGGTCTTCTGGTCTGGGCGGCGTCGCTCGTCTTCACCATCGTCCCGGCCGTGCGGGCTTCCCGGGTACCGCCCGTTGAGGCCCTCAGGTATCAGGGCTAGAGGGGGGTAGTTACGGAATCGAGCACTAACGGCAAGAACATTGGAAGACCTAGATCCTCCGTCGGCCGTCTCCTCGAAGGGATGCGTCGCCGCAACGGCCTCTCCCTGCAAGAGGCGGCCCGATCGACCGGTGTCCCGGCCGGCCAGTTGGCGGGTCTGGAGATCGGGGATCACGCGCCCCTGCCCGACACCGATTACGTTGGCCTCTTGCTCCGGGTGTACACCGACTACCTGAGCCTCGACCACTCTCGGCGGCAGACGGGACCTCCGCGGATAGTAGAGGCCCGCGGAGTGTACAAGAGCTACCGTACGGAGGAGCTGACCGTCCATGCCTTGGAGGACGTGAACCTGAGCATCGGGCAAGGCGAGCTCGTCGCCGTCATGGGTCCTTCGGGCTGCGGCAAGACCACGCTGCTCAACACCCTCTCGGGCCTCGACGCCATAGACCAAGGCGAGATCTTCATCGCCGGGGAGCCCTTGCACGCCTTAAGCGACGCCCACCGCACCGAATACCGTGCCCGCCATATGGGGTTCATCTTTCAGAGCTTCAACCTCATGCCCGTCCTCTCCGCCGTAGAGAACGTCGAGCTGCCCTTGCTGGCGAGTGGCGCTGGTGTGGGGCCCGCACGCCGCCGCGCCCTCGAGATGCTCGAACGGGTACACCTCGCGGACAGGGCTGACCACCGTCCTAACCAGCTCTCCGGCGGCCAACAACAAAGAGTGGCCATAGCCCGCGCCCTCGTCAACGAGCCTGCCATCGTCTGGGCCGACGAGCCCACCGGCAACCTCGACTCCGACACCTCGCGGGAGGTCCTCGACCTCCTGCTACAACTCAACCGAGAGAACGATCAGACCTTCGTAGTCGTGACGCATGACCCGGGCGTCGGGTCACGTATGGAGCGCGTGATCCGGATGAAGGACGGCCGGATAGTCGGGCAGCAGGCCGGAGACTCGGGAGAGACGAACACGGAAACGTAGAGGCTCCGCCTCCCGCGTTCTGCGAACGGTCTGTGGTTTGGGGTCGCTTTTGCCGGACTTAACAAAAGATAAGGGTACCAATCCAGAAATACTAAACCGCCCGAGGTATCATTCCGTGCCCGGCTGACCAGACGGCGTGCGAGAAGTACGTTTCGAGCGGGTGGCGGCACGTTAGAGCGCCTAGGAACCGTTTTAGAGACAACGGGGCAGCTACTTACCAGAGGTAGGTGCCAAGCTCTAGAGCGTGTTTTGTAATGCGGAGGGATGAGGTGACTTGGTATGCTGCTATGCTTGGGCATGACCTATCGGAGCAGCCATTCCGACACCGAGTCGGGTCATCTACAGTGTTATCTGCCTCCGATCCGAACCCGCGGATCCTTGGCGTTACAATGGAACCTTAACGCCACCATCTCCGACCCCGCCTCCTCCGCATTCCTTCCCCCTTTACACCAAGCAGCTCATCAAGCGACAGTCGTCCCGCACCTACTAGAAGGATCGTCAAAAATACTGCCAGGAGGGTAAGGTCGAGCTCCGCACCGGCCCCACTGCCTTGGGGCGCGATGAACCCAACATGAGTCTTCACGAGCAGGGTCGTGAAGACCATCTCGATCGCAAGTATTAGAGCAGCAAGCCGCGATATCAGTCCTACGATAAGCAGGATACCGCCTATAAGCTCAACGAAGGTCACTACGTATCCCATGAACACTGGCAAAGGTACGCCCAGATTCGCCAGCGCCTGGCTGCCGAAATTCGCTGGCCCGAACTCAGTAAGCTTCTGCCAACCGTGTGCAGCCATGACGATCCCGGCCGTTACTCTCAAGATGAGCGGGGCGAAACCTGCACCCTGAGCTCGCGGTTGACGCCCGAGCATTCTCACTACTCTACGGCTCCCTTCTGTTTTCTCTTGTACCTAATCTTACACTTATACTCTTTGATAGCGAGGGGCTAAGTGACGATCTCTGTTTAGCTTCAGACCACTTCTGGGGCGGCTTTGAGCAGGATTTCTTAAACCGATGGAGCAGCTATCAGAGCTAACCTGTCTAATTAAGTCAACCAGGACTGGGTTTTCGAGGTTTCCAAGCGATGCACCATGACATGAAGTAACAACGGTGAATCCAAGAGGCTAACGGGTGCTTCACCTAAATCTACGAATCCAAGGTTTATCAGAGGTTCAACCCACCATGTCACTGGTACAGCGGTAACTGCTTTAGTGCCACTTTTATACGCCTCTTGCATACGAAGACAGGTCAGCTGTTTAGCGATGCCTTTTCCGCGAAAATCGCTTCGCACCACCAAGCGCGATAGATAACCAAACGGAGTAGGAATAAAGAGCTCGAACGGAATTAACATGTCCCTTTCGGGAGCTTCCAAGATTGAGCTGCACAATGATAGACGCGCCGCCGCAATCAGTTCACCTTCGATCTGTACCACCCAGTGGCGAGCGTTCTCATCATGTTCATCTAATAGCACTCTGTTAATATCCGATTGAGACAGATGGCCTTCTTCCGTCCAGACTTGTACCCGGAAGTTCCTTATGCGTTGTATCGATAGGGCGTCCGTTACTTCGATAATTTGAAAACTCGTAGGCAACTCGCAGCCGTCGCAACTTGCAAAGCACTCTAGCAAGGGTGAAGTGCTGAAGCTATTACCTCCTGTTTCGTAAACGGTCCTTTTTGAGACGTGGTTAATGCTGTGCCGATAACTACCCTTTTTGAGACAAGGCAAAAGAGCCTGTGTTGAGAGCACGGGTTGCCGCTTCCCAGCTTTATCGGAAGCTCGGAGACTTCTGAGGGCATAAAAAGAGGGCTGGAGCTATTAAAAGCCCCGCCCCCTCCCGTGTCAGCTTTAGCTTATGTGCC
>DASQSI010000008.1:0-6277 GCA_035642415.1 Rubrobacteraceae bacterium
GCCAGATGCTAGGGGCCTGATCTTCACCAGGGGTACGACCGAGGCAATAAACCTCGTGGCCTACGCCTGGGGCCGTAGAAACTTGCGCGAGGGGGACGAGGTGGTGCTCACCGAGGCCGAGCACCACTCGAACCTCGTCCCCTGGCAGCTCGCCGCTCAGGCGACCGGGGCCAGGTTGCGCTTCATCCCGATCCAGAAGGACGGCACGTTGGATATAGAAGAAGCGGAGCGGCTTGTGGGGCCGAGGACGAAGATGATCAGCTGCATCCACGTCTCGAACGTCCTGGGGACCATCAACCCGGTCGAGGAGCTGGCGAAGCTGGCGCATAGCGTCGATGCGCTGATGCTGGTGGACGGAGCACAGAGCGCCCCGCACATACCGGTAGATTTAGCGGCTTTAGGCTGCGACTTCTTCGCTTGCAGCGGACACAAGATGGTGGGTCCCACGGGGATCGGGGTGCTGTGGGGCCAGCCGGAGGTGCTGGAGGAGATGGACCCGTTCTTGGGTGGAGGAGAAATGATCCGGGAGGTGCACCTCGACCATTCGACCTGGAATGATCTGCCCTACAAGTTTGAGGCCGGGACGATGAGCATCGCCCAGGCCATCGGGCTCGGGACGGCGGTGGAGTACCTGGCTGAGCTGGATATGGAGAGCATCCGGGAGCACGAGCGGCAGCTCGGGGAGTACGCCTACGAGAAGATCCGGGAGATAGAGGGGATCACGGTCTACGGTCCAGAGAAGAACCGCACGGGGCTCGTCTCCTTTACCCTGCCGGATGTTCACCCGCACGACCTCTCTCAGATCCTGGATGAGGAAGGCATCGCCATAAGGAGCGGTCACCACTGCGCCCAGCCGCTGATGCGTCGCTTAGGCGTCGCGGCCACGGCCCGGGCAAGCTTCTACCTGTACAACACAGAAGAAGAGGTGGACACGCTGGTGGGGGCGCTGGAGCGCTCGAGAGAGTTCTTCGGAGCGTTCACCTCGTGAATAGGCTGCGCGAACTTTATACGCAGACGATCATGGACCATTACCAGCGACCCCGCAATAGGGGCGAGCTTGCAGATGCCGACCTGAAGGAACACCTCCTCAACCCCTTGTGTGGAGACCAGGTAACGGTCTACGCCAACTTCCGGGACGGAAAGGCGACCGAGGTGAAGTTCGAAGGGCGTGGGTGCTCCATCTCGCAAGCCTCGGCCTCGATGATGACCGCACGGCTCCTGGGCAAGAGCCATAGGGAGGCTAAGATCGAGATCGAGCGATTCAAGGCGATGATGTTAGGCAAAGAGGACTTCCCGGAGACGGACGACCTCGCGGCCCTCAGGGGCGTGATCCAATACCCCTCACGCATCAGATGCGCCACGCTCGCGTGGACCGCTTTTCAGAAGGGCCTAGAGCAGCAAAAGGCGCAAAGCTAAGAATTCTGGGTAGTTGGGTCTGTCTCTAAAACGGGTATACGATCAGTCCCAGCGCTCCAAAAGCATACCACGTGCCGAAGAGTAGGCTTAAGGTACCTAGCACCGGAGCCACCCGCTCGAAGTTCCTGCCTACGGGTCCCCCCGCTATGGCGAAGCCGAATGCGCTCGAGAGGAGCGCCATCGAGACAGCAGTGCCGGCGGCGAAGAGCAGGAGCGCACCCGCCGCCTCGTACTTATCGGAGATGGTTGAGAGAAGAAGCAGCGTGAGCCCACCCGAGCCGCCGATGCCGTGCACAAGCCCTATGCCATAGGCGGAGAAGGGTGTACGCTGAGGTACCGAGTGAGCGTGCTCGTGAGACTCGCTGTAGGCGTGCGAGTGGACGTGGCGGTGTGGCATCAACCCCTTGTGGTTGTGGATGTGGACGTGGTACAGGCCGCACCGCCACCGCACGAGCAGCCGGATCGCGAGCAGCACGATGATTACTCCTATGGCGGTCTCGGCGATCTGTTGTACGACCTCAGGCAGGTACTGGCCAAAGAGCACGAGCGGCAGCCCTATAAGCACCAGGGTGGTACCGTGGCCGAGACCCCAGAGAAAGCCCATGAGCCCGGCCTTCTTCACCCGGCTACGTTCCTCTTCTGAGGCGATAAGGGCGGTAACCGCCGCGAGGTGATCAGGATCAGTGGCGTGTCGAAGACCCAACGCCAAGCTTATTAATAAAATGATTCCCACGCCCGACGGTCCGTGCAGAAACCCCTCAAGCCAATCGTCCATCGCCGACATCTGCTCTCTTCTTCCTATATCGCGTTTCCCGAACCCGCGCGTAGCGCGGCTCCTACGACGCCTACTCCTCCTTCGCCAGCGTCATTCGCACGAGCTCCCGGTCGTGCTCCCAGGCGAAATCCAGATCGTCCAGCTGCGCCGCTGAGATCCACCTTATCCCCGCCACGTCGTCTGCTGGCCGCGGCTCGCCCTCGACTATCCGCGCCTCAAAGCCGATGGCGAGCCCGTACTCCCCGTCCGCGCCATAGATAAAGGTAGCCAGCAGACTCGGACCGCCGACGACCTCAATCTTCACCCCGAGCTCCTCTCTGACCTCACGCACGAGTCCGTCCGCGGGGTGCTCGCCGACCTCCAGGAACCCGCCCGGCAAATCGAGCCGGCCTTTCTCTGGCTCATGCGCCCGGACCGCGACGAGCGCCCGGCCGTCGTGCACGATCGCAGCCCCTACCGCCGGTGCGGGGTTGCGATACCAGGACCGGCCGCAGAAGGGACACCAGGCGCCACCGCCCTCACGCTTCGGTGTTTGCAATCTCGTTCCGTCGGCGGGGCAGAATCTGTAGGGCTCGGTGGCGGAGAAGGGGACCTTTTGCGCCACGCCGGTCATGTCCGGACCTTGACGAGCTCTTCGGCGACGCCGGCGAGCTGGTCCACGGTGCGCACCACTTCAACGCGATCGCAGACAGGCTCATAGAGAGGCATGTCGCAAGAGCCCAAAGACCAGCCCCACTTGGGCTCCGATGTAATCCAGACAACCTGCCGGGCGTGCTGCGCTATCTCTTCGAGGGCCTCTACGTTCGGCTGCTTGCCGTTGTTGCGTCCGTCGCCCAGAATCACGACTGTCGTACGGTGGTTGATGGCGGAGAGGTGCTCGTTTCTGAACTGCTCGGCGGCCCTGCCGAAGTCGCTGTTAACGTCAGCGTCCAGGACGCGCCCCGAGAAGATCTCGTCCACCGCCCGATACATGGTGTTCTCCTCGAAGAGTTGCGTAACCTCGGCCATCTCCGCAACGAAGACGAACGTGCGAACCTTCGAAAAGAGGCTCTGCATCTGGTAAACCAGGTGCAGCCAGAACCGCGCCAGGTTGCGCGTGCTAAGGCTAACGTCGCACAACAACGTCACGCGCGGCCGTCCTTCGCGCCTTCTTCTCAGCACCGGGTCGAAGGGTACACCTCCGTAGCGGACGTTGTGGCGCAAGGTGTGGGGGACGCTTATGCGACCGATACGGTCCTTGCGCAGGCGCCGGGTCTTTGCGCCGTAGATCCGGCGAGCGATCCGCCTTATGGCCTCCTCCATCTCGCGCTGCTCGCCCGCCGAGAAGTCGAGCATCTTCCTGAGCGAACGCTGCCGGAACTCGGAATCATCTTTTGCGTCTTTGTTGAGCTTCTTTTCGTGCTCCTGCATCTGTTTTATTAGCTCTGGCAGGCCACGTAAGATGTTTTCGGACTGCGCTTCGAGTTGGGCTATGAGGGCCTCGTCCACCTCCATTTCGTGCAAGTGATCCACGAAATCCTGTAGATTCACCGCCGAGACGTCGAGGGGTATCTCCTCGCCATCGTTAGGAACCAGGCCGCCGGGGTTGAACATGTTGCGCGAGCGGCGGATCCTCAGGTGGTAGGTGAGGCGTTGCAACGCGCTCTCCAAAGCCCCGGGCTTGTGGTTCAGGATCAGCTCCTGCGAGAACATCGAGAGCCGCATCTTCTCATCATCGCCATGAATGTCCTGGGAAGGACGCAGCCGCTCTTCATCGAAGAAGCGGCGCAGATCGATCGACCCGTCTTCGTCGTGGCTGTGGCCCTCGGACTCGGGCGCCTCACCTTCGGCATCTTCGCCGAGCTCCAGCTTCGTGGGCGGCAAGCCGTGGTTATGGTCATGCTCTGGCAGCTTGAGCGAAGCTGCGGGCTTCTGCGCCTGGGCGCGCAGGCTGAAGTACAGGTCGAAGAGCCGGTCGAAGGTCTCGGTGTCTTCCTGGTTCTTGATCATGGTGGCTCGCAAGGCGTCGCGCACCACCTCGCGCTTTCCTAAGCCGACCTGCTTTAAGGCGTGCAGGGCGTCGAGGCTCTCGGCGGGCGAGACCCGGAGCTGGTGTCTCCTCAGCACCTGAACGAAATCGTTTATAACGGCGTCCACGCTCTACTCCTAGTGCTGCGCGTGGACGCCGGGCCTACGACGGTACTCGTACATTGCCTCCGCCGGGTTCTCGCCGGTTATCTTCTTCTGACCAAGCTCCTTCTCTTCGGGGACTCCTACGCCGAGGTGGGTAAGCATCTTGGCGGCGTCACGGTCGTACTTGGCTATAACGCCGATCGTCTCCTCGATAAGTTCCTTCGTCAGATGAGGCGCGTTCAGTACGACCAGGGCCTGTGCCCAGTCGAGCGTCTCCCCGATGCTCGGCGCCTTCCGAAGATCGAGGGTACGGAGCTCCTGAATAGTCTCCACCAGCTCTTCTAAGAGCGTCTCGCCGATATTAGGCGCCTTGAGCCTCACGATCTCCAACTCCATGTCCTTACTGGGGTAGTCGAGCTGCAAGTGTAAACAGCGGCGCTTGAGGGCCTCCGAGAGCTCGCGGGTTCGGTTCGAGGTCAGGATGACTATTGGCGCGTGCTCCGCCCTGACGGTCCCTATCTCCGGGATACTCACTTGGTAGTCGCTCAAAAACTCCAGCAGGAACGCCTCGAACTCCTCGTCCGCCCGGTCGATCTCGTCCAGCAAGAGCACCGCCGCTTCGTCGGCCTGCACGGCCCGCAAAATAGGCCGCTCGACGAGAAAGTTCTCGGAGAAGAAGATGTCTTCCTGCCCGCGAAGTACCTCTGCCGCCTCGTGCAGGTCCTTCGTCGGCTCGAGGACCTGGCCGATCTTCTCGCGCAGAACTTGAGTGTAGAGGAGCTGCTTGCCGTACTCCCACTCGTAGAGCGCCTTCGCCTCGTCCAACCCCTCGTAGCACTGGAGCCTTATCAGCTCGCTGCCTGTGGCCCCCGCAAGCGACTTGGCGAGCTCGGTCTTTCCGACGCCGGCCGGGCCCTCGATCAGGACAGGCTTGTTCAGCCGCGTCGCCAGAAAAACGACCGTCGCCAGCCGCTTGTTTGAGACGTAGTTCTGCTTGGTGAGCTTCTCCCTTACGTCTTCGATGTTCTCGAACAATAAATCTCCTTAAACTCTTCCCTAAGCGGGAGCGAGAGCGAGCACCTATGCCCGCTCCCGTCTCGTTCACCACGCCCGAGTATAGACGATGCTACCGCTGTCGTTCCTTGTAGGCCGGGCGACTTCTTCTCTCCGCTCCTCGTAAGGAAGGCTCTAACCCCCCGCCTGCTGGCCCACCTGGCGGCCCATGCGCGGATCCAAGCCCCAGATGCTCTGCCGGTAGCCGTCGCTTGTCTTGCGCATCATGGGATCGTAGGCGCAGTCGCGCAGGATCTCCTTCGCCGCGTCCTCGGTGAGCTCGCGCGGGTTCCCCGGCGTGCACAAATCCTCCATCATGTGCTGGGCCATCGCCTGGAGCTCTTCGTCGTCGGGCTCGACCTTGGTTGGCCGCTCCTCGTAGAACGGACCCCTGCCTATCTCCGACTTCGCGTAGCTGGGGTCCACCTCCGAGAAGTTATCGGGGATGCCGCAATCCCTGGCGAGCCTTATCACCGCGTCTATCGCCCGGTCCGCGGCTTGCGCCGGGTTCAGGCCCTTCGTGTCCTCGCCCATCGCATTGGCAATGTGTGCATGCTTCTCCACCGCGGCCGGCTCGTTGTACGTCATCACCCTGGGGAGGCCGATGCCATTGTTCAGGCCGTGGTGAATGTCATAGTAGGCGCATACCGCATGCGAGAGCGAATGCATGATCCCTAGAAGGGCGCTGGAGAAGGCCTGAGCGGCTATGTATTGTGCCCAGCACATGGCCTCCATCGCCTGGTAGTTGTTCCTGTTGTAGGTCGCCTCGCGCAGGTGCGACTGTGTCAACTCGATGGACTTCAAGGCCAGCGGCGTACACGAGAGATGGTCTACCCTACTGACGTAGGCCTCTATGCCATGGGCCAGCGTGTCGAAGCCCGTGAAGGCCACGAACTCTGGCGGCTGGGTCATCATCAGGGT
>DASQSI010000009.1:0-2635 GCA_035642415.1 Rubrobacteraceae bacterium
TCCAGTGCTGATCTCCTTGGGGGTAGGAGGGTTTGTAGGCTACAACTACTGGGAGTATCGCACCTTCTGGGGCGATCCCAACGTCCGTCCATCGGATGTAACTAATTTCGGTACGGTACAGACCAAAACCTTCAACTCAGATGCGCTCGACGAGACAATGGAGTACGAGATCTACTTGCCCCCCGGCTACGACGATTTCTGGCACAGGTTTACGCACTACCCTGTCGTATACCTATTACACGGCCGCCCCGGCACTGCCGATGATTGGAATAGTAAGGGAGGCGCGCCGGATGCAATGGATACCCTATTGGCTCGGGGGCAGGTGCAGCCCATGATCGTGGTGATGCCACAAGGGAGCCGTTCGCGGTTCGCTCCCTCTACCGGGTACGTCGACGCGTCCGAAGGGAACTGGGGGACGTACATTACCCACGACTTGGTGAACGAAGTAGACTCTAACTACAGAACTGTTGAGTCGGCAAACGGGCGGGCGATAGCGGGTAACTCTGAGGGTGGGTATGCCGCGATGAACCTAGGGCTACAGAACCCCTCCGAGTTTGGGGTCATCGGCAGTTTTTCTGGCTATTTCACAGCTGACGAGGAGGACAAGAAGAATCTCTTCGATGGTGACCAGAACTTCGCAGATGCGAACAGCCCTGCAATCTATCTTCCACAGCTTGAGGGAGTGTTACCGGCGATCTATCTATTGATCGGGCAGGACGATAAAAGGTACCTTGACGAAAACTCAAACTTCGCCGAAGAGCTGAAGTCTAAAGGCGTTTCCTTAGAATTCGACCCTGCCGAAGGCAGACATTCGTGGGATCTATGGCGAGGGCACATGCCGGACTTTTTGACCTTTGCTGGGGAGCATCTGAGATGAGGGAAGGGGTCGACGTAGCGAAGAAAATGCGAATGGAGCAGGAAATTCCTGCTGATCTGCGTGTCTGCGTTCTAGCTCAGAACGGCAAGCTATGACGCACGTTACTACCCTGAGGTGGACAAACCAGAGATACCAACAGAGTCGTCTCATGCGCAAAGTGGGTGTGGGTATCGCTCTCGCCGTTGCAGGCGCGGCCGGCGGGTTGTGGTATCGACGCAAGACCAGGCCATTCCCCTACGCTCAGCGATGGATGCTAGACAAGGAACTGCCCTATTTGACACGAGAGCGCCTCTGTCAGGTCCTAGAGCCCCAGCCCGGCGAACGGATCCTGGAAATCGGGCCGGGAACAGGCCTGTTCTCGGTGCCGGTTGCACAGCGCTTGTCACCTGAAGGGACACTTGATGTGTTCGATGTCCAGCAGGTCATGCTCGATCATACGTTGCGCGTAGGCGCCGCACGTAACGTCGACAACATCGTAGCCACCCGAGGCGAGGCTCGGTGCCTGCCGTACCCAGAGGGAACGTTCGATGCGGCGTTCATGATGACTGTACTGGGTGAGATCCCCGATCAGGAAGCTGCCCTTGGCGAGTTACAACGGGTGCTTAAGCCTGGTGGGCGGCTGGTGATCGGAGAGTTCATCTTCGACTGGCATGCCGTTCCGCTTGGGGTCCTTAGGCGACGTGCCGAACGTCAGGGGTTGCAATTCGAGCGCCGGCTCGGCCCTCGCTTCAGCTATATCGCGCGCTTCTCGGCTGATTCTATTGGGTTACGCTGAGCCACCGTACGTAGGATCCTTAAGAGACGTTGTGGCGGCATGCAGTTCGGGCGCCATCGCACACTCCTATAGAAAAGCTTAGAGAGAAGAGGAGGACTCCGTGTTATCTTCGAACATTATCCGATGGGGTGGACTAGCCGCTGTGGTAGCTGCGACGCTGTTCATAATGGCCGACCTCGTAGCATTGTTTACTGTCTTCTTTCAAGGACCCGCCGACGGGATGATCCTCCAGAATATAGTGTCGGTGGGAGTCGGGGTGCTGCTGTTGTTAGGGCTAATTGTGTTGTATGGACGCCACTTTGAAGCCATGAGCGGGCCCGGCGTAGTGGGTTTTTGGTGACCTTTGTCGGGGCAATCGTGGCGTTGGGAGCCTTTGCCTGGGCCTACTCGCTTGCCGAACAGGGCTGGAGTTTGTTCTTTATCTGGGCCTCCTTGCTCAGCAACTTGGGCTGGGTTTTATTTGGTGCGGTCGGTTTAGAAGCTCGGGTTTACCCGCGTGCAGCAGCCATTCTCATTGTTGGAGTGCTGCTTTACGGGGTAGCCAACGCTCTCATAGGAAGTGGCGCACAAAACGGTGCACTTGCTGGCAGGCTGGACTATGTTGTGGGTGTGGTGGTCTTTGACATCATCTTTAACGCAAGTATAGCCTTGTTGGGCTTCAGCCTCTTCAGGAGAAGAAGCGTAGAGCATCCCCCAGCAAGCGTGAATTTTCGAGGCTAATCGCTTGTGTGTTTTGGCGTCCGATCGATACCTTGGCCATATCTCTCGCTTTAGCTACTTCGGGGATAGCTGTGTCTGCTAGCCCTTACTGCTCTGACTCTAAATGCTATGCACTCTGCGTGCCACAGCCCTCCTCACAAGGAAAGCGAGGAGCAAGGCAATGACCAGCCCTGTGATGAAGAGAATAGGATGGAAGAGGACGCTAATCACCAAGCTTGCGATGAACAACAGCGCATGGATGAAGGTGCTAGCTATAGCTAGCA
>DASQSI010000010.1:0-8862 GCA_035642415.1 Rubrobacteraceae bacterium
ACCTCCCGGTGGAGCTTGTGCCGCTGGACTTGAGTCGGCCCGAAGATTTCGACGGGGCGCTCGAAGGAGCCGATGTGCTCGTACACGCCGCGGGCATAACCCGGGCCCGACGGGAAGAGGACTATTTTCTGGTCAACGCAGAGGGCACCCGGAGGCTCGCCGAAGCGGCGGCTGGGGCTAGGGTCAGGCGTTTCGTCCTTATCGGCAGCCTCGCCGCCCGCGGGCCCGACGACCTCGCTAGGGTGGATGGTCGGGACCACCCCGAAAGCGCTTATGGCCGTAGCAAGCTCGAAGCCGAGGCATACCTGCGCGCTCTTGATGAACGGATAATAGACACCGTCGCCCTCCGCCCGGTCGCCATCTATGGCCCGCGCGATACGGACTTTTTGCCCTTGCTAAAGATGGCGCGCCGCGGGTTTCTGGTCCTCTCCGGCGAAGGTCTCTTGCAACCCGTCTACGCCACCGACGTGGCCCGAGCAGCCCTGGCCGCGGCCCGCAAACCCGTCGGCTTTGGGCCCTACCCGGTAGCGGAGCCCGCGTCCTACTCCTGGCAGGATGTCACCGCCGGGCTCGAAGCAGCGCTCGGACGCCGCATCCGCGTTGTTCGGCTGCCCGCCGCGGCTTTCGAGCTTGCGGGCCGTGCCGCCGAGCGGTTGGCGAAGGCTCGTGGCTCGGTCCCCATCTTCGACGAGCGCCGGGCGCGGGACCTGAGCGTTCATACCTGGACCTGCGATCCCTCCGGCACCGAGAAGGCGCTCGGCTGGCGGGCTGAAGTCTCTCTTCTCGAGGGCTTAAACCTTACCACCCGATGGTACCGAAAAGCAGGGTGGCTCTAATAGATGGGTAGAACCTGACAGGCAAGCCCGATGCTGGTACGCTGTACGTATCGTGGTTGACGCAAATCGTGTATCAAATATACCCGGAAGACCTTTCGCCGGACGCCGTGGAGGGACCCCTTGACAGAGCATGTGAACCCCGAACACGCTCGAATGAGCCCGGCGACAGCCGGTGACATCTTCGACAAAGCCTTTTCTTCTCTTGCCCTCGCACGCGCCGACGAGGCGATGGCCGTGGGGATCTATCCCTACTTCAAGCCGATCGGTGAACCGAAAGGCGGCACCGTCACGGTGGACGGCAGGGAGATGATCATCACCGGCTCTAACGACTATCTAGGGCTTACCCAGGACGTCCGTCTCAAGGAGGCAGGTTGTGCGGCGCTTGAGGAGTACGGTACGAGCTGTACCGGGTCACGTTTTCTGACCGGTACGCTTACCCTGCACGAGAAGCTCGAGCAGCGCCTGGCCGAATTCTTGGGTACCGAGTCGGTTCTAACCTTTAGCACTGGGTTCTTGGGGTCGCTGTCGGTGATCGGCACGCTCGTGGGGCGCCGCGACATCCTGTACTACGACCGCGAGAACCATGCCAGCCTCTACGATGGGGCCAGGCTCTCCTTCGGTACGCTGCGCAAGTACCGACACAACGACCTAGACGAACTAGAGCGCCTGCTCGCCAAAGACGTAGACAAACCGGGTGGGCGTATGATCGTCACCGACGGCGTCTTCTCCATGAGCGGTCACATCGCCAACCTACCAGGCATAGTACAGCTCGCCCGGGAATACGGGGCGCGCGTCGCCGTAGACGACGCACACGCAACCGGGATTTTGGGTGCGCACGGCCGTGGCACCCCCGAACACTTTGGGCTGCAGAACGAGGTAGACCTCATAATCGGCACCTTCTCCAAGTCCTTCGCCTCCGTGGGTGGCTTCGTGGCCGCTCCCAAAGCGGTGATCAAGTACGTCAAGCACAACGCCCGTCCCTTTATCTTCACGGCGGCACTCCCGGCAGCCCAGACGGCGACGGTCCTGGAGGCGCTCAACATCATAGAGACGGAGCCTGAGCGCAGGGAGCAGCTGTGGCAGAACGTTGCGCAACTGAAGCGCGGCATGAGCGCTCTGGGTTTCGACACCCTGGGTTCGGAGAGCCCCATCGTGCCGGTGCTGATCGGCCCCGACGAACTCACCGGGCTATTTTGGAAGATGCTGTGGGAGGAAGGGGTCTTCACGACCCCGGCCGTGCCTCCCAGCGTCCCGTCGGGACGGAGCATCATCCGTACCAGCGTCAACGCCAGCCACTCCCCCGAGCAGATCGAACGCCTCCTCAAAGCCTTCTCTACGGTGGGCCGACGCCTAGGCATAATCGCCTAGCGCGCAACATCTTCTTATCGTTCCGGGCCATAGTCTCCCCAGGAGAGCGACACGCGGCACCGTGCCTGCTCCGGACACCCGCCTGCTAAACTTTAGTCCGGAGTCAGAGAACCATGAGCGGAGAGCGCATGCTGGAGAGAGCGAAGGCTACGAGCGAACCCCGCAGGCGCGGGAGCAAGAGCAGGGTCCGGGTGCGGGTGGTCGAAGAAGGCCGCATACGCGTTCGCCCAGACACTCTGGCGACCGAAGAGCCCCTGGAGATCCGCTTGATCTCCGGCGGCGTGCGCCGGACAGCAGCGGTCACCATGCGCACGCCGGGAGCGGACTTCGAGCTAGCCGCCGGGTTCTTGTACGGGGAAGGGATCGTCCGTTCGCCCGAGGATATCCTCAAGATCAGCTACTGCGTGGATGCAGATCTCGACGCCGAGCAGCAGTACAACATAGTAAACGTGGAGCTGCGCGGCAGCCGCGATTATGACCCCAAATCCTTGGAGCGCCACTTCTACACCACGAGCGCTTGTGGGGTCTGCGGCAAAGCGAGCCTAGAGCAGCTCGAGCTGCGTGGCTGTCCCACGATCCTCCCGGGACCGAACGTTGCGGCGGAGGTGATCTACTCTCTGCCGGAGAAGCTCCGAAAGGCACAAGGGCTCTTTGAGGCAACGGGCGGGCTGCACGCAGCGGCGCTCTTCGACGCGAGAGGAAACCTCGTGGCGCTCAAGGAGGATGTCGGGAGGCACAACGCCACCGACAAGCTCGTCGGATGGGCGCTGCTCGAGGGACGGTTGCCCCTCTCAAGCCATATCGTGATGGTCAGCGGGCGCAGCAGCTTCGAGATCCTGCAAAAGTGCCTGGCCGCAGAAGTGCCCGTGGTGTGCGCGATCTCCGCCCCAAGTAGCCTAGCTGTCGACGTAGCCCGGCGATTCGGTATGACGCTGGTGGGTTTCTTGCGTGGCAAACGCTTCAACGTATATAATGGTCATGAAAGAATTCGCACATAAACAATAGAGAGGCGCGTGCGACCCGTATAGCTTCGTGGGGAGGTGAAAGGGGAACAAAAAGTCTCGGCAAGGCATTCGAGTACTTCTTGAGAAGGAGGAGTTAAATGGCAAGCCAAGCAGCAACCCAGAACGTCACCAATCGGTGGTTGATCGCGGCGGCGGGAGTGGTGATGCAGGTTGCCCTCGGCGCGGTGTATGCCTGGAGCGTCTTCCGCATACCGTTATCTAATGCATACGGCTCTTCGGTCTCCGCGGTCAATACAACATTTAGCATCGCGATTCTGGCTCTGGGCTTCGCCGCCTTCTTCGGTGGTCTGTGGATGAACAGGTCGGGCCCGCGCATCGTGGCCCTCTCCGCCGGCGCGCTCTACGGGGCTGGGATCTTCCTCGCCAGCTTCGCCGAGCCCAGCCTGTGGATCCTCTACATTACCTACGGGGTGATAGCTGGCATCGGCATCGGCCTCGGCTACATCGTGCCGGTAGCCACGCTCATCAAGTGGTTCCCCGACAAGCGAGGCTTTATCACCGGCATCGCCGTGGCCGGTTTCGGTGCCGGGGCGCTGGTGACGGCACCGATCGCCAAGCAGCTCATTGGGGGCGTCGGGCTCTTCCCAACCTTTGCGATCCTCGGCATCATCTACCTCGTCATGGTCGTTGGCGCGGGGTTCTTTATGAAGAATCCGCCCGAGGGCTGGAAGCCGGAGGGTTGGGAGCCCGAAGAGGAAGACACCAGCGAGCGTTCGGGCGTGGATTACGAGCTGGGTGGCGCGCTCAAGACGTGGCAGTGGTACGCGCTATGGGCGCTACTGTTTTTGAACGTGACCGCCGGCATTGCCATTATCTCTGAGGCCGACCCGATAGCTCAGGAGCTGTCCGGCGTCGGTGCCGCCACCGCGGCGTGGCTGGTGAGCATAATCTCTATAGCCAACGGAGCTGGAAGGTTCCTCTGGGCCTGGTTCTCGGATGCTATAGGCCGCAAGTGGGTTTTCCTCACGATGTACCTTTTGCAGGCTGTCCTCTTCTTTCTTTTGCCGGTTGTCGGCTCGTCGTTCTTGGTGCTGGCTGTTCTCGCCTTCGTCATAGTCTCTTGCTACGGCGGTGGCTTCGGGACGATGCCAGCGTTTAACGCTGACTACTTCGGCTCCAAGAACGTCGGCATGATCTACGGGTTGATGATCACCGCCTGGGGGTTCGGCGGCGTTCTCGGCCCACAGCTGATCTCCTGGGCCGTGGACGCCACTGGTGCCTACTCGCGCGCCTTCTACATTATCGCGGGGATCATGCTGGTGAGCTCTGTACTCCCGTTCGTTATTCGGCCTCCGAGAAGGGGAGCCGAAATAGGCGCCCCAGCGGAAGCACGGGCATAGAGAGTAGCTGGCGACCCTCCCCTTTGTTTCTCTTAGGCACAAAGGAGGCATTGGCAAGCCACTAGTACTTGTAGAAGCCAGGGGGAGGGTGGGATGGTACTACACAGACCACCCTCCCCCCTAGTTTATTCCTTTTGACGCCAAAGAAACTACTACTATTTTGGCTCCTTTGGAAAAGAGCTACTAAGAGATGTGTTATTGCAGAGCATATGCATGTAGAAACGAAGTGTCCCCCTCTTCTCCTCCTGGCTAGCTGCTCCTACTAGCCGCCTCCAAACAGCTTTCTTCTAAAGGAAGCGACCCTCTGAAGGTTTCTAAAGATCCCTCTTCTTCTTCTGCTAAAAACCCCTCTTCTAACGAGCCCCTCGTTGTTGGTGGTGTTGTTTTGTACGGCTGCGGCGAGCTCTTTACGCAACCTCTCGTTCTCTTGCTTTAGCCTCCTGGCTTCCTCCTTGGCCGTGCTGTGCGTCCTCTCGGTGAGCTCCAGACGTGTGCGCATCTCAACAGCCTCAGCCGTCCTTTGCTCTAGCCTTAAGGACATCTCTTGCAGCACCTCTGCTATGCTAGCCGAAACCTCTCCTGGTTCATGGCGAACGTCATGTGGACTGGCGTCCTCGCCTGGCCGCGAGGCTCTAAGCCTATGGAGGCTATCTATAGAGACGAGCCAGGTGCGTTTGACTCCTTCGCCTTGCGGTTTAGCCTCGATATCACCTCGCTGTATAAGGCGGCGTATGGTTCGTGGGCTTACACGGATAGCTCTAGCGGCCACTTCGGTAGTCACCCAGCCCGAGGTGGACGTGGCCATGCTTGTATCAGCATTTTCTGAATGCGGTTGTCCGGGTGTGGCGCCTTCTTCCATACGTATATGTTACCCTTTATTCCTTCGCTTGGCGCGTATAGCTCCAAGTTGGCCTGGCTCGTTGCACCTCAGGTAGCGTAAACCTTATGCAAAGAATTCTCCTACCAACTAGCTACCGAGAAACCTTCTCGCGCTCTAAACGCATCACGACGCCCTCAACGTACTCGAGGAGTTGGCGCACGGAGGCGCGGTAGGCGGTCATGGTATGCCCGTAGGGATCCGGGATCCCCTCTTCGCTAGAGATACCCGTTGCGTACTCCGGCAGGGTGTAGACCTTGTCCGGTAGCTCCCCAAAGCGCTTGTGAAGCGTCGCCGAGTGCCGCGGACCCATGGTGAGCACGAGGTCAGCCTCTTTAAGCATCTCCTCGCTTACCTGCCTCCCACGGTGCCCTTTGGCGTAGATACCAACCTCCTCAAGGGCCGCACGCGCGTTTAGGGCAATCTCTTCGTCTATTAGCGCCATAACGCCGGCGCTCGCTGCCCGCCAAGCGAGTCCCCTTTCTTCTGCGAGTGCGTTGAATATCGCCTCGGCCATTGGGCTTCGACAGATGTTCGCCGTGCAAATAAAGAGGAGCGTCTTCATATTAGCCAAGCCCGCTCTTGTTTCACCCTCATCTAACTGCTCATACCTCTCATCTACCCCAGGAGCCTTATCGCGCATACCCAGCTGTCTTCTCTCGCTCCTTTTGCTTCTCGTCGCGAACGCATTATAGGAGTTATAAGGCGCAACCTCCTAACGCTGGAGGCTATAAGGGTGTCGCTTGAGCGATTATGTTTGAAAGCACCGCTACCATACCTCTGGGCGAATGGCCGGTTGAAGTTCTTGGTCGGAGTGTAGCCTCTTATATAAGGCCTTGCGCGACCTATCAGCGCCTACACAGGCCGCATGTCGCACCGAGGCAAAGGTAGCGTCACCCGCTCTTGTAGAGCCAGATGTATTCAAAGCCTCAGAGGGGAAGACATCTAAAATCTAAAAATGGGTTCGTTTCGTAAAATGAATCATACGTCACAATGCTCCCTTCACCGCTAGGGCTCCCTACCGAGTAAGATGGCCCAAAAGGGGCCTGCTCTACGTCGGCACAAACGTACGGGAACACAGCTAAGGGCTTACTCGTCTATCCCTTGGCTGTATAAGCTCGTTCTGATAAGCTGGCATTATGGCACCGGTACACCGCGAAAATCCTGCTCGTGCTATCTCTTCGGAGACGCAGTATTCCCTCATGGAGTTCATGCGTGAATTACAGCCTTCCCTCACGCAGTTCGTACGGGAACTCCCTGATGATGAGGCGTGCCTACAGTGGCTTTGGCGAAACCGCTACTCTCCAGATAGAGAACATGCCCCTTGCCCGAAGTGCGAGCGCAAACGGCCTTTTAGGCGCTACGCGACCTCTCAGCCCCGCCGGTGCTGGACCTGCGTAGCTTGTGGGTACCACCTGTACCCGACGGCAGGAACCATCTTCCACAAGTCCTCTACGTCTTTGTACGTGTGGTTCTATGCCATGTACCTCATGGCTAGCACCCGCTGCGCTATCTCCGCCAAACAGCTCGAGCGAGAGCTGGGGGTCACTTACAAAACGGCGTGGCGCATGTCGAACCTCATTAGTAATGCCTTCGCCACTAATCGCCTTACACCGTAGCTTTATACAGTAATGGTATAAGCATTTATACAGTAGTGGTATAGAGCGCAGCCTCCGCAGCGCTCACGGGTCTGGTTCTCTCTCTGTGCGCCCCGTTCTTGCGGATGTGCGCTCTTCATTTGAGAAGCTGAGCGAACTGTTTGAGTTCTCTCTCCTTTAAGAAAAAGAATGCAGTCACCCCATAGCTTTACGCAATCTCTTTACGGACCAAGGTCGACGGTGGCCTATTGCTTACGCTGCAGGCACGTAAACCCTATACATCGGATGCCTTTCGAGAACAAGCTTCTCATAAGCTATCCGTCTAGAGAAGAGAGCATGAAAAGAGTGGGGACTTGGGAGGATGCTTACCGTCCAGCCCCCACTTAACTGGTTGCTTACTAGCCGTCGAAGCTGCTAACTCAGCTACCCTGCTTCACGGCTTAGTGCGTGCAGGACCAATTGCCGCTTGGAAGATTCTTCTTGCATGAGCCTTGATCCTGTTGCGCCGAGACGACGTGTCCACCTGGGTTTGTAGGCTGCGGCTTGCCAGCAAACGCCGGAGCCACCATGGCAGCCATCATCGCAGCCATCATGAGAGCTACCGTCAAAACCAAAAGTATGCGCTTCATTATTTTTTCACCTCCTTCCTCTTCTTTTCCGCTTTCCCAAAACAAAACCGGCTACCACCCTAGGTCTCAGTTGACCTAGAAGGTAGCCGGTTGCACCACTGGCTCCGTCTGCCCCAAGTGCCCATACTTACAGGGCAGAATTCTTAGCCTCTACCAATCTCACCGAGTTTTGTTGTAAGGCAGCCTATCACGAAACAAACTACTAGTAAACACCTTAGAAAACAGAAAAGTATTCACCATTCTAGTGTTAATAAAACGCAATATATACGAAACTGTTTCGCTACCTAGCTTTTTAGCAGCTAGAGGGTAGAAAGGTTACTGCTCGCTTGCAGGCTGTTCGTCTTCTTTTGGATGATAGCGCTGGGCTTCTAGGTATTGTTCTAGGTCTTCGCGCTTGACCTTGATGTTGTGGCCAAGCTTTACAGAAGGTATCTCCCCGCTCTTTAGCCTGCGATAAACCCAGCTCTTGCCCATCCCAAGCTCCTGGCAGACCTCGGCTAGTGAGAGCAGGTCTAGGCCCTTGCGGCTTTCGGGGCGCATAGATGCCTCCCCGGCAAGGACCTCTTCGACCTCAAGAATCGCGCTCTCTACCGCTTCGAGTGCCTGGCGAAGGGTTTCAAAGGATTGCATAAGCTGCTGAACCCTATCGTCTCTGCTATCCATCATGAGCCCATCCTACTAACCCACTTTGCTTACTTCCACACCTGTCTAGGATAACCCTGCCCCATTGCCTGCAGATTACCTGCTCGCCATGAGCACGCTTGCAAGCCAGAACGGGGGGTTAGTTAGCGAGATTGCACTTTCTCATAAGCTATCTGCGAATAAGAGGGCATGAAAAGAGTCGGGGTACAAGGGCCCGGCTAGAGAAAGAGCGTCCGAGGCTGGTTTTAGTAGTAGAAGGTAGAGGCTAGAGACCCGGTCTCACCACCGTTGCCTAGCGTAGCTGGCTGGTAATCCTGCCGCATGACCCAAATGCACTATTTTTATCAGTGAGAGACCTTGCCTCTAAATTCTCAGATTGGCTTATGAGAATGCGTGCTCCGGAAGGCGAGCCCTTAAAACTAGAAAAAGAGAGCCGGGGCTGCTTAAGAAACCCCAGCTCTCTTCTAAAGAGCCACTGCTAAGCCTGGAGCAGGCCTATTGTTGGCAGGTGTGGCTCGAGCCCGTCACCTTACAAGGTCCAGGTGAT
>DASQSI010000011.1:0-19978 GCA_035642415.1 Rubrobacteraceae bacterium
TACCCGCTCGTAACGCTGCAGGGCGGATAGCTTTTTTAGAACCCGTATTCTCATAAGCTATCCGAGAAACGGCAGCCTTTGGTGGTCGGTGCACGCTGGTGGACTTGTCTTACTGCAACCGTACTGCAACCAGGCTAGTACAGGCTAGTACGCAGTAGGAAAGCGCGCTTTTCGAAAACGTCAAAAACCGCGCAAATAAGCCACATAATAGGAGACGCTAGGACAGGCTGGAACATAGCGGTCCGCCTTTGCACGGCGGAGATCAGGGGTTCGAATCCCCTCGGCTCCACTCTTAATCAGTTGTTTTGTAGGTAAAATGTGCAGTAATAGGAGAAGTCAGCATTTCGCGTGGCCCCCTTTGACACCAGTCTGACACCAATTTAGCAGCAGCGAGCTGAACCTTTATTGCAGTGGCATTCATTGTGGGGGCGCACATAATCTTGGTCTTGACTGGTCTCCGAGTATCAAGAGCCCAGCTTGATGCGTTGTTTGCGGATTGGGGCATAAGTCTCTAGCTTGCTAGAAGATTCCTCCTAGGCAGCTCGTGAATGAAGATGCGAGAGGACGGATGCGTTCTATAAGGGGAGCGAGGAGTGCTCCAAAACCTGCCCTACTGGTCAGTAGTCCGGGACAACCATCGATATGGTGGTTCGCATCTGGCAACCAAGCGTACAATAAGGTACGTGGCAAGACCAGAACATCCCGAGCCCATAACGTGTGTCTGATCCTCTTCGCTAACGAGGCTAACTCTCGCTATGGGCTTGTCCTAGCGGCCAATCGGGACGAGTTCTACTCCCGTCCAACGGCACCTGCTGCCTTCTGGAAAGAGGCACCAGACGTACTTGCGGGCAAAGACCTAAAGAGTGGTGGAAGCTGGATGGGAGTGACCCGCGGTGGCAAGATTGCGGCGGTTACCAACTTCCGTGGGCCTGGTAAAGCGTGGGACAACGCTCCCTCTCGGGGCAACTTGGTGAGCGACTTTTTGATGGGCAACGAATCACCGGACGTGTTTATCTACAAACTTCGTACCCGAGCTCGAAACTACAATGGTTTCAATCTCTTGTTGGGCAGTGCCGAGGAGCTCTGGTGGTACTCCAATCGGTACGAAGAACCACCGCGCAGAATCACCCCCGGCGTCCACGGCCTTAGTAACGACCTTCTCGACACTCCTTGGCCAAAGGTAGAGCGGGGCAAGCGCGCTCTACGGCATCTGATCATCGACGGAAAAGAGATAACATCCGAGCAAGTCTTCCCTATCCTAGAGGATCGCTCTCCAGCGGCAGATGACGAGCTCCCGGATACCGGTGTGGGGCTGGAATTGGAGAGGGTGCTCTCCGCCCCGTTCGTCCGCACTCAGGACTACGGAACCCGCTCCTCAACAGTCTTGCTCATTGATCATACAGGTAACGTTACTTTCGTCGAGCACAGCTTCAACCCCAGAGACGAAAGCCAAACAGAGACTCGGTACGAGTTCCGCATCGAGCCGTAGGGGGGCTCCGAGGGGTACAACCAATAGCACTAGGTTTCCCGCCTTCTTGAGGCCGATTCGGCATGGGTATCTAGCCTCCTGCATCACCTGTGCAGTATTTATGAGATGGCTTTTAGCTAGGAGCGGCAACCCGTTCTCTCAACACAGGCTAACTTTAGCCTATACCAAAACGTCCCCTTTGATAAGTTGGTCGAAGAATTCTGCCCTTTTGCTTGGAGACAAACTGTAGAGGCAACCCTTCTTAGAAACCGGCCTAGAGCTTCCTCTCTCCCCTAGACAACGAACTTCGGAGGAGTATCGGATTCCACCAGAACCCATAGGGCCCATTCAATAGCATTGCTGTCGTCACGCGGTATGGCCTTATCCGCGTAGGTGAACACCGTAACCGTATCGCACTTGTACACATCAGCAGTTGCACTGCCGGGGATAGTGGCCTGGAGACACACGCTGCTGTGCATGATGATCCTACCCTCTTCCTCCTGATCGGGGAGGTTAGGAATTTTCCGGGGAATGCCTGATAGTCGAATTGCTGATCAGCTTGGTCTTGGTGTATAAAATCTGCGTATACTTCCTGGGTTTTCATCTCGTGGGTTATGTTGAATTCGTCGATGTATAACCTTATCGCCTGGCAGGTTTGCCTTTAAGCGTTTGTGTAACTCTGGAGGTCCTTCCGCCATTCTTGGCTTCTCTCGGTTAGTGTCCTTCGGCCTCTGACAAGAAGTCTAGCCATATATTGAGTTCTAAGGGCCAGGATCCCATTTTAACCTTAAGCAGCCTGGCCCCGCTTTGCTACCCGCTACTTCCGTAACAGCGGTGTTGGCATTTCCTTAGGATGACTGCGATCACTTTGGCTAGCAGCCGCCTACAGCCCATCGGGTGCTTCTTAGAGAAGCCGCCTGGGAATATATAAAGACAAACCGACAGATGGCGAATCCAGTTTCAAACGGTAGGATGGGATGCCAGGACACCTAGAGCTTCTAATCTTCGGATTGCTCGTGGCCGTGGCGGTGCTCGTGGGGCTCTCTCGTCTCTTTAGGGTGCCTTACCCGGTCTTCCTCGTCATAGGCGGGCTGCTCTTGAGTCTCGTTCCCGGCCTACCCACAGTCGAGCTGCCACCAGACCTTGTCTTCCTGATCTTCTTGCCGCCGCTTCTGTACGTAGCAGCCTTTTTTTCCTCACCGCTCGACCTAAAGGCTAATCTTAGGCCGATAGGACTGCTGTCGATAGGTCTCGTGCTGATCACGGCCGGCTGTGTGGCCTCCGTGGCACACCTAGCCTTGGGCCTTCCGTGGGTCGGCCGCTTGCTTACATAAATCTGCCTAGAGACCACGGGGCAGCCCCTACAGGTACAAGCTTTTGTGTAGCTGCAAAAGCATAAAACTCGGCTAAGTAGGGAACATCTGTTACCACTAAATGAGAGCTACGGCGAGGAGGAGCGGTAGACATGGCGAAAGGACCGCGTCAGGGTAAAGGACCTCAGCGTCGCCCGCGTAAGCCTGTTCGGCGCGCTGGTTCCTCTTCGACTGGTCGGAGAACGCAAACTGCTTCTTCAGCAACCGGTCAAGGAAGAGGTCGAACCTTCAGCATAAACACAGCGAAAAATGCTACTGCGTTGGTGTCTAAGGCTAGGAAGGTAGCCAAGGAGAACGGTGCGACTTTCAGGGGCGATACGACATCGGGAAGCTTCTCCGGGAAAGGAGTCGAAGGTAAATACAAGGTAGAAGGTAGTACTGTAAGGATCACTATAACCGACAAGCCTACATTGGCTTCTTGGTCTACCGTAGAATCCAGGGTAAAGGAGTTCTTCCGCTAAGTGTTCTTAATACGTTATGTCTTCACAAAAAGTAGCACCCAACAGGAGAGCCTGGTGAGCAAAATGGACGAAGCCATAGGATACAGCCACGAAGAACCGACTGGCGGGTAGATACTCTGGTTGGCAAGCTCGAAGCTATACAAAGCTATACAAGGTAAGGTGTAAGAGGTGCGGACTAATAAGGATCTTTATGAGGTGCTCGAGCTACCCAGAGAAGCTTCCCAAGATGACATCCAGCAAGCCCACCGGAAGTTGATCCGAAAACACCACCCGGATGCGAATCCTGGTGACCCCTCTGCCGAGGAGCGCTTCAAAGAGATTCAACAGGCATATGAGCTCTTGTCTAATCCGGAGAAACGACAGGAGTACGACAAGCGGTTTCATACCTCCTCTAGAGGAAATTCTGGCAGGTCACGTGTAGGAGCAACTGGTGGAAGGACCAGGGGTAGTACTTCTTACACCTCACCTGAGCAGGCGAGCCGTAGTCGTGGGCTACTATTTTCGCTAGGCTACCTCTTAGGGATAGCGCTGGTCGCTTTGGTGCTAGTCCTACTGGTCATGCTCATATTAGGTCTTGACTAGCAGCCATAGGATCATTCGCTCTAGCCTTACTTCGATGTGCAGAAGGAAATTCGTAGTGCCGAGGAGAGCTCGGACTGTGTTGGCGGCTACTCGATAAAGAAACACCTAGTTTTGCAGACATTTCATGCTGTACCGGAGGTGGGACTCGAACCCACACTCCCCGAAGGGAACCGGATTTTGAGTCCTCTACGCTCACAGACGCAGGCCGACACGGAGCTGCTATAGGTATCCCTCCTAGGTACCACTCACTGAAAAATAGGCACCCCAAATAGGTAGTTCTGACGATGCGCCCCTTACGAGGAAGTGCCAGAATCTCCTATGATAAAGCGACCCCCGACCACGAGGGAGTCGGCAGGGTACGAAAGAAGGCGGCGCAGATTATGAGACACATCGTCTTTTCTGTTTTCACGGCTCCATCTTTGAGGGAAGGAGGTGGTGAAGTGAGCAGAAACGTCTTCTTCGACGATCCTCTTTTCGAGGAGTTCCCGCTGCGTCCGCTAATCCTGGACGGATGCTCACTTGGCTCGGAGTAGAGTTTCACTGGAAACATAAGTGCTGATACGTCGGAGAAAGGAGGAAGGTAGAGAATGCAAAAACGAATCGAGGATAATCTCACTAACGAGGTGCTCGCTACCTTCGAGGATGTAGAGTCCGAGCGGTTCAAGTACATTATGCACAGCCTCATCCGTCACCTGCATGCCTTTGTGCGCGAGGTGGAGCTGACCGAAGAAGAATGGTTCGAGGCGATGAGGTTTCTCACCAGGGCTGGACAGATCTCCGACGACAACCGCCAGGAGTTCATCCTACTCTCCGACACTCTAGGCGTTTCGATGCAGATAATTGACGCGAACCACCCCAAGCCCTCCGGTGCAACAGAGGCCACCGTCCTCGGACCGTTTTATGTCGAGGGCGCTCCCGAATACAAAAACGGCGACGACCTCGCCAACGGTGCCCCTGGCGAGCCGTGCTTCGTCGAGGGACATGTGCGCTCTATAAACGGAGAGCCGATCGCCAACGCACACCTCGAAATCTGGCAGGCTGATGACGAGGGTTTCTACGACGTGCAGCGCGAAGAGCTCTCGGAGGTGCAGAACCGCGGCCAGCTCAATGTCAACGAGAACGGAGGTTTCTGGTTCTGGTCAGTCAAGCCTGAGCCTTACTCCATTCCCTACGACGGCCCCGTGGGAGAGATGCTCAAGTCCGCAAACCGCAGCCCGATGCGGCCGGCTCACATCCACTTCAGGGTTTCCGCACCGGGCTATAAGAGCGTAACCACCCACGTCTTTGAGAAAGGCGACAAGTACCTTAACTCGGACGCCGTCTTCGGGGTCAAGGGCTCACTTATCACCGACTTCGTGCGCCACGAGTCAGGCACCGCGCCAGATGGTACCGAAATGGATAAACCTTTCTACACGCTGAATTACGACTTCGTGCTAGCGCCTTGGGTGTAGGAGAGCAAGCTCCCCAGAAGGAGGCGGGTTGGCAGGTTCCTAGAAGACCTGAGTCGGTTGAAATACCCCTTTGTACTCTTCTGAGCGTCACAAACGATAGTTTCGGCCCGGTGCCATAAAGGATGGGTAAGACGATAAAGGGAGTTTCCCAAATAGCATTACGCTTTTACATATATACATAGGACCAAAATAGAAGTTTTACCTGCAAACCAGCAGCTGTTTAGAAGAGCGGACACGAGAAGATGCCCGATTCTCTGACCTCCGCCGTGCAAAGGCGGCACGATAGTTTCCCAGAGGTTTCTAGAGCTTGCAAAATACCTGCAAATCATGATATTTTTCGAATGCTACTTTTCTCCCGCTTTCAGGTTATTAGCCTGGGTTGCTGCACACGGAGCGCGCTCGACAGGACTCGAATGTGCGACCTTCTCTGTTGGTAGTCTGAGGTTATAGGTTTCGGGCACCTAGTGCATACCACTTGCGCATAAGGTTGCGGGTGGGATAGGGGCGTGTCAACGGTGCCGGGGAATAAGCCCGCGATCTTTGCGCTATACTAGACGCAGCTCTTAGAGTAACCATCGGGTGATATGACAGGGTGAAAAATCGCGAATCACAATATCTTGTGTGTTTGAGATTTTTCAGGAAGGGAGTTGTTGAATATGGCTGAAAAACCCCCAGAAGCAGATAAGTTAGCAGAAGAGTTATCGGACATACCGGCAGGAGAGTTGTGGCGTGCCTCAGCAAGGGAGTTGGGGAGCACTATAAAGCAAATAAAAAGAGAAGCGGTTTCGCAACGCAGAAGGGCCCGACGAAATCGCCTTGCCCATTTTGTGCTGCTAGGAATAATCGCCTTTCTCAGTGTTGTTGCTCCTATACTAGTGACATACCAGACGATACCTGATAGTAGCACCGCGCTCCAAGTCCTAGCCGTTGTTGCAACGGCACTTACTGGCGTGGCCGCCACGCTTCAAGGAACTCTGCGCTTGCACGAAAGATATAGACACGCGACATTGACTGCCCTCGAGCTAGACGATCTCCTAGCTAACGCTATTGCTGAGCTACAAAACGCTCGGACAGATGAAATGGATCCGTTTTCTGAATTGAATATGGAAATGCGACGCGAATTGAACCACATACTCCGTGCCGATATCGAAGCTGAAGTGACAACGGCGGTCAAAAGGGACGGGCCCGCGCAAAGCAGTAAAGCAGCGGTAAAGCAAGCGGCTACGAGAGAAGGGCCAGCCATGACCAGCCATGAGTATCCATAAGTATAAATACGCAGCCGTCTCCGAACTTCCCGCATGACAAGCCGAGTGCAGCTCGCATATACGACTACTTGCTAGATGGCTATCACAACCCACAACCCTAGAGAAAGGGCTACCCTACAATCCTTGGATACGTTGGAACAACGCCGACTTACCCACTTATTACGAAGGCGTCGCGATGTGATCGTCAACAGTTGGCACAAGGCCGTTGCGCACACCGATTTTACGTCTTTCACCTCCACGACAATGCGTCGGCAGCTTGGCGAATTTACGGATCAGGTCATCGCTGTGTTGCTCTCGGAACCATTCGAGCGCCGCAAAGCGCGAGCGATTGGCTCGGCGATGGCAAGCATGCACTATCTAAGCTCTGACACGCTAGGCAGGGTGCAGGAGGTGCTGGCACGCCAGCTCGTCGAGGATCTTCCGGATGATCAAGTCATTGCGCTGCAGCCTCGATTGGCGATGCTGCTTGCCGAGATTGCAGTAGGTTTTTTCGAGCAAGTTCGCGACACGATGCTCCTGGAGCAGAAGCAGATCAAAGCTGCGCTCCTCAGCGAGCACAGGCAAGCCGAGGAGGCTTTGCGCGAGAGCAAAGATAGCCTCATCGAGGCGCAGCGGATAGCTAATCTGGGCCACTGGGATTACGACTTGGTACATGGTAGGTTGCGTTGGTCCGACGAGATCTATCGCATCTTCGGCGTAGACAAGCAGGTGTTTGGAACGTTCGAAGACTACTTTAAACGAGTTCATTCCGATGACAGAGAACTCCTCGAAGCCATAGGCGAGGAAGCGTTGGGAGGTAGGCCGGTTTCCCTGGAGCACCGTATAGTCCGGCCGGATGGCGAAGTACGCGTCGTTCAGCATCGGCTGCAGTTCATTTTTGACACCCAAATACCGGCCGAAGGCTACATCGACCGGCTAGATGGTGAAAGCAAACGATTTCTTAACCACATGCTTTGCACGCCTAGCTGGCGCCTAGGACAGCTTGCCGTCAGGCCAGTCAGGGTGGTCGGAACTGTTCAAGATATCACCGAGCATAAGGCTTTGGAGGAGCAGCTGAAACGTCAGGCCTTCGAGGATTCCTTAACCAATTTGCCGAACCGAACCGTGTTCCTAGACCGTCTCAAACAAGCCCTGGTGCGAAGCAAGGGAC
Organism: Rubrobacteraceae bacterium; assembly: GCA_035642415.1. Classification (GTDB taxonomy): domain Bacteria; phylum Actinomycetota; class Rubrobacteria; order Rubrobacterales; family Rubrobacteraceae; genus Rubrobacter_F. The sequence continues at coordinate 7,751 of DASQSI010000011.1, forward strand.
AAGGAGCCAGGGTCCAGGTACTCTTCCTAGATCTTGACAATTTCAAACTCGTAAACGACAGTTTAGGACATACTGTAGGAGACCAGCTGCTGCTCAAAGTTGCCGCTCGCCTCAAAGCCTGCGTGCGTTCGCAAGACACCCTCGCCCGTTTCGGTGGGGACGAATTTGCCATCCTACTCGAGGACGCTGTTATGGGAGTGGGCAGCGCAACCTATGTCGCGAAGCAGATCATCAAAGAATTACAATCGTCCTTTTTTGTGGGAGACCAAGAAGTGTTCGTTACGGCCAGCATCGGCATAGCCTCGAGTATCTTCTGGCAGGATTCTCCGGAGGACCTGCTGCGCCAGGCAGACATCGCGATGTACAGGGCTAAGAAGTTGGGCAAGGCTAGCTATGAGGTGTTCAAGCCAAGCATGGACGTACGCTCTCTGGAGCACCTCAGGCTGACAAATGGCCTTCGACGAGCGACGGAGCGCGGAGAATTTGTGATCCGCTACCAGCCCATAATCGAGCTGGTGACCAGTAAAGTCGTCGGAGTAGAAGCCCTTTTACGCTGGAAGCACTCCGAGCGTGGCCTACTATCGCCCGCCGAATTTATCCCACTTGCTGAGGAGAGTGGGCTTATCGTACCTATCGGGCAGTGGGTAATTAAGGAGGTCTGCCGTCAAGCCCGCCTCTGGCAGGAACAATATTTCCGTAACTCACCGCTAATAGTGAGCATGAATCTCTCAGCAAGGGAGCTCCAGCACCCCGGGCTGACGCAGGAGATTGCTCAAGCCTTACAAGATTCTAGAGTGGATCCGAACGGTCTGGAGCTGGAGATTACCGAGAGCGCCATAATGAGCAATGAAGAAGCTGTTTTTACGAAGCTCGAGGAGATAAAGGGCTTGGGTGTACGGCTGGCGATAGACGACTTTGGTAGCGGTTATTCGTCGCTATTTCACCTCAATCGCTTGCCGATCGACACTCTAAAGATCGATAAATCGTTTATTAAGGGGCTTAGGGAAGATCCTAAAGCTAAGTCTATTACTACAGCGACGGTTATGCTCGCGCGAGCCCTGGGACTGAAGGTGGTTGCTGAAGGGGTAGAAACCGCCGAGCAGCTCTCGCAGCTGCGAAAGCTGGAATGTGACCTAGCTCAGGGCTACTATTTCGCTAAGCCCCTTACGCACGAGGAGGCCTCAGCACTTATAGCAACTGAAACTGTCCTCTACAGCACCTTGCAGTGAAACTGGTCCATGTCCCATGTGAAGGGACGGACACTTACCCTCAGAAAACTTATTCAGGAAAATAGTGGACGTTGTCGAACGCGGGACATGCCAAAGAGCGAGGTCCTAAACCAGTCGATGTGGTCCGCCTTACCCAAGCGGCCGAGCAGCACCCGGTGAAGCCTTCTCCAAACCCCAAGCTTCGTGCCACTCCTTAAGACGACGCCAGCAGGTCATCCCGGACCCGCAGCCCATCTCCTTAGGGAGCATCTCCAAGGTATGCCTGTCTTGAGTACGAACGATTTGCCTGTGAGTGTGGCTCGATCGCCCACGCGAGTGCGACCCCCCTTCGGCTTGGGTCGCTCTTTCGGCAAGAGCGGTTCTACGACCGCCCACAGTTCATCTGTTAGTAGTGTTTTGGCATGGGCTCAGCATAACCGATAAGGGTTTTGTTTAAACGCACTAAGAACGTCGTGGCGAAACTCGACAAGCTCAGGAAGCACGTCTATGTGGGCAGGCCGGTGCGCGACTGCATATAGATATTGTCTGCGCAACGGTTTTCCCAACATTTCAGGATATTCGCTCGGGTTGCTGCATGGTTGCTGCACACAGACCGCAGGGCCATAACACGCTCTAGGCGCGGGTGCCTTCGGTATCATCCCGCTCTTCGAGAATGTCCTCGATGTCCCGAACGCTCTTCACGATCACCTCGCGGATGCGGCGAAGCTTGTTCCGGTCCACCCTTCCAGCCTGCATCTTGCGCCCGAACATCCGGGAGAGATCTTTCAATTCATGTCTTATCTCGTGCATCTCTTCCATAACCTCGGGGTCCCATCCTCCCCTCACTCGTCCCCAGATGTCCTCGACGGATTGTCGGTGCTCTTCAAGGAACTGTTGTCCCTCCTCAGCGATCGTATAGACCTTTTTGCCATCTTGCTGCGTGGCCGTGACGTAGCCTAGGTCCTCGAGCAGTTGGAGTGTGGGGTATACCGAGCCCGGGCTAGGGGAATAGAACCCGCGAAAGCGTTCCTCCAAGGCCCTTATCACCTCGTAGCCATGGGAGGGCCTGTCTTCAAGTAGATCCAAGATCACGTACTTGAGATCTCCCTTCTCAAACATGCGCCTCCGTCTCGGGCCGAAACCCCGCCCAGGACCCCATCCAAAGAAGCCTTTCTTACCCGCTCCGAACATTGTCCTTACCTCCTCGGTCATCGTCAGTTCCTGTCGATTTGGAGTCATGAAGTATATCACGATATATCTTTATACATCGTGATGATAGAGACACCACGACCTGCGCTTCCGCGTCCCGAAAATCAGAAAACTGCTTAAGATGTGCCTGATTGGGAAGATATGATGGCCATGGTCTGCACCTGTTGGAGGAGTGGCGGTGAGCGGTGGTAGCGTAGGGCGCATCTTGAAGGTCTTTACGGTGTTGGCCGCGATCCACAGCCTGCTCGCTTCGAAGTCTAGCAAGGATCTGGCGCGTCGGATCGCTGGGGCCCGTTACCGGAACGGCCTTTACCGCATCGCCTACAATGCCCAGTCGGTGCTTTGCTTGGCGTGGGCGGTACAATGGTTCTTGCGCCTTCCGGACCGAAAGATATACGAAGTTGGTTGGCCCTGGTCTTGGTTCTTTCGGATTGGGCAATTCGCGTCTTTGGGAGTGCTGCTCTCCGCGGTGCGGGTGATCGGGGTTCTAGATTTTGCGGGATTTTCTCAGCTACGAGGTACCCTGGCCGGGCTCGATCCGGGCCCCGAACCGGAGGCACAAGGACCGCCGCTCGGTGCCGACGGCAAGCTAAGGGCAAACTGGGTGTTTCGCTTCACTCGCCACCCGAGCAACCTGGGAGCGTTGGGGGTATTCTTGTTCTTCCCACGCATGACGGTAAACCGGGTAACGCTCGCGACGCTGATAGCACTTTATGTGGTGCTGGGGTCGCTGCACGAAGAGCGCCGGCTTAGGGCAGCGTACGGTGAACCTTTCGAGCAGTACCGACGAGAGGTGCCGTTCTTGGTACCTTGGCTGCGGAGGTAGCAGGTTTTGCCATGTTCCTCGCTACAGGTGTCGGTGCCGCGCGGATAGAGGATAGCGTTACGATGTCTATTGCCAGCAACTTCGCTAGACGCTCGCACCGTCGGTTGCAATAAAGTGGCATACTACTTCTGAAGCTACACGCTTAGCTGTTTCCTGCTTCGCGAGTGAACAAAACACTAACGAAATTCTTATGTGTAGCCATTGGTCACAGTAGCCTAACTCGTTACTCACCGGCTTCCAACATTGCTTCCTCTCTGCCTACAAACAAGCATGAGTAAAGAGCTGGCAAGCGAATTCAAACCTTCCTGACCCGCTCTTATAAGGAGTGAGCTGTCATACGCCCGCTGCCGTTCGCTTAGATTCGCGAGGCTGCTTAGACACCTGGAATTTGCGCTAAGGCTGTTCGCTTATGTCTTCGGCTACTCGCGTAGGTTGCTGTCGAAATCGTCGTCAACTTCCGGTATCTGATGCTGTCTTATGCTCAGAGGCACGAGTGCTTGTTCTTTGCCCTTGGTCTCGATCATCACGTCGGCTTCTCTGTTCCCGAGGGCATCCATCAGTACCTGTCAATTCGCAAAGTCCACATAGTAGGCGTGAGCACCAGCTCGCTTCTCAGGGTCTTGACTGGAGAGGTGGAGCTCTTAGAAGGCGCCCCTCGATTCTTCCACGCCGGTAGAGAGAGGTTAAAGGCATCTTCGAGAATGATGCCCGCCGGGGTTCAAGCGGTGGTGTAGGGCGTCGGTGATGGCCGCGATACCCAGGGCTTGAGCAACCTTTACGACGTCGGCGACGTGCCAAATGCGCTCGTCGTTCTCCAGCGCAAGATACTTAAGTACGTTCTCTTCTAAACCCATTGTCTCCACAAAGCGCGTGGTGGTTACAAGCTTGTCTCCAAAGCTTCCGCCTATATGCAGAACTAGCACTGAGTCGGGACTGCCGATGAGGTCTATGCGAAAGAGCTTAAACTCGTGCTCATCGTTCCATCGCAGAATAGTTTCGAGAGCCGCAAGGTTCTCGCGAATCAGCCTGCATACCTTTTCGATATTGTGTAAACTCGCCAAGCGCAATGTCCGGTTAGTAGTGGCCGGTATCGTCAGGTTTTGCGCTGCATAACCTAAGCGTATCATGCGGCTATTCACATACCCTCAATGGCTGCTAGTAGTATCAGGCATTAGCTCGACTACCTTGTCTGTTCAGATATAGACGTTCTAGTGAGGTCGCTACGGGTACCTCCTTATTTTTTAGGACCGAGGTCGTGAAAGGCTCGTACTTCGAACGCCGAGAACCGGGACGTCCGAGGAACTTACGGGTTGATGAGCGATAACGAAACGAGTACGATCGCGGCAATGCCCGGCCTTCGACCAATCCCGAGGTCTCCAGAAGCACCTTCACTCCTTCAAGGAGAGCCCGGGACGGGCCCGGCGGCGTAGGAGGTACGGTGCTCTACCGCGATTTCTCAACCCAAGAGGAGTTGGACGCCCAATACAATCTGCGAGAGGCTGTGCCCGAGTTCCCGCGCTACAAGGAGTTCTATGAGGAGCAGAGCAGAGAGACCCGCGAGCGGCTCGAGTGCCACCTCGACGTCCCATATGGGCCGACCCTGGCCGAGTGCCTGGACGTCTTCCCCGCCGGGAAGCCTGAGACTCCAATTCTGGTCTTTTTCCACGGTGGGTACTGGCACACCTTTGGCAGCAAGGACTTTAGCTTCGTTGCCGAGGGTCCAGTCTCCGCAGGGGTTACTACCGTCGTAACCAATTACGCTTTGTGCCCCAAAGTAACCCTCGAGGAGATCGTGCGCCAGAGCAGGGCGGCCATCGCCTGGCTCTACGAGAACGCTCTTACCTTCGGCGGTGACCGCGAGCGGATCTACGTCTCCGGCCACTCGGCGGGGGGCCACCTGACGGCGATGCTCGCGCTGACCAGCTGGGAGACCGACTATGGGTTGCCGGTCGATACCGTCAAGGGCGGCTGCCCGATCAGCGGCCTCTTCGACCTCAGGCCGTTTCCTTACACCTACCTGCAACCCAAACTACAGCTGACCTGGGATCAGATCTTGCGTAACAGCCCGATACTCCGGATCCCCGACGTTGCGCCGCCGCTGCTCGTGACCTATGGGGACGAAGAGACGTCGGAGCTGCGCCGCCAGTCGGACGACTTCCTGGCCGCCTGGAGGTCGAGGGGTCTTCGAGGGGAATACCTGCCACAGCTCGGCAAGGATCACTTCTCGGCCATAGACGGTCTCCTCGACGCGAGCAGCCCTCTCTGCTCCGCTATTCTCGAGCAGATGGAAGTTCAATCCTGAGCGATAACGAGACGCTGTCCTGTGGTAAGACCCTATCGTACTGAAGCTCGGAGTGCCGGGCAGGGATCGTCAGGAAGCCGGGGCTGCGCCGCCGGCCTCGGATGGCAAAGGTTCGCGCTCGACGACCGGCGAGCGTGGCACGAGCAGGACTACCAGTGTCCCGAGCAAGGTGGGTATCGCGAACGCGTAGAAATTCCACTCAAACCCGAGCTGGGAAGCCGTGGAAGCTATGACGTACCCCCGTACAGAGGGCCAAGGATGGCACCCAGCCTCCCGAAAGCCAGCGACCAGCCGAGTGCGGTCGCCCGACAGTTTGCAGGGTAGTATCTGGCGGTGTAAGCGTTGACGATTATAGTCGTTTCGACGGACCCGCCGCCGGCCAGGGCGACGAGGACGTAGATCGCCCACAACGGTGGGTGTACGCTCAACAGCGCTATAGACGCCGCGGGGCTACCCCTGCGGCACGAGCGCGAGCGCCCGCACGGGGCTTCCGGTTCCGCCGGTGAGCTTCAGCGGCGTGACGATGAGCAAAGCACCGGTCCGCGGCAGCGCGCCCAGGTTCGCGAGCTGCGTAACGCCGTACTTCCCCGCGCCCATGAGATAGTAGTGCGCCGGGAACGGCGGGTCGAACTCGGCCGCCCCGCCCGCGTCGATGCCGACGGTCTCTACCCCGACGCCCACAAGTGGGCTATCCTCGGCGATCCAACGGGCGCACTCGACGTCGAAGCCGGGCGAGTGGGGGTTGCCGGATTCGTCAGCGTTGAGGAAGGCCTCGGCATCTTGGGCCCGTGCGTCCCACCCCGTGTGCAGCAGCAACCAACCGCCTTTGGGCAACGGTCCGTGCTCGTCTTCGAACGCGCGCAAGTCCTCGACGGTGAGTAGATAATCGGGGTTCTCGGCACTCTCGGCGGATCTGTCGATCACGACCGCCGGCGCGACGAGGTGACGGGGCGGCACCTGCGAGACGTCTATGCTCCCGCGGCCGCTGATCCAGTGAATAGGCGCGTCAAAGTGTGTGCCGGTGTGCTCGCCGATCTCGAGACAGTACCAAGCCCATGCAGGCCCGCGCTCGTCGTAGCGGCTAATCTCGTGCCGTTTCAACCTCGGTGTTTGGGCGAACTCTTCGGGCAGCTGAATAACCGGCGTGAACTCGTTCAGCGGCTGGGTCAGGTCCACGATCTCGACGACGCCGCTACCGAGCGCCTCGACCAGTGACGTAACCGAATTTTGTGACATCATCTCCTGGTGCCTCCTTTCAATGGGCGCGGAACGCCTCCTCGAGCCACTCGGCTCGTACCTGCGGGTTGACCTTGGCATCGATTACCAGCGGGCGTTCTCGTCGATCTAACCAGTCCTGGACCGGCGTCAGGTCCCCTTTATGGCGGACCGTGATGCCCTCGGCTCTCGCCGCCCGCGCGAGGGCGGCGAAGTCGGTATCGGGGAAGCGTGCGAGCTCCACCGGGCGCCCCATCGGGCCAAAGTGGTGCACCTCCGCGCCGTAGGCCGCGTCGTTGTAGATGACGACGAGTATCGGCAGGCGATAGCGGGCGGCCGTCTCCAGCTCCCCCAAAGCCATCAAAGCGCCGCCGTCGCCTATGGCTGCGACGGCGAGCCGGTCGGGACGCGCGACCGCGGCCCCGATCCCGCTGGCGAGCCCCAGCCCCACCGACTGGAAGGCGTTGGGGAAGACGAAACCTCTGGGGTCGGGCACCTCAAGGTACATCGACGGGTAGCCCAAGAAGTGTCCAGAGTCCGTACAGACGGTACGTTCTGGTGGCAGTAGGTCGTCGAGCGCGACGCTGAGGGTGCGCGGGTCTATATAATCGGTTGTACCGAGATCCTCGTAGGGCTCGTCGCGAGCGCGACCCGCGGAGATCTCGTGCTCGAGCCTGTCACAACGGAACCCCTTCCGGTGTACACCCCGCCTTTCGAGCTCCTCGACGATGGCCCAAGCGGCACCTGCCGCGTCTCCGACAACGCCGACGTCAACGCGGTGAAGCCGGCCGATCGCCTCTTCTTCTAGATCCACCTGCACCACCTGCGCTTCGGGCGAGAAGAGCCCACCGTGGCGCACAGTCCAGTGGTTCAGCGACGCGCCGAAGGCGAGAACTACATCTGCCCTCCCCAGCAACTCTACAGCGAGCGACGAGGAGAAGCCGCCGGCTATTCCTATCGAGTATGGGTTGCGGCCAAAGAGCCCGTGACCCATCGCGCTTGTCGCCAGTACCGCGCCCACCCGGTCCCCCAGGGCCTCGAGCGCCTCGCGTGCCCCGGCGAGGGCGGCACCACGCCCCGCGAGGATGGCTGGCTGGCTCGAGGAAGAGAGCAGGTCCGCGACCTCGGTAACGGAGCTCTTCGATGGAGTTGGTGGCTCTAGCGGCGGCCAGTACGGGGCGGTCGGCGAGCCATCGTGGCAGTGCTGTTCGACTATGTCGATTGGGACGTTCAGGACGATGGGGCGCCGTTCGACCCGCGCGCGTCTGAGCGCCCGCGCGGCGTCTGCGGCAGCGGTCTGCGCCTCGCGGACGCGCTCGGTGATAGCGCCGGCATGGGCCGCCAGGGTTGCCTGATCGATCTTGAAGTTCGACCAAAGCGTTGCGGCCGGCACGTCAGCAGCTAACACGAGCAGCGGCGTGCGGGCCTTCGCGGCCTCCGTAAGCCCTGTGAGTATGTTCGTAAAGCCCGGGCCCTGGTGAACGCTCACGACGCCTACTCTGCCGCACGCTCGCGCGTAGCCATCGGCCATCGTGACCGCTCCGCCCTCGTGCCGGGAGGAGTAGAACGCGGCACCTGCCGCGTGCAAAGCGTTCGTGACGGCGAAGTTGCCGCTACCAACGAGCCCGAAAAACGCCTCGACCCCGCGGTCTGCCAGCACCTTCCCAACGGCTTCGGAGACTAGCACCGCTCACCTCCCCCAAGTAGCTTATGGCTGGTGGCGTCCGTCCCTCGCATGCATGACGGCGGAGCAACAGCCCGCCGGCAATAATGAGGCTCGCCACCTTCCCTCTCCCCGTTTTCTGCGCCCGCTTCCCAGAATCCAGTCCGAACCATAAAGCAACGCAGCGGGCCGCGCAACCAAGAAAGCGATCAGCTGCGAGCGTCTCACCCGACGTCGATGAGCTCGCCGTATAACTCTCCGGGCACAGCGCGACGAGTGGTCCCTCCGTTCCCTTGCACCCTGTGCTCGATCCACGTCTTGCAAGCAAGATAGTTTAAACCTGACGTAAATCAGGTAATGAAATGTGCTAGCGACGAACGAGGGCAAAGGGAAGTACATGAAGGTAGCATGCATCGGTGGCGGGCCTGCAGGGCTTTATACCGGCATCTCGATGAAGCTGCGCGATCCGGATCATGAAATCACCGTGGTCGAGCGCAACCCTGCTGGGGTGACGTTCGGCTGGGGCGTGGTGTTCTCGGATGAGACGCTCGAGAATCTGCGCGAGAACGACCCGCTTAGCGCGGATCAGATCGCCAACAACTTCGCCCACTGGGATGACATCGAGGTGTTCGTCTCTGGAGGAAGCATCGGTCGCTCCGGTGGCCATGGGTTCGTGGGTATAGGCCGCAAGAAGCTGCTGGACATCCTCGCGAAGAGAGCGACCGACCTCGGGGTAAACATACAGTTCGAGCGGGAGGTTGAGAACCTCAGCCAATTCCGTGATGCGGACCTCATCGTTGCCAGCGATGGAATAAACAGCCGGGTACGGCAACTCTACGAGGAAAAGTTTCGGCCGGACGTCGACGTGCGGGCCAACAAGTTCGTCTGGCTCGGCACCCACAAGGTCTTCGACGCTTTCACCTTCGCGTTTGAAGAGACCAAGGCCGGTTGGATCTGGATCCACGCGTACCGCTTCGACGACGACACCAGCACCTGCATAGTCGAGTGCTCTCCGGAGACCTGGGAGGGCTTGGGCTTCGACGAGCTCGGGCCCGACGAGAGCGTCGCGCTTATGGGGGATATCTTCGAGCCCTACCTCGACGGCCACTCCCTGATCAACGACCAACGTCATCTCGGCAAGACGCCGTGGCTCAACTTCCAGCGCATAGGCAACGAGCACTGGTTCAGCGACAACGTCGTGCTGATGGGAGACGCTGCCCACACCGCGCACTTCTCCATCGGCTCGGGCACGAAGTTGGCTTTAGAGGACGCGATAGGGCTTGCCGAGAAGCTACACGAGCACGAGGATCTCCAGGCTGCGCTAGAGGACTACCAGGAAGAGCGGCGTACCGCGGTGCTTCAGCTTCAGAGCACGGCGCGCAATAGCACCGAGTGGTTCGAGAATATCCCCCGCTACATCAAGCAGGAGCCGATGCAGTTCTATTATGGCCTGTTGACCCGCAGCCAGCGCGTCAGCCACGAGAACCTGCGCCTACGCGATAAGGACTGGCTCGAGGACATGGAGAGGTGGTTCGCCGGGCGCGCCTACGGCGGGGGACCGGTGAAGGAGGCGATCCCGCCGATGTTTACGCCGTTCCGCTTACGTGACATGGAGCTTATGAACCGGGTGGTGGTCTCACCGATGGCGATGTACAGCGCCGAGGATGGCACTCCTAACGACTTTCACCTGGTCCACTGGGGCGCACGCGCCCAGGGCGGGGCCGGCTTGCTCTTCGTCGAGATGACCTGCGTCAGGCCCGAAGGACGCATTACGCCGGGCTGCTGCGGCATGTACAAGCCTGAGCACGAGACGGCGTTCAAGCGTATCGTCGATTTCGTCCATGCGCACACCCGCGCCAAGATCGGCCTCCAGCTCGGCCATTCCGGCGGTAAGGGCTCGACCAAAGTCGAATGGGAGGGCAAAGACGAGCCGCTGGAGAAAGACAACTGGGAGTTGCTAGGGCCGTCTGCGATACCGTGGAGCGAAAACAGCCACGAGCCACGCGAGATGACCCCCACCGACATGGACGAGATCCTAGCCGCCTTTGTGGAAGCGACAAAGATGGGCGATCGCGCCGGCTTCGACATGCTCGAGCTGCACTGCGCCCACGGCTACCTGCTCTCCGCCTTCATCACGCCGCTCCTCAACCACCGCACTGACGAGTACGGTGGCTCGCTCGAGAATCGGCTTTGCTACCCGCTGAAGGTGTTCCGCGCCATGCGCGAGGTGTGGCCAGAGGAGAAGCCGATGTCCGTACGCATCTCGGCGACCGACTGGATGGAAAACGACGGTATCGATGCCGACGACGCGGTCGAGATCGCGGGTGCCTTCTGGGAGGCCGGCGCCGACCTTATAGATGTCTCCGCCGGGCAAACCAGTCCCGATGCCAAGCCCGTCTACGGACGCATGTTCCAGACCCCCTTCAGCGACCGCATCCGTAACGAGCTGGACATCGCAACGATGGCGGTAGGCAACATCTTTGAGGCCGACCACGTCAACAGCATCATCGCCGCCGGCCGTGCCGATCTATGCGCCTTGGCCCGTCCGCACCTCTCCGATCCCTACTGGACCTTGCGCCGGGCGGCCGAGCTTCATTATGACGGCGTGCCCTGGCCCAAACAGTACCTGGCCGGGAAAGCGCAGCTGGAACGTCTCGTCGAGCGTGCCGACCAGATGGTGCAACAGATCTAGCAGCGGGGAGGCCCCACGATGAGCGATTTGCATGGCGCTTTCCACCTCGACGGGGACCACCACGTTCTGATCACCGGCGGTGGTACCGGCATCGGCGCAGCCATAGCCGCCCGCCTGTCCGAGGCGAATGCCCGGATCACCGTGGTCGGGCGACGCCCCGAGCCGCTCCGAGAGGTCGCTGACAGCCTGGACGGGGCCCAACCAGTGCTGTTCGACGTCACCAACGAGGCTGCGGTGGAGGAGGGGCATACGACCGCGACCGAGCGGTTCGGGCCCGTTGACGTCCTTATCAACAATGCCGGTGCGGCGGACTCGTCGCCCTTCGCGCGTACGACTTCTGACGCCTGGCACGCCATGCTGGAGGTGAACCTGACCGGGGCGTTCCTGATGAGCCGCGCAGTGTTGCCGGGGATGGTCGAGCGCGGCTGGGGCCGCATCGTCTCCATCGCCAGTACCGCCGGCCTCAAGGGCTACGCCTACGTGGCAGCCTACTGCGCCGCCAAACATGGCGTGATCGGGATGACCCGCTCGCTTGCGCTGGAGGTCGCGCCGAAGGGCGTGACAGTCAACGTGGTCTGCCCCGGCTATACCGAGACAGAGCTCCTGAGCGAGAGCGTCGCCAACATCGTTGACAAGACTGGCGCCAGCGAAAACGAAGCGCGGGCCCAGCTGCTAGAGAGCAACCCTCAAGGTCGTTTCGTGTCGCCAGAAGAGGTGGCGGAAGCCGTAGCCTGGCTGGTGAGCTCAAACGCGGGCGCGATCACCGGCCAGGCGATAGTCGTCGCCGGCGGCGAGGTGATGTAGCGGTGAGAGGAATCGTCGGCGGCCCGAGCGCCGGGCCGGAGAACGACACGCGACCGACCGAAGACACCTTTAGGCTCTGGTGGCGCGCGCTCTCGTTCCTCAGCATGGTCGAGCAGCGCGTACCTTCCCGCCTGCACGCCGACTTCGACGTTACCCTTCTACGTTTCCATGTCATGGCCGCGCTCTACGGCGCGCCCGAAAGTCTGAGTATGGGTGGGGTCACCCGCCGGTTGATGGTCTCCCACGGCAACGTAACCGGTACCGTCGAGCGGCTGGGTAGTGAAGGACTGGTTCGGCGTTGAACCAACC
>DASQSI010000012.1:0-5774 GCA_035642415.1 Rubrobacteraceae bacterium
CTGTATTCGTCATGTACTCGGCTATAAAGGGCCCATCCTTATGCTCTTTGAGCCACCTCTCGCTCGGCTCTAGCATGATGTCTTCCTCGTAGCCGTAGTGGCTTGGCTTCGTGTACTTTTGTGGGTCCATGCTTGTATCCCAGTATTGAGAAGGCACGCTTGGCCCAGGAGGGGCGAAGGCCTTCTCATAGCCCCAGTTTTTTGTTGCGAGATCCCCATACTCGTCGGCGTTACTAGAGAAGAAGGCGCTGCTGTACCCTTGGTCCCTAAGTAAGCCAGCGAGGCATGGGACGGGCATGCTACCCGGCTCATCCGGGCCTGGTCGGGGGGGCGGTTGGATCCCACAGTTGACCGAAACGTTCGACATACTGGACCTGGGGATACTTCCCACGTGGGCCTGCTCGACGAGAAGGCTCTGCTTAGCCAGCTCGTCGAGGAAGGGCGTGGTCTTCAGTTCCTCATTGTAAGGAGTTACGGACCGAGCGCGGGTAGACTCCAGATGGACCAGGACCACGTTGCGCTTCTCTGTTTGGGGCGTCCGCGCGAGAGTAGCATGCGCTGCCGCCTTGATGGCCGCGCCAGCATCCAGGCTATCCTCCTTGGTAGTTGCTTCCTCGGCTTGCGTCTCGGTGGGCGCTTCTTCGACTCCCGTCGTGATAACGTTGACGAAAGGGTCCTTAGCTAAGGCGGAGGTGCTGATCAACACCGAGAGCGAGCCGAAGCCGAACCCCAGGAGGCACAGTGCAAGAGGGTTCAAAAACGGGGCCTCAGCCGTCGTTTCGGCCGGGGAACTTCTCTGCCAGCCTCGCCGCCACACGAGGGCAAGCGTCAGTAGCCAGGGGCCCAAGGCCATGTAAAAGAGGGCCACAGTGAGAAGCACCCGGGTCAGCGGTGGGGCACCCTGAAGGAGTATCGGCGAGACCTCGGTAAGCTTGGGTATCCGCTCGGCAAAAGTGCCGTATTCTAGAGTAGTGCCACTTTGCGGGGAGTACTGGTGGGCAAACGTAAACACGACCAGCACCAGTATCGTCGCGAGGTGGAAGAGAAAGACTACGACCCAACGCAGGGGCCCCTTCTTCACCGCAGCGAAGAGCCCTATCCAGAGCAAGACATACCCGAGGCTGAAGAATGTGTCCGACTGTACCAGCTCAAGGGCATGATCGAGGCTGTGACCGCCGGGTAGCGAAGCGAGGTCCAAGGCGTTTAAGGCGAGTCTATAGACGACAAAGGGAATAAGGAGGCTGAGCAGGTAAACTCGATCCCGGAGGTTCAGAAGCGCCCTTGAAAAACCCGGAACGTTCAACTCCTCGTTTCTCCCATGCGACAAAATGCAGAAGCCCTATCAGCTTAAGGACTTGTTAATATTAGTGTAATTTTGCTGACCTTCCTACGGGCCCGGATACTTGATGTCATGGCTCTATCTAGCCTACCGTAGATGGATACGATAGAAAAAGAGTGTTCGTCGAGCAAATTAATATATACTTATGTATACGCTACAGTTTCCGGATAGTACTCGATGAGCACGACTACTATCAGCACCTTTAAGAGGTGTAACTGTCGTTGGTGATTCTGCGTCCAATGATCATAGCGAATAGAAGCGACTTCTTTGGGAGGTAAAACATGCCCTTTATCGGTCTAATAGTGGGTCTCATCCTTTTGATTATCTTGCTTAGGATCCTCGGTCTATTTTAGACGGTACCGTCTAATCCGCGGCGGTTACCCACATGAAGGTTGCGTGAAGTTTCCACCGCCGATCTCGCGGCTGCCCGACCAAAGACCAGGGCTGTGGCGAGACCACTCGTGTATCCACCCACCGATACCCCGCCCACCTCGACGCCGGCGGCGTACAACCTGGGCAGAGGTTGCCCATCCGTCCGACGCAACACGCGACAGCTTGTGTCCACGGCAAGCCCGCCTATGGTGTGTGTTATGGCCGGCGCGACCTCCACGGCCGTAAGCGGCGGGATCTGCACAAGCGCTGCAGGATTGCTTCTTGGGGGAGAGAGCTCGCCGCTCCTTCCACTGGCGACGGCAGCGTTGTACTCGCTCAAGGTGCGGACGACGTTTTCCTGGGGTACGCTTTGGTCTGCGAGCTTCTCCGCCAGCTCCCTTAGGCCCTCGGCTTGCAGGACCCTTCCCCCGACACGCCGCGCTGCGTTGACCATCTCCTCAACGGTGCGATTCCGGATGCGCTCCCGAAGACCTGCTCCGTCCAGCACATACCAGGCGCGGAGTCCCGGCTGGCGAGCGGTAGCCTGTACGAGGCCTGTCTCGGACCAGTCGGCAGCTTCATCGGCATAACGCACGCCGCTACAGTTGATCGCCACAGCATAGCGGCCATACAGTTGAGAGACCTCGACGAACTCCTCCGGGGAGAAGCGAGCGGGAGGAGCAGGCAAGTTTCGGCCGTAGAATTCGTCGAGGCCTGCGCTCGCGAGGGCGCCCGCCCGCAACGCGGCAAGAAAACCCTCTCCGGTGCTCCACGGGTGTGCTCGGAGCCGCATACTTCCTGGGCCCTGGATCACATAGCGTCTCACAAGCTCCGGGCTAGCCGCGAACCCGCCGGAGGCCAGGATCACAGCGTCCGAGCTCTCTGTTCGTTGCTCCTTGCCCGAGACGACCACCCGTACCCCGCCGATGCGGCCTTGGGGATCTTCTACTAGGCTATCTAACGCTGTGTCTAATAGTAGCCGCCCGCCGGCGACGGCAATGCGATCCACCAGGAGCGCCACAGTCTGCTCCGGGTCGAACCGCGCGCCGAGGGTGAGCGGGTTGCCCGTCTCACGCGTTAGTGTGATAACCCCGTGATCTTCCAGCCAGCTAAGGCTCGGCTCCAGTTGCTTCAGGATGAGCTTCTGCAGGGTGACGTCGCCCCCCGGGACCTGCTGCCGGAAGGTCTTCAAGTCTTTGTAGGACCAGACGTAGCCGCTGGAGTAGACGAAAGAGCCGCCGAGCCGGTCGCTTTTCTCTAAAAGAGTAACCCGAGCGCCCAGCTCGGCTGCCTGGAGAGCGGCAACCAGCCCGGCAAGCCCACCACCGACGACAATAATATGCACCGTGACGATTTTAGGTTAGCGAGAAGGTAGCCTTGTGTTCAACGTACTCCACGCTCACGCCTTCCGGACCCTGGACGAAGACCGCCAGCGTATTGGGACCCTCAACAAAATCTTGGATCTCGAGTCCGAGTTCTTCGGCCTCTTCACGGTGGTA
The DNA here is from genome assembly GCA_035642415.1 of Rubrobacteraceae bacterium. GTDB lineage: Bacteria > Actinomycetota > Rubrobacteria > Rubrobacterales > Rubrobacteraceae > Rubrobacter_F. Next base: position 3,211 of record DASQSI010000012.1, read on the forward strand.
CCACGCCGAGTCCACCAGGCAGCCTATGTGAAAGAGCATTCCCTGTGCCTGTGCGGTGGGAGCAGGAGACACAAGGCGCAGCCGGTACTCTCCGGCCTTCACCGTCGCGACGTTCTCCCCGGGAGTAAAGCCCATCTTCACGAACTCACGGGCGGCCGCTTCCGGGTCGCCGGAGCGCAAAAGGATGCCCTCAAGGTCGTAGTCCGTGAAGTCGTCAGCTCCGGGAACCAGCGCAAGTGGTAGACCCTCCGGACCGTCGAAGAGATACTCGCCGTCTTGCCATCGAACGTTGGACTCCTGCGGAAGCCGGGAGGAGGCAGCCTCGAGGTCCGCAACGCGGATGTTTATGCGTTGGATCACTTCCGGAGAACGTGTGGTGCCCTCCGGAGCATCGAAGAGCGTCAGCTTCCCGAGCTTGCCACCGGCGCCTACGAGGGTATAGCGGTTGGTGTGGTCGACTACGTGGAACCCGAGGTATGAAGTCAAAAACTCCGCGGCCGCGCTTCTGTTGCCCATGTAGAGTGCTACGTGATCCAGCTTGCGTACTTTCATCATATGTCCTCCTCGGAGGTCAGCAGTTTGTGTGGAAGATATACCACTCGCCCCAACACTAAGAAGTGTGAGACCATCCACCAGACTACTAGGGACGTCATGATTTTCAGTCTCGGGCGGCGTGTTTCTGGTCGTCGGCGATAGTTACAAAACCCATCAAAGTAAGCGGAACTTCCGCCTCGGCTGTTGCTCTATGTTACACGTTGTTGTAGTAGGTTAGTGTCAAACCTGCTCCGGTCCCAGTCGCAGCAGTGGTAGCTCACACAGCAGTAGCTGCTATGTGAAACATGCTCGTTAGCAGCAACGGGACAGACCACCCTGCACCCTTCTCTGTAGGAGTCTCTCAGGCGTAAGCTCTTCCCGCAAGGCACAAGACTTCGTCTGGTGCCATCATACAGAGGAGTGAGCGTCGTCCTGGCACAGAAAGCTAGAGGAAGAGGAATAACATATGGCTACTAAGATACCAGAGCAGATCGCACCAGGAGTGTACCGTGTCGATGCGATAGGGATTCCCAACGCTATCTCGGTCCTGCTGCTAACCGATAGCGACGGGTGGACGCTGGTGGATGCTGGGGTACGCGGTAGCGCATTGCGCATCCAGGAGGCACTGAGTGCGCTGGGAGCAGGGCCGGACGAATTGAGGCATATCTACCTGACTCACCACCATTTAGATCATATAGGCGGGCTTCCAGCCGTACGATGGTGGGCAACTCAGGCACAGGTTGGTGCTACAGAGCACGAAGCGCAAGTCATCTCTGGCGAGCGCCCCCTAGACCCCCCATCAAACGCGCTCTTCCGCTTTTTTGCGCGGCGACGAGAATTGCCTGCAGTGCAGGTCGATCGTGTCCTGCGTGAGGGCGATAGCTTTGCTGGGTTTCGGGTAATAGCCACTCCCGGGCATACGCAAGGACACACCTCGCTAATAAACGATCAGCATGGTGTGCTGTTTACAGCCGACGCTTTCGGCAGCATGCCGCTCAAGGTTCGGGTTGGGGTACGCAAGTTCTTCTGCACAGACCCTGCAGAAGCCCAACGTTCAGCCGAAAAGCTGTTGAGAGAAGAATTCTCCACCGTAGTCTTTAGCCACGGCAAACCTCTATATGAGGATGCAAAGCAGCGCCTTAGCGAAGTAGCTGCCAGCGACCAATACGCGTAAGTAGGTTCTGGGTGACATTGAGGGGCCATCAAGGTTAAACGCTGGGAGCCACAAACAGAGGAAGATATGACTCTGGAGCAGCCCGCTAAAAGTCTCGTGGAGCTGTGAATAGGGCATCGAGGAGAAGCTGGGCTCCCATTGAGCCATATAAAACGGATTAATAGCAGCGGGGACGGTGCTGAAGGGAGTGGCCGCCAGAGGCAAAAAGGAACGTCTTATCTGTGATCCTTGCTTGGTTACCGTGCGTAAAGATATGGCTGTGGAGTTTGAGCTACGTTGGAGAGTAAGAGCCTTAGGAGCCAAGCTTTAGGTTTTACATAGGGCCGCGAACAGGGTACGCCTTTCTCCTGTCGTAGTGTCCCCGATAGTTTGTTGAAGTATCAGGCTAGGTTCCTGGTGTGTGGCAAGTAGGTGTACCACCCCGAATATATAAGAACCGGGCTGGCTTCTTTGATGTAGGAGGGAATGCTAGCCTGGTAATGTAGCGATTGCCTCTTTTACCCTCAAAACTAAACCCTAAGGACGCGAAGGGCGAAAGCGCCCCTAAAAGAATCCCGGTCCTCTTCTATGCCCCACCCTTTGAGTTTTCGAGAAGAGGCCTCCTAGAGAGGGCAGGCTGGCACCAAGCCTGCATGCGGGTTGCCCTTAAGGTTAATAGTCTTTATACTAGCTTAAAGAACTTTAAGACAGACTCTAGGCAAGCGTCTAAGGAGGTAATGAAGTTGAAGAAGTTGATGATGTTGGGAGCTATGGTAGCGATGGTGGTGGTGGCCGCCGCCCCCGCCCTGGCGCAGGTCGGCCAGGGGTTTGGGGAGAGCCGCGTAACCAGCGGTAAGTCTTCACCGTCGTTCTCTGT
>DASQSI010000013.1:0-16902 GCA_035642415.1 Rubrobacteraceae bacterium
GTACTTTCTCCGTCCCCAGTACAAGGGGATCTGTGGATTCCCGGCTTTCTACGATAATTGTTACTACTCTGGTATCAGAACCGTGCTCGAGAAGCACGGTTTCAAGATAGTGGGTATGCATATAAGCTACTATCAGTCGCCATACTTCAACTTTTTCGTTCCCCTGTTCCTGCTAAGTGCCACCTATGAAATGTTGATACGAGCGCTTGAAGTGAAAGACTTGGCCGCTTATGTGCTGATCATCGCCCGCAAAACGTGAGTAAATTTCACCTCTTTACTAGCGCTATCAAGCTTGCGGTTCAGCGCCAGCGTGCGCGAGAAGGGGAAGCCGCTTACCATACCAGGCCGCCCTTCTGAAGGAGGTGCAACCAGACGGTATGAGGGTATCTACTCAATACTTCCAACATCTCTAGGCCGACCGTTACAAAGCCGGCACACTCTTGATGGGTAACCGGTGGCAAGAGAGTGCGCTGCCGCTAAAGGCCGCCAAGCTACTTGATGCTTCCCCTCAGCACTTTTCTACCCCAGCATCCTTCGCGGAGGGCGCCGGCGCCGGTTTACGGCCTGTCAGTAGCGTCTTCGGCTACGATCAACCTCTTATCACCCGCTCTTATGTAGCTTGCGGTTCATTTTACGAAACGAACCCATTTTCGCTGGCCCGCCCCCGGCTGCACCCTTCTCCCCTGCTCTCGTGGCAAAGAACCCTACCCTCCCACCCCTTGGCACCTCTGTAGTGCTCGCTGGACCGGTCTGGCGGATTTATACGCGAAGGCGCAAACTCAAGAAGGCAATCCTATTCGCCGGCACGCTCAATAACGCCCCATGTTGCAATGGTGGTCACCCTCGTGATAGCTTCTTACCATGTATCGAAGGCGAGATACCACCTCATACCGTCCTGGGCCAATCACCCATCCAAGGCCTGGGCTTTCAGGTGCCTGGGTTAAGCGTAGCAGGCCCCACGCCAATGACTCACGATAACCGTGAGTGGCAACCTCGCAAGGAAAGGCACAACTTTATTTGAGCGTTAGAACTGCAAATGTTTGGCGAGGGGTAATAAGGAGGTACCGCAGCTGGCTCCCGGAGATCCCGGACCACGCGATCGTCACGCTGGGCGAGGGTGATACCCCCCTCATCGAGGCCTCGCGCCTCTCCGAGAAGATCGGCGCCCGCCTCCATCTCAAGTTCGAGGGCATAAACCCGACCGCCTCCTTCAAGGACCGCGGCATGACCGTGGCATTGAGTCGGGCCATCGCCGAAGGGAGCCGTGCTTGCATCTGCGCTTCTACCGGAAACACTGCGGCGGCGGCCGCCGCCTACTCCGCAAGGGCGGGCATGAGCTGTTTTGTCGTCGTGCCGGCGGGCAAGATAGCTTTGGGCAAAGCCGTCCAGGTCCTCGCCCACGGCGCAAAGATAATCCAGATAGAGGGCAACTTCGATGCCGCCCTCCGTCTCTCTAAGAAGGCGACGAGCGAGCTCGGTGACGTCGCCCTCGTTAACTCCGTGAACCCCGACCGCATCGAGGGCCAGAAAACGGCCTCCTTCGAGGTCTGTGAGACCCTCGGACGCCCACCGGACGCCCTCGCACTGCCCGTGGGCAACGCGGGCAACATCACTGCCTACTGGAAGGGCTTCAAGGAGTGGCGCGAGGCGAGCCTCGCCGACGCTACGCCGAAGATGCTCGGCTTCCAAGCCGAGGGCGCCTCTCCCCTGGTCGCCGGGTACGACTTCGAGAGCCCCGAAACGGTGGCGAGCGCGATCCGCATAGGGTCGCCCGCAAGCCGGGAGGGCGCCATTAAGGCCGTACGAGAGTCCGGCGGTTTTATAGAGAGCGTAACGGACGAGGAGATTCTGGCCGCTCAAGGTATACTCGCCCGCGAAGAAGGCGTCTTCTGCGAGCCGGCCTCCGCGGCCGGGATCGCCGGGCTCATGAAGCTTGCCCGGGAGGGACGGGGGCCGGAGGGTGTCGTGGTTAGTGTCCTCACCGGACACGGCCTCAAGGACCCAGACGTGATCCTGGGAAGGAGCAAGCTCCCCGATCCTATTCCGGCAACCTTCGAGGCGCTCGTAGGGAGCATGGAGCGCGGCGCACGGTGATCAGGCGATGATCTGCGTCCGCGTTCCGGCTACCTCTGCGAATCTGGGGCCGGGCTATGACGCGGTAGGTCTCGCGCTATCCCTGAGCATGAGAATAAGCTTGGATCGCGCCCCTTACCCACTGGTCGAGGTTCGCGGCACCGGAGCGGAACTTATCCCCAGCGGCCCCGAGCATCCTGCCTATCGCGCAGCCCGCTTCGTCGCCGAGCTCGTGGGTGAGTATGATGCCCACTTTCATCTCGTCCAGGAGAATTCTATTCCCCCTGCGCGGGGTCTAGGCGGAAGCGCCGCCGCCCTAGTAGGCGGCGCCGTTGCAGCCAACGATCTTTTGGGACGCTCCATGCCCGCGCCCGACCTTTTGAACCTGGTGTGCGAGCTCGACGGTCACCCCGATAACGCCGCTCCCGCCCTGTTGGGAGGCCTCGTCATCGGCACCCTCACCCCCGAGGGCATAAGCGCGGTCCGCCTCGAGCCAAAGGATTTAAAGGCCGTCGTCGCCGTTCCAAACTTCGCCATCTCGACTACCGCCGCGAGGCGTGCCCTCCCCGAGGAAGTGCCGCACAAAGACGCGTCCTTCAACGTCGGCCGCGCGGGGCTCTTACTAGGCGCCCTGGCGACGGGTGAATACAAACTTCTCCGAGTGGCGATGCAAGACCGCCTGCACCAACCCTACCGCTCACACCTCATCCCCGGGCTCCGAGACGTCATTGACGCAGCCCACTCGAGCGGGGCGTATGGCGCCTGCCTCTCCGGATCGGGCCCGACCGTCCTCGCCTTTGCCCCGGAAGCGCACGCTCAAGAGATAGCTATAGCGATGCACACAGCCTTCGAGGCACATGGCGTGCAGGCAAAGGCGTGCGCGCTTGACGTGAACCTATCCGGCGCCCAGGTCGAGCCGCCAGGGGAAGTTCCGGCACCTAGTTTGCAGCCCGTTCTCTAGCCTTCCTCATTACCGCGCAAAAACCTGTTTTTCATTGTGCGGGAAGAAGACGAGCATACCGAGGTCCGGTCTGTTTGCGTCCGCTTCTTACGAAACAGAGCTATTCTCAGAGGTGTTCCCTACAAACCATGAAGAAATCAGCGTCTACTCCGCCTCCTGCCAAAAAGCTCATCTGAGCTATACACGAACTCTACTATGTTTCATCGTTCGCCCTTCATCGTTCGCCCCGGCAAAGCGTTCGGAGCAGGGAGATCTTGATTCTATCCGCTTGCGTTTGCCTCATCTGGTGTATATCCTCTCAGCGCGGTGAATGAGTTTTGACCAGGGTAGCCTTCAAGATCTCGGTCGGGCTCGTGACGGGGGCACTGATATTGGTCGCGATCTCGCTGTACATGTCGAACTACTACCTTAAGGAGCAGGTGCGGTTGGCGCAGGCCGGGGACCTGCCTAGCGCTCGGATCGATGCCGAGCGGGCAGCTCTATTGGACCCCTTCAACCCGGCTCCCCCAACCTCTATGGCCTATCTCGAGTTGCGACAGGGCCGAGCAGAGGTTGCCGCCGAGGATCTTCGCGAGGCCATCCAGCGGGACCCAGCCAACTACAAGAACTACGTTGAGCTTGGAAACCTTCAGAGACAACAGTTGGCCGACCCGAAAGCTGCAGCGGAGAGCTATCGGGAGGGCCTGAGGCACAACCCGCATGACACCACCTTGGTTTCGCGCCTTGCCGAAGCACTTTTGAGCACCGGAGACCTCGAGGGAGCGAAAGCCCAGTACGAATATCTACAAGAGCTCGGTAGAATACCTGTAGAAGGCCTCTATACTCTAGGCAAGATCCAGGTGCGACTCGGCTACCCGACGGAGGGCATCAGTATCTTTAAGGCGGCGCAGCGGATGGCCGATAGGGAGTTAGGATCTGGATCTCTGAACGAGCAGCAGAAGACTCAGAGGAAGGCTCTTATAGAGTCGCTGGACCTCTCCATAGCAGACGCCTTGGTCGTGCGAAGTTCCCAAGCAGGTCGGGAGTATCAGGACATCGCCGCTGCGCGAGAGGTACTCTCGCAAAGTTCTGCGGAGCAGGCACCGTCTATACTTGCGCTGCTCGACGAAGATCCAGAAAGCTACCGGAAGTCAGTTCTTGACGCTCCGATCCGCTAGACAACACGGCGATGAGACGCAGGGCCGGCAGCAAGACCGTTGGCAAGGCTGGCAGCGGGAGCAGCGCGACGATCTCACCCTCTCGGAGGTGGGCCACCTCCTCTGGGGGCGACGGGCGTTGGTGATTAGCTGCGCGCTTCTTTTCCTCGCGGCTGCTCTTTTGTATGGTCTCGCTCGCGAGCCCGCCTACACAGCCGAGGCTACGCTCTCGATGCGTCCGGACGGGGGGGGCGGCACCGTCGGAAACTTCGACGAGGACCCCTCGCGGCTTCGGGACTCAGCAGCGATGAGTGGTCTTACCGAGGAAGCGGCCCGTAGGGCGGGGTGGGAGGCAGGAGCAAACGACTTCAACGAGCGTCTTGAGTGGGAGCAGGTGAACAACCAGGAGGCAAAGGTTCGCTTTACGGCCTCGACGCCGGAGGAAGCGGCCCGAGCAGCGAACGCCTACGCAGAGACCTTCGCCCAGCGCGTCAAGAAACTTCAAGGACGTCCCGCGGGCGGCGTTGTTGGTATGATGGTCGAGGTTAGGGACGCCGCCCAACCACCGGATCGACCCTCTGGTCCAAACATGTTCCTCCTCGCGCTCGCCGCCGGAACCGCAGGACTTCTCGTCGGGGGGATAGGAGCCCTCGTGCTTGAGAGCCGTGCCCGACGGTGGAGGGGCTCCAAGGACGCCGAGCTGACGCTTCGGGCGCCGGTGCTCGGCGTGATCCCCTACTCTCCGGCCGATCCGTTGGAGGACGTTTCCTTCCACGATGGGGACACGAGGTGAACCCGGAGACGAACATTGCGAACGGCGCGCCAGACACTGCCACCAAGGAGCAGGCCGCGCAGATACGTCGGCTCCTCGCACCCGGTGATTCCGAGGTTAGACGTTCGTTCGCCGCGCTGGCTCAGAACCTCGTCGCCTTAGGACGGCCGATGAGAAGCGTGGTCGTTACTGGTCCTGAGCGCGGTGTGGGACGGACCACGGTCTGCCTCGGCTTGGGGGCAGCGCTGGCGGCTGCGGGCGAGAAGGTCACCGTCGTAGATTGCAACCTGGACCGGCCACATCTGCACACCTGTTTTGGGAAGCCGAACTTTACCGGGCTTACCAGCGCTTTGGAGAGCAGCAACGCTCTTGAGAGCTACGGCTTTGAAGCGGTGCCGAACCTGCACGTCATTCCGACCGGTCCCATCTTGTCCGGCTCGCAGATCCTCGTAAAGTCTCCTAAGCTCGTCGAAGCCGTACAAGCCTTACACGCAGAGAGGAGTAACGTGGTCCTACTGGACGCGCCGGTGGCGAGCGAAGTGCTCCTCGCCCCGAACCTCTGGGGTTCCTTCGACGGCGTCCTGCTCGTCGTGCACGCGACCCGCACCCCGAAGGGCGCCGCCCGAGGCTTCATCGACGGCCTGCTGGATGCGCAGATTAACCTCTTCGGGGTGGTGCTAAACGGCCATGTTTAAGAGGGAGCCCAAAGGACGCATCGAGACGGGCGAGATACCCGTGCTCCGTCAGGGCGAGGAAGCTCCCCTTTCGGAGAGCCCCCCGGAGAAGGGGCGCACGGCGAGCCGCAACCTTACGATCTTCAAGAGCTTCCTCCTTACGGCGCTCATGGTTCTTACCCTCTACGGGATGATCGACCGAGGACTTGCCGGTCCCGAGCGATGGCTGCCAGCCGCTGCGGCCATCCTGGGCCTGTTCTTTATCTCTCTGTTCATCGCCGATTATTTCGCGGATACACCGAGGATCGCCTGGGTACTCGTGGGGCTTCTCGCGGTGCTTGTCGCCATGAAGGGTCTGTCTTTCACCTGGAGCATCGCTCAAACCGAGACGGCCAGCGAGCTGTTGCGCTCCTCGATGTACCTCGCCTCCTTCGTCCTTGCGGTGTCCTCGTTGTCTTCGCGGCGGCTGGTGGGGCCGTTCATCGACGCCATGAACCTCATGGTGGGGGTAATCGCAGGGTACGGTATGCTCCAGAAGACGAACCCGGTCGAGTACGCCAATACCAGCGACGGCTTCACTGTCTCCTCTACCCTGGAATATGCCAACACCGTCGGGGTACTCCAGGGAATGGGTATCGTGCTTGGGCTCGGCCGCATGACCCAGCTCAAGAACCCCGTTGCGCGGGGGTTGTATGCGGCGTTGATCCTAATTTTCGGCGTTACCCTCTACTTTACTTTCTCCCGGGGCGGTATTCTGGCGCTCGGAGTGGGCCTAGTGACGCTCTTCGTCGTGGGCGGAAGTAGGCTGCAGATGTTCGCGAATCTGCTCCTCGTCTGTGGTCCCCTTGCGTGGCTCGTGGTTCGGGTGCAGGATCTCGGAACCCTTTTTACGGGAGGAGGAGCGGAGGACCTCAGGGCTGCCGAGGGTGTGGCTTTCCGTACTGACCTCATAATCGCTGTTTTGGCGGCGTTTGTGTTGCAAGCCGTGTATGCCGTCCTGGTCGGGCGCTACGAGCTGCCTCCGGTCCTGCGCCGCTCACTCGGCGTGACAACGATGATCGTGGTGCTTGCGTGCGTGGGAGCTTTGGGGTTCGTGATGATCGGGGAGCAGAGGGGCTCAAGCGAGACAGCGGGTACCTCCATCAGCAAGGCCGAGGAACCAGAGCATGTGAACCCCCGGTTTACCTCTGTCTCCTCACCTGAGCGGATGAAGTACTGGCAGGTTGCGTGGGACGAGTGGAAGAAATACCCTCTGACGGGCACTGGGGCCGGCACTTTCTCCTACACTTGGCTACAGAACCGCCCTGATTTTACGGGCGTGCGTCAAGTCCACAACCTCTATCTGGAGCAGGGCACGGAGACCGGCATTATTGCCTTCCTTGCCCTTACGGGCTTCGCCGCCCTCCTAGCCGGATACTTGGCACGGGCTACGTGGCGAGCGAGCGGAGAGCGGAAGGCGTTGCTCGGGGGGCTTACAGGAGCGGTGGCCGTGTACCTAATCTCTTCGGTGTTTGAGTGGCACTGGTACATCCCGCCCTCGACCATCTTCTTCTTCATCCTGGCGGGCGTGGCGGTGAAGTTTGCCTCCGACGAGCCAGAGCGGGATACCTGACGGATGCGTGGGCACCTTTACAAGCCTCGACTCCCTTGGCACCCTTTCTTTTAGGGTTACGGGAAGAGCACTGACCTTCGTACCACTGAACAATGGTACCTTACGAGGCAAATTTGGAGACCTAGGGTTTGATCGAAGAGCTTAAGCTTGATGTTGTTAGGAGCGGTTACGTAGGGCTCACCACAGAAGCCTGCCTCACCCATCTCGAGCACCAGTGAGGCGTAGACAAGGACGAGTGACGTAACCTCCCTCAAGACCAACGATAATTCTCCGCTCTGAGAACCGGGCCGCCACCTGTAGTACAAGCTGGCCGGCAAGGGCAATGTTTACTTCTATGATCAAGAGGATGTAGAACGCATCGCCACGGAGGCGGGGATGCAGGATAAAGAGATCATTTGCATCGACTCTTCCGGAGGAGGTTTCGTGCTGGTTGGCAAGTGCTCCTCAACGCCAAGGATCGACAGGTTCTATGAAACCTCCAGGCGCCATCATACGCCTCTCGCGGGAATCTTCCTCGGAAACACCAGAGACTACGCGCTTGGGCTTCGTGCCGGGAGGCCAGGCGTTCTTGGCGGTGTTTTTATGGGATAGACCTTGACAAATGGTTACAAAGCGTCTTATCCTTAGCGTTGTAAGCGAGTAAGCGAGGAAAACTCTTGATCAGGGTTTCAGAGGGCAGGCAGATAGAGATCTCGGGCCTAAAGCTCGACGCTGCCCACCTGCTTACTCCCCCCATCCACCCGCGAGTACCCACGCAGGCTGTCCTTGTAGCCCAACGGCGACTAATTAGCCGGGCGGGCCGGGGCAGCGCTATCCGGTCCGCCTAGAGCCGCAAACGTGGGCAGTGCCCACCTTTCGGCCAGGGTTTTCTAAGCTCGCAGTACTCTGAAGGATGGGAAAATCGTGGAGAACACCGCTTTTAACATTGAATACAGGCCGCGCACCGGGAGCGAGGCGATGTGTGAGGCCCTTCTTGACGAGGGGGTTGAGTACCTCTTCGGATACCCAGGAGGTGCGATCATGCCGTTCTACGATGCGATACCCGATTACCCGCTAAAGCACGTCCTCGTCCGCCACGAACAGGCTGCGGCCCACGCAGCCGACGGGTACGCCAGGGCCAAGGGACGGGTTGGGGTATGCGTGGCGACGAGCGGGCCCGGAGCGACGAACCTCGTCACAGGGCTTGCGACGGCGCAGATGGACTCGGTGCCGATCGTGGCGATTACGGGACAGGTCGGCCGTCCGGCGATGGGCAAGGACTCCTTCCAGGAGACGAACGTCATGGGTATGACCTTGCCGTTCACCAAACATTCTTTCCTCGTCGAAGACCCAGATGAACTCTACCCGACGATGCGGCGGGCGTTCGAGATCGCCCGCTCGGGGCGTCCGGGACCGGTGCTGGTGGACGTGCCCAAAGACGTGCAGTTCGCCGCGTGTAACGACAACGGCTACCGAAGACTCCGGGAGGTGCCGCCGCCCGTCACAGGCCCAGCCCTGGAGGCCGCGGCGGTGCTCTTGCGGAAAGCGAAGCGGCCACTCATCCTGGCGGGGCACGGGGTCATCCTCTCGGGGGCGGAGATGGAGCTCAGGTTGCTCGCCGAGCGTACCGGGGTGCCAGTCGTCACGACGCTCCTGGGGATCAGCGCGTTCCCGGATGATCACCCGCTGTACATCGGGTGGCCGGGGATGCACGGGACGGCGAGCGTTAATCGGGCGATAGACAAGTCCGACCTTCTCTTCGCGGTCGGGATGCGATTCGACGACAGGATCACGGGTGCGGTCAACAAGTTCGCCCCGAACGCCAGGATCGTGCATATAGACGTCGACCCCTCTGAGCTCGGCAAGGTCGTCAAGCCTACCGTCGGCATTGCGGCGGACGCCAAGCTCGCCCTGCGTTCCATCCTCGGGCATTTCGAGGACTTAGAGGATCGGGACGGGCGCACCGACTGGCGCGAGGAGATCGCAAAGAGCCAGGAGCCAGAGAAGCGGAGCGAGGACGAGGCGCGTGACAAGTACGGTCCGATTCAGATCATGGACGCCATCAAGGCCGCGGCCGGCGAGGAGGTCCGGCTTGTGACCGACGTTGGCCAGCACCAGATGTGGGCGGCCCAGTTCTTCAAGTTCACCAAGCACAATAGCCACATAACCAGCGGAGGATTGGGCACGATGGGCTTTGCCCTGCCGGCGGCGATGGGTGTTGCGTTCGCGTATCCGGACGAACCTGTGTGGGTCGTGGCTGGCGACGGTGGCATCCAGATGAACATCCAGGAGCTCGCCACCATCCGGGACTTCGGCCTGAACATCAAAGTAGCCATCCTAAACAATGGCTACCTCGGCATGGTGCGCCAGTGGCAGCAGTTCTTCCACAACCGCCGCTACTCAGAGACGCCCATTACCGGGCCCGACTACGAGAAGTTCGCCGCCTCTTACGGGCTCGGCGGCAAGACCGTGCGCGAGGGCGACGACGTCGAGGCGGCGGTGAGATGGGCGCAGGGGCAGCCAGGATGTGTGATCCTGGACTTCCACATCGACCCGGAGGCGAACGTGTACCCCATGATCCCGAGCGGCATGAGTGTACACGAGATGATCGAGGAAGATGGCGCCTAGAGCGCCGAACGTGCCTACCGACACGACCCTCAACCCGATCGAAGTCCGCTTGAAGGGCGGGATCCTGGCCCTAAACCGCTTCCTCATGACGTTACAGAACAAGCGGATGCCAGTTGCTTCCTTTACAATCGGCAGAGACGGGAACGGGATGCGGGCGACGATGCTGCTTGACTGCCCACCTGAAAACGCCCAGCGATACACCGCGCTCCTCTCCGCGCTTGAGGACGTGGAAGAGATCGGAGCAGCAAATGTAACGACGGAGGTCGCGCTGTTGAAGATGGAAAGCGATGCCTGGCACGAATCTGCGGCGCGTGCAGGTATAAGGATTCACGAAGACGGGAACACGCTTGTGGCCTCGGGGGAACCGGAGAAGATGGAAGCGTGGCTCATCGAGGTGAGGGACGGCTTAGAAGATCTTGTGCGGCTCGGGCCGGTGGCCCGGCCGGGGAACGGAGGAGCTTGATGGCTCGGGTATATCGCGAAGGGGACATAGGAAACGAAATCACCCAGCGCAAGATCGCCGTCCTGGGCTATGGTAGCCAGGGCCACGCTCACGCCCTGAACCTTAAGGATTCGGGCTGCGAGGTCGCCGTCGGGCTCTACGAGGGCAGCGTAAGCCGACCGAAGGCCGAAGGGGAAGGTCTTCGAGTGATGAATACTGCGGACGCGGTGCGCTGGGCTGACATGGTGATGATGCTCTTGCCGGACGAGAAACAGCCCGCGGTGTACAGGAGCGAAGTAGAGCCAAACCTATCGGAAGGCATGCTCATGCTCTTCGCCCACGGGTTCAACATCCACTTCAATCAGATAGAGGTTCCGCCCGAGGTAGACCTGGGGCTCGTCGCGCCCAAGGGACCCGGCCATGTGCTCAGACGCCTCTACGTCGAGGGCAAGGGGATGCCTGCGCTTTTCGCGGTCGGGAACGACGCTTCGGGGGAAGCGCGAGATCTCATCCTCTCCTACGCGAGAGGCATCGGGAGCGGGCGTGCCGGGATCATCGAGACCACATTCGCCGAAGAGACCGAGACGGACCTCTTCGGGGAGCAGACGGTCCTGTGTGGCGGTCTCACAGCGCTCTTGAAGGCCGGGTTCGACACGCTGGTCGAGGCGGGATACCAGCCGGAGCTCGCGTACTACGAGTGTGTGAACGAGCTCAAGCTGATCGTCGACCTCATCTACGAGGGGGGCCTGGCGCAGATGCGGTATTCGATCTCGAACACCGCCGAGTACGGCGACTATACCGCGGGACCTAAGCTCATAGACGAAGGCGTCAAAGAGCGGATGCGTGGGATACTCGCAGAGATTCAGAGCGGCAAGTTCGCCAAGGAATGGGTACTGGAGAACCAGGCTGGTGGAGCTAGCTTCCTCGCGATGCGCCGCCGCGAGGCGGAGCTTCCGGTAGAGAGGATCGGAGCGGAGCTCAGGGCGCTGGCAGCCGAGGGAGTCGAAGCACCCGCGGGGAGCACGCAAGGAGGTGAGACACGATGAGCCGCCGTGCGTTTGCAGCATCGGAGGCGGAGTGGGCTTATCACGATGGGCAGTTCGTGAAGATGGGCGATATCCGGTTGTCACCCGCGACGCATGCCCTCAACTATGGTACGGGAGCTTTCGAGGGAATACGGGCGTACTGGAGCGAGAGTCGAGGGACATTGCAGGTCCTGAAGATGCGAGAGCACTATGAGCGGTTCGAGAAGTCTTGCAGGTTCTTGCGTATAGAGCTATCGCACACGATCGATGAGCTGTGCGAGATCACGCTGGAGATCCTCCGTCGCAATGCGCCGCGGGCGGACACATACATTAGGCCTTTGGCCTACAAGTCCACGACGTCGGTGGGGGTGAAGCTACTGGGTGACGACCAACTCTCGATCTTTACCGTCCCTATGGGCAATTACGTGGAGCTCACGGGTCTAAGGTGCTGCGTCTCCTCTTGGCGACGCACTCCGGATTGCGCCATCCCGGCCCGTGGCAAGCTCACGGGCTCGTACATAAACACGGCTCTCGCGGTAGATGAGGCGCAGAGAGCGGGGTACGACGACGCCATCTTCCTCACGCAAGACGGACACGTCTCCGAGGCGAGCGCCGCCAACATCTTCCTCGCACGCAAGGGGGGGCTCCTCACGCCGCCGGTCACGGCGGATATATTGGAGGGCATCACGCGCGATGCGGTGATGGAGCTTGCAGAGAAAGAGCTCGGGATGCCGGTGGCACAAAGGGACGTGGACCGTACGGAGCTGTACGCAGCGGACGAGGTGTTTCTCACAGGCACAGGGTTCCAGATCGCCCCTATCATCGAGGTCGACGGCCGGCCTGTCGGGAACAGGAAGATTGGACCCCTCGCCGGACGCTTGCAGGAGCTGTACTTCAAGGCTGCTCGCGGCGAAAACCCAGATTACGCCTACTGGACTGTGGCCGTCGAGGTTGCGGAGAAGGCGGCCGGGTGAGATACTGAGACTCTGCATGAGCCAAACTCTTAACATTTTGCGCGTCCCTCCCCCTACCCTACGACTAACCAGGGTGGTCGCCGGGCGAATTATTAGCCCTGGCCTCTAGCCGGGCTGTCCGCGGCCACCGGACCAGAGAGCCACCCATTTTCAGCCAGTTTTCAACGTAGTAGGGAGATGAGAGATTATGCGTCGCGTACAAATCTTCGATACCACTCTGAGAGACGGCGAACAGTCGCCGGGGATTTCGCTTTCGGTAGAAGAGAAGCTGGAGATAGCCTTCCAGCTCGCCCGCCTTAAGGTGGATATCATAGAAGCGGGGTTCCCGATCACGAGCGAGGGAGATTTCGAATCGGTGAGCCGCATCGCCGCCGAGGTGAAGGGCCCGGCGATCGCCGGTCTCGCCCGCATACACGCTGCAGACATCGAGCGGGCCTGGGAAGCGGTGAAGTGGTCGAACAAGCCACGCATCCACACCTTCGTCGGCACGTCAGATCTACACATCGAGTATCAGATGCGCTCGGACAAGGAGGATATCCTCAGGCTTGCTGAAGAGGCAGTCTCATTCGCCAAGGACCTCTGTCCCGAGGTCGAGTTCTCGCCAATGGACGCCACGAGGACGGAGATCGGATACCTCGCCGAGGTCGTCGCGGCGGCAGTCGACGCCGGCGCCGACGTCATCAACATCGCCGACACGGTGGGCTACACGACCCCGGTAGAGTTCTCTGCTTTCTTGCGGGAGCTCCAGGAGAGGGTGCCACTACTCAACGAGCGGGTGCTTTCGGTGCATTGCCACGACGACCTGGGGCTTGCGGTGGCAAACTCTTTAGCAGGTGTGCAGATTGGGGCAAGACAGGTCGAAGTCGCGGTGAACGGGCTCGGGGAGCGGGCCGGAAATGCCTCTTTGGAGGAGGTCGTGATGGCACTCATTACCCGTAAAGACCACTACGAGGTGGAGGTCGGGGTAAATACCGGACAACTCGCTAACACGTCACGGTTAGTCTCGAACATGACCGGCTACGAGGTGCCGCCAAATAAGGCAGTGGTGGGCCGCAACGCCTTCTTGCATGAGTCCGGCATACACCAGGACGGCGTGCTAAAAGATCGTCGCACGTTTGAGATCATGACACCCAAGGACATCGGGCTCGAAGGCACCAACATCTTCCTCGGCAAGCATTCTGGGCGCCACGCGTTGAAGGATGCCCTTGAAGAGCTGGGCTACATCTTGGAGGGCGAAACCCTCAAGCGAGCGTTCACCCGCTTCAAGGAGATCGCCGACCACAAGAGAATTGTCACCGCCGCCGACCTCGAGGCGATAGCGGCGGACGAGCTCGGCTCGTTCGAGGGTAAGTTCGTCCTGGACTCGTTTCGGGTGGTAGCAGCTACGGGCCGACAGAGCCGGGCGGCGGTTACGATCTCGCACTCCGAGCACGGCACGTTCGAGGCGGAGGCCGAGGGTGAGGGACCGGTCGATGCGGTCTTCCGCGCGATCGACGCGGCGACTGGGATCAAAGGCCGCCTGACGGACTTCCGGATAGACGCCGTTACGGGCGGCAAAGACGCCCTAGGCGAGGTCAGGGTCTCGGTAGAGTTCGAGGGGCAGGAATACGCCGGGCGCGGGCTCTCTCAAGACGTCGTCGAAGCCGCGGCGCGGGCCTATGTACGGGCGGTTAACGTTTACACGGCGGGCCGGGTGAAGGCGACGTGGGTCGCACCCTGAAAATTCTGACGCCAATCCGGAAACGTCTCCGGCCTGAAGGTACGCCGCGGCTCGCTTAGGAGATAGGATGCGAAACTCCTTCCACGTCGTGCTGCTCCCGGGCGACGGCATCGGGCCGGAGGTCGTCGATGCCGCCCGGACGGTTATGGATGTCGCCTCTAAGCACTTCGGGATAGAGCTCTCCTACGAGGAACGGAAGATAGGGGGAGCGGCGATTCGGGAAGAAGGCGAGCCGGTCTCCAAAGAGACGCTAGAGAAGGCGCGAACCTCGGACGCCGTGCTGCTCGGAGCGGTCGGACATCCGGAGTTCGATCGGGGGCCGCTTCGCCCCGAAGCGGGGCTCTTGAAGCTCAGGAAAGCCCTTGGCGCGTTTGCAAATCTACGGCCGGTAGAGGCAATACCGGCTCTGCTTCCAGCCTCACCCTTAAAAGAGGAGGTCGTCAAGGGAGTCGACGTACTGATCGTCCGCGAATTGACCGGTGGCATTTATTTTGGAGAGAAGGTAGAGAGCGAGGAGAGAGCAAGCGATCTGAGCGTCTATACTCGCCAGGAGGTCGAACGAGTAGCGAGGGTAGCGTTCGAGGCGGCGGAGGGACGCAGGGGAAGGGTGACGTCGGTAGACAAGGCCAACATTTTGGCCACGAGCCGTCTGTGGCGGTCGGTCGTCGAGGACGTGGCGGGCGAGTACCCAGGCGTCGCGCTTGATCATTTGCTTGTGGACGCCGCCGCCATGTTTCTGATCCGGGATCCAAAGCGGTTCGACGTGCTCCTCACCGAGAATCTCTTCGGAGACATCCTCTCCGACGAGGCGGCGATGCTCCCAGGCTCGATGGGTATGCTCCCTTCGGCCTCCTTGGGCCTACCTGGTACGCCCGGCATCTTCGAGCCCGTGCACGGCTCCGCCCCGGACATAGCGGGTAGCGGCGAGGCCAACCCCTACGCAGCCATCCTCTCTGCCGCGATGTTGTTTCGTCACGCTTTGGGTCGCCCGGATGTTGCTAGAGCCATGCAACAGGGCGTCTCGGTCGCCCTGGAAGCTGGTTTCAAAACGCCGGATATTGGTGGTAATAAGAGCACCGGAGAAGTTACTCGGGCTGTAAGCAGATGGACGGCAGCCGGAGAAGGAGTCGCATGAGCATAAGACTTTTCGACACTACCCTGCGGGATGGAACCCAGCGCGAAGGTGTAAGCTTGACGACGGACGATAAGATCCGTATAGCCCGCGAACTCGACACCTTAGGCCTCAACTATATCGAAGCCGGCTTCCCGACCTCGAACCCCAAAGACCTCGAGTTCTTCGAGAACTTCGACGTGGCAGAACTGGAGAACGCCCGGCTTGTCGCCTTCACCCGCGCCAGGCGTCCTGGGGGAAGTGCCGAGGACGACCCGGCCGTCACCCTCCTCCCCCGCCTCTCCGCCCCCGTGGCGTGCATCGTGGCCAAGAGCTGGAAGCTACACATCGAGAAGGTGCTGCGTGCAGCGATTGAGGAGAATCTTGCCTCCGTGAGGGACACGGTGGGGTATCTCAAGGCGGCGGGAAAGGAGGTGATCTTCGACGCCGAGCACTACTTCGACGGCTTCCGAGACGATCCTGAGTACGCCCTTTCGGTCCTGCGGACCGCGGCCGAAGCGGGTGCTACCACCCTCGTCCTCTGCGACACCAACGGCGGCACGCTACCAACGGAGCTCAAGGCCGTGGTGGGACGCACCGTTCGAGAGTTCCCAGGAGTGGAGCTCGGTATCCACACCCACAATGACGCCGGCTGCGGGGTAGCGAACGCCCTGGCCGCAGTCGAGGCCGGCGCTACCCACGTGCAGGGGACCGTTAACGGTGTGGGTGAACGCTGCGGCAACTGTGACCTCGTAACCACCATCGCCAACCTGCAGCTAAAGATGGGCCTCAAGATACTAGACGACGAGCGTCTCAGGAGGCTCACCGAAGTCTCGAACTACGTCTCGGAACTGATGAACCTGACACCCGACTCCCACAGGCCATACGTGGGCCATAGCGCCTTCGCCCACAAGGGCGGGTTGCATATGGACGGCATCTTAAAGGATCCCGCAACCTACGAACACGTGCCCCCCGAGCAGGTAGGCAACGTGCGGCGCACGCCGGTTGGGGAGCTCTCGGGGAAGAATTCGATCCGCGCCAAAGCCGAGGAGCTAGGCCTCTACGCGGTAGACATTGCGGCCATACTCTCGGCGATAAAGCAGCGTGAGTACGAGGGTTACCACTACGAGGCAGCCGATGCCTCGCTCGCCCTTCTCATAGGACGCACCACCGGGGATACGAAGCCTCTGTTCGAGCTGGAGACGTTCCGTATCATCTCTGAGAAAAAGGCAGACGGCCAGACCAACACCGAGGCCACCGTCAAGCTCCTCGTGAAGGGGCAGCGTGTGATCTCGACGGCCGAGGGCAACGGTCCAGTGAACGCTCTCGACCGCGCCTTGCGGCAGGCAATCGGCCCCCACTACCCGGAGCTCAAGGAGATACACCTTTCGAACTACAAGGTGCGCATCCTCGACGAGCACCGGGCGACCGCCGCCACGACCCGCGTCCTTATAGACTCAACAGACGGCAAGCACGTCTGGGGAGCCGTCGGCGTCGGGGAGAACATCATCGAAGCCTCCTGGCAGGCTCTCGTAGATGGTCTCGAGTATGGGGTGAACGCTGCACCCGAAAAGAGGTAAGACTTGCCGGACCATACCGGCAGGCTTGGTAACGCATCGCCGGTTTAGTAGCCTTCATCCATAGGGTCTCTCCTGGCCATAAGGGTTTCGAGACGGTCAACCTGGTCGCGAGCACCGAGGACGATGAGGGTATCCCCAGGGAAGATCGTGTCCTGGGCCGAGGGTGTGGTATCGAACTTGCCCTCTCTGCTACGGATGGCGAGAATCATGGCCCC
>DASQSI010000014.1:0-2159 GCA_035642415.1 Rubrobacteraceae bacterium
AAGAAGGTCTTCGAGGAGAAGCCCGAGCGACGCAACCTGAGGCTGAAGGAGTCGAAGGTCGTCGGCGACGGCGTGCTCGTGCTGATCTACGAGCGGGCCGCCGATCGCGGGTAGCGACAGGGCAATATCCCTCGAAAACGCAAACGAAGGAGATGCAGTATGGATAAGGCCGACCCCAAGGCGAAGCTGGAGCCGTTCCAGGCGCTGATCGGCGAGTGGACGATCGAGATGACCCACCCGATGGTCGAAGACACGGTGGTTCGCGGGCGGGCCACCTACGAGTGGCTCGAAGGTGGCCGGTTCCTGATCCAGCGTGCGGTCAACGACCACCCCGACTTTCCCGACTCGCTCTGCGTGATCGGCGTGATGGAGGGCGAGAACAAGCTCTCGATGCACTACTTCGACTCGCGCGGGGTCCATCGGGTCTACGCGATCGGGTTCGACGGCAGGGAGCTGACGCTGGAACGCGATGCCCCGGGGTTCGCTCAGCGCGGCAGCGCAAAGCTCAACGACGACGGCTCGACTCTCGCCGGCGTCTGGCAACTGAACGAGGACGACCAGGGATACCGTGACGACCTCGCGTTCACCTACCAGCGGGCTTCCGGAGGCGACGGCTAGCGCGGTAGGACTGAGGAATGAGTCTCCCCGTTGAGGCAGGGAAATCCGAGCTAGACCGCAGCTTTGGGTTTCGGCATAAGTAAGCCAAGGCAAGCCCGTCGTCAGGCGGGGGCGCAAAGCCATGGGCCTCTTCTCTAGGGAGGCAGCAGGACTGCCGCCTCCTTTCTTAAGCCCTCGCTAATTTTAGCTGCTGGGCACCTTCCCCGGTCAGCAGAGCGCGGAACCGCAGCTGAGGTTGTTTTGTACTTTGGGATGTATATAGGGAAAATAGAAGCCGCGGTTGCGTATTGACTTAGGGAGGCAACTATTGAAACACTCTGTCGCGGTCATCCCAGGTGACGGTATCGGAAAAGAGGTTGTCCCAGAAGCACTTCGCGTGCTGGACCGCGCGGGCGAAATAGGGGGCTTTGAGTTCGAGTGGTCGTGGTTCGATTGGGGATGCGAGCACTTCTTGAACACCGGCGGTATGATGCCTGAGGATGGCCTCGCGCGCTTGCGCGCGCACGACGCCATCTTCTTGGGAGCCATCGGCTACCCAGGGGTACCGGATCAAGTCTCGCTCTGGGGGCTGCTCATCCCGATTCGCCGCACCTTCCGCCAGTACGTGAACCTACGCCCGGTGAAGCTCTTCGAGGGCATCAAGAGCCCCTTGGAGGGAGCATCGTCTGAAGACGTTAACTTCCTCGTGGTGCGAGAAAACAACGAGGGCGAGTATTCGGAGATCGGCGGTCGGATCTACCGCGGCTCGCCCGAGGAGTTGGCCGTGCAGGAGTCTATCTTCACCCGCCGAGGCGTGGAGCGTATCATGCAATATGCCTTCGGGCTCGCCAAAGAAAGGCAAGGTAGGTTGGCCTCCGCCACCAAGTCCAACGGCATCATCCATACCATGCCTTTCTGGGACGAGATCTTGGCCGAGCTTTCGCCTGAGTACCCGGAGGTTGAGGCAATCCAGTATCACATAGACGCTTTAGCTGCGCGGTTCGTTTTAGATCCTGCGAGCTTAGATGTAGTCGTCGCTTCGAACCTCTTTGGCGACATCTTGAGCGACCTCGGGGCAGCGGTTGCAGGCAGCATCGGGATCGCGCCGTCTGCGAACCTCAACCCTGAAGGGGACTATCCCTCAATGTTTGAGCCAGTCCACGGCTCCGCACCCGATATAGCCGGCAAGGGCATCGCTGATCCCATAGGACAGACTTGGTCGGGGGCCATGATGCTCGAGCACTTGGGACACGCCGAAGCGGCAGCAGCCGTCGTCCAATCCATTGCGCGGGTCCTTCGAGAAACCTCGGTCCGTACGCCAGATCTTGGTGGCAATGCAGGCACTGGCGAGGTAACGGCAGCAGTACTTGAAGCACTTTCAAATTGAAGTAAGGACAGGGTACAGTGTAACCCCAAAAGGTAAGGTAGCTGCGGCGGTCGCGGTTTCGGACATGGACAGAGCCAGAGAGTTCTACGAAGGGAAGCTCGGCCTCTCAGTAGGCATCGATTCAGGCGACAACGTGCAGTACCGGTGCGGGGAGGGGAGTGTGATGCACGTCTAC
>DASQSI010000015.1:0-5020 GCA_035642415.1 Rubrobacteraceae bacterium
TCTCCTGCCTATAGCATCAGCGAAGCGGCCAAAGATTATTGCCCCTAGCGGTCGCCCCACCAATGTCGCTGCAAAGATCGAACCGCTGACGAGCGCGGTAGCAGGTGCCGAAAGGTCAGATGACACAAAATATATCGTGGCTGGAGCTAGTACCACTATCGGCAAATAGACGTCGAACATGTCGACGAAGAACCCCACAAAAGCGCCCCGTACGGCCTTACGCCCCTTGGGACCGAGCGTCTGTGTACGTTGTTCTTCTACAGTCTCCACGCGCCTCCTCCTCACTCAGATGTTCGGGCAGTAGCGTGTCTTCGTGCCCCTATCCCCATCGCAAGCTATTAATGTTGCCAAGTATAGGAGCTAGGGACCGAAGCTGCAACCACCTTCTCATATAAAGGGTAGTACGTTCTTGTGAGCTTTCGTCCACTTCTCAGTTTCGAGTCGCTCCGTGCCGGCTGTGGGCCACAATGGGCCCCATATTATGTAGGGGCTCGGGGTAGGGCTCGAAGTATCCGCCGAAAGTCTTGCGAACGAAGGCCGGGCCGAATAGGATGAGAAAGGTTCATCGGCCATACACTATGGAGCGAGGCGGGAGGCGCGACGCGACTGCATTCCGCCCCAAGGTCGGGGAATAGCTACAAGGTGCGGCTGCTCCTGGGCCTTCTGGGCACTAGGTACAAGTTAATCAACTACGATACCAAAGGCGGCGAGACACACGCCCTGAAATTCTTGGAGAACGTCAACCCGGACGGCAGGGTACCGGTCCTGGAGCTCGAAGACGGAACAATGCTCCCGGAGTCCGGCGCGATACTGTTCTACCTCGCGGAGGGCACACCCTACCTCCCCGAAGAGAAGCTGGAGCGAGCTCAAGTCCTGCGCTGGATGTTCTTCGAGCAGTACAGTCTCCTGCCGAACCTCTCCCGTCCCCGCCTCTGGCGCATGTGGGAGGTCGAGATGACGCCGCAGAGGGAGGCCGAGTTGGAGCAGTTCTTCGAGCAGGGGTACAGGGCCCTGTCCGTGATGGAGCGGCACCTAAGCGACCACGAATTCTTCGTCGGAGATCGCCCCACAGTAGCTGATGTCGCCCTCTACGTTTACCCGTCCGTCGCCCCCGAGGGTGGCTTCGACCTCGAATCCTACCCGGCGGTGCGCGTTTGGCTGGACCGGATCGCCACATTGCCTGGATACGTACTGCTGAAGCCACCTGGTTAGGAGGATGACGAGGATACTCGATGCGTCACCTGAATCGCATGTGACGTAGGGCTGCCGCTGGGTAAGAGTGGGCGATGCTGGGATAGAACCAGCGACCTCTGGCCGTGTGAAGTCAGTACGATAGTTTGCTACAGATTTCCTAAAGTTTCGAAATGCCTGCAAATAGACAGATTAGATGGCAGTTGTACTCAGACAAACTTTCTCGTACTCCCCTGCATTGGTGTATTACGGGTGTACCAGCATGCCGTGAGAGATATAGCGCGCAGCAGGTGTCGAGTCTTAGTAAGTAGACAAGTTGAGACCTGCAACCGACCGGCGCCTCACGTAAAATCTGCGATCTCCTTATACGTAGTCAGTGTTAACGCGTTGCGCCGGCGTTAGCCCGTATGGCAGGATGGATGCAAGTCGCTCGTGGATCCACACGAGAATAGTGGGAAGGGAGGGTCATCCTCTGCCGGCCGATCAACCGCCTGGGGTGGCCCTAAAGAAAGGAAGGAGAGGATTCGTGAGCTCCACCGAGCCGACGGCCACGCGTCCTGCCTCCGTCGTGGAGGCGTTCATCCGACATGCCGAGCGCGCGCCGGAGAAACTATGCCTGTGCTTTGAGGGGAAGCGATGGACCTACGAGAAGCTGCGCGGGCGGGTCGATACCTTCGCCACGGCGTTGAGGGCCTGGGGGTTAAGAGCCGGGGATCGTGTCGCGCTCTTCCTCGAGAACCACCCAGACTTTGTGGCGGCCTACTTGGGTGTGCACCTGGCAGGCGGGGTGGTCGTGCCGGTAAACACCGCCTACCGGCAGGCGGAGCTGCGGCACATCTTCGACGATGCGGGCGTGCGTTTGTGCTTTACCGACGAAGAGCGGCGGTCAGAGCTGGAGCGCGTGCGCGAGAATCTTCCCCGGCTGGAGTCCGTGATCGAGGTCGGGGAAGAGTTGGACTCCTTTCTGGGAGAAATCGAAAACTACGAGGGTGAGCCGTCGCGCGGCGGAGACTTGGCGGTGATCGCCTACACTTCCGGGACTACGGGACGCAGCAAGGGTGCGATGTTGTTGCACCGCAACCTCGTTGGCAACATCGAGGCCATATGCGAGGCCTGGCAGTGGACCCCCGCCGATCACCTGCTCCTAACCTTGCCGCTGTTCCACACGCACGGTCTTATGGTAGGCGTGCACGGTACGTTCTTTACGGGGGCGAGCGCCGAGCTACGGCGCAAGTTCGACGCCGCCGAGGTCTACGACGCCCTACTGGAAGGTTCGTTCACGATGTTCTTCGGGGTGCCGACCATGTACTCACGGCTCGTGCGAGAGGCGAAGTCTCGGGACAAGCGGCCGCCGGCCTTGCGTTTATATGTGTCGGGCAGCGCTCCCTTGAGTCCCGAAGTGTTCGTCGAGTTCGAGCGCTTGTTCGGACAGCGCATCCTTGAGCGGTACGGAATGACCGAGACGGGCATGAACCTGACCAACCCCTACGACGGCGAGCGTCGGCCCGGCACGGTAGGCAAGCCGTTCCCCGGCCAAGAGGCTCGCATCGTCGGCGTCGAGGATCGTGAGCCCTTAACCGCGGGGGAGATAGGGGAGATCGAGGTGCGCGGCCCGCATGTCTTCAAGGGATATTTAAACCTCCCTGAGGCCACGGAAGAGGTCTTCAGAGAGGACGGATGGTTCCGCACGGAGGATCTCGGGTTCGTGGATGAGGACGGCTACTTCACGATCAGCGGGCGTACGAAGGAGCTGATCATCAGCGGCGGCTACAACGTGTACCCCCGCGAGGTCGAGGAGGCGCTAGAAGAGTGCCCCGGAGTGGCCGAGGCAGCCGTGGTAGGGTTGCCCGACGAGGATCTTGGCGAACGGGTAGTGGCGGCCGTGGTGCGCGACGACCCCGAGCTGACCGAGGAGGGGGTGAAGGACCTCCTGCGCGACGAGCTCGCAGGCTATAAGAAGCCGCGCCAGGTGACCTTCGTGGACGAGCTTCCGCGCAACGCTTTAGGCAAGGTGCTCAAGCACGAGGTGCGCGAAAGGCTCACTAAGCCGGATGGGTAAAAAGAAGGATAAGTCCGACACCCGGAATAGGAATATTTTGATGGTTGACAGTCGTCACACACATATCCTGATAGTCTGATCCCGTCTGTCTCGCGATAGACACATAGCGGAGGGTATGGCCCTCTACCTTATTAACTACTGGGGGAGCGGCTGGTCCAAGCCGAAGACGCGCTAGGCCTCCGTTACGCCGGCGCGCCGCTGCTCTGCGGCAGGGGCGGTAAAGAATCCGAGCGGGCCGACAAGAACCGGCCCGCTCGGACCTTGGGCTTAAGAGCCACCGGCACCGGAAGCGGTCCTCGGCTCGCCCGGGGAGGTTTCGGGCGCTCTATCGGCTTCGGGTGCCTGTTGCACGTCTTGCTCCTCCGAGAAGTTCACGTCCTTCGTCTCTGGCCCCCACGCTGCCCCGACGACCATCAGTAGGGCGCCTATGACCAGGAGGACGAGCACCGTGTACTCGAAGGGCATAAAGGTCGCCAGACCCGCCTGGTAGTAGGCATACAACGAGGGAAGGACCACCGCGAGGCTGTAGCCAATGCCGAAGGCCGAGGCTCGGATGCCGGTCTGGAAGCGCTCGTTGATGTAGGCGGTCGTCAGGCCCCAGCACGAGACGACTAGGAGGGTGATTATCGTCGTCAGTAGGATAACCAGCAAGAGGTTTTGCGGCGGCGCGCTCAGGAGCAAGTAGTAGAGGAAGGTGCCGACCACCGCCGCGACGAGGCCGTACGCGATCAGGAAGGGCCGGCGTCCTACGCGCTGACTGATCACCCCGGCGGCGATGTAGCCCCCAACGAGCACAACGTTGGAGACGACGAGCGTTATCGTGGTGTTCGTCTTGGAGAGGCCGACCGGGCTGCTGAGCAGGCTCGGGAGGATCGCTGCCACCGTCTGCAGCGTCAGCCAGAAGCCGCTCATCAGCACGAAGACTTGCAGGAAGCTCAGCAGGTTTTCCCGCTGGGTGAACAACTGCCTGAGCGGGGCTTCGGCTCCGCCACCCTCTTCGAAGAGCTCAGACTCCTCCACAGAGCGGACGTAGTAGGCGACGAGGGCGAAGGCAAGGAGGGACCCGATGACGAAAGGAATCCTCCAACCCCACTGCATGTAGGGCGAGTTTATATCGCCGGCTGGTATGAAGAGGAGCAAGACCGTCGTGATCGCGGAGATGGTGGCGAACGCCAGCGGGTAGCCACTCATGATTACCGCACTGTAGAACCCACGCTTCTCCTTGGGAGAGTACTCCATCGCCAGTGGGTTTGCCGAGGTGTACTCCCCGCCCAGGAAAACGCCGTCCACCAAGCGCAGGACGATAAGGATGATCACCGCCGCTATTCCCCACTGCTGGTAGCCTGGCAAGAGGGCAATAAGTAGCGTTACCACGCCGAAGCCACTCACGGACATGATCGTCATGCGCCTCCTGCCTATCGCGTCCGCGAAGTGGCCGAAGATAAAGGACCCTATGGGCCGGCCGAGGAGCGTCGCCGCGAAGATCGAACCCGAGATGAGCGACTTCGTGACCGCGTCTAGATCGGGGGCGACGAAGTAGGCCAGGGCGGGCGCCAGGACCACTATCGGCAGATAGATGTCGAACATGTCGACGAAGAACCCGAACCACGCCCCCCGTATGGCGCTCTTCGCCCGCGGATCTACCGTCTCTCGTTGTCCAGCTGCGGTTGACATTCGATTCCTCCTTTAACTCTCCGTTAGAGCTACTATCTGATGCTAAGGTCCAGTTGACAGACGCCGCGACCGGACAGGCATCCTCGTACACCTTGA
>DASQSI010000016.1:0-2981 GCA_035642415.1 Rubrobacteraceae bacterium
ATTTGCTTGATTTGTAGCAATACCTAGCTCTAAAATGTCAGCATATTGGAGACAGAGCTTCGTGGTGAGCGGAGCTAGGCAAAAACGCAGATGGCGAGCATAATAATGGACCAGCCACAACAGCAGAGGATAAATGAAGCAGCTGAGCAGTTCACCAACGCTCTAGTTGAGTCCTTCAGGGCGGTTTCGAAGCGTGGCGAAGCAGCCCAAGAACAGAGTGCCCAGCTGACCCAGGAGTTCTTCAATAGGGTGATCAGCAACCTTAGCGCCCACACCGAGGGTACGCGGCAGATGACTCAGCAGTTAGCCGATCAGCAACAGCGTGCTCAGGAGGCCGGTCGAACCCTCACCCAGGAGTCGGTGAAAGCCTACATGGACTTCGTGAACTCCATGTTCAGTTTCTGGCAGGGAAGCGTTGAGGCGGCACAGAGAGGCGAGAGAAGAAGCAGGTAGCAGTCCCTCTCTTAGAGGCTCGCCACTTTTTAGGGCGGATTCCTTATGCAAGAGATCCTTAAGTAAGAGACTTCTGACCTCTCTTTTCGCCGTGCGAGTTGCCGGGAATTATTGCTCTAAGCTGGATAACTGCGAGAGGAACATCGGTCCGCATTAAACCAGAAGGACCTCTGAGCTATGGGAGCGACACTGCCGTTTCTTGCTCTTATCTTTGTCGGCGTGGAGCTTTTCGGGCCTTCTGCGTGGTCTGCCACGCTTACCTCTTACGGATGCGATCGAGTCGATGAGGTCTTCGAATACCTTTGAGTCGTGCACGTGGGCGCCGGTAAGTGCTATGACAAGCGACACGCCTCCCGCGTCGGTGACGACGTGCCGCTTCGATTCCGCGGACTTTTATTCAACAGGTTGCCTAGAAGAGACTAAGCTACACTTGCTAGGGACGGAAGAAAGGGAAAGCCAATGAGCTATGATGTAATCATTGTGGGGGCAGGTTCGGCCGGATGCGTGCTGGCTTCCCGGCTGAGCGAAGATTCTGGCCGCTCTGTCCTCTTGCTAGAGGCTGGTCCGGATTACCCCGATCTAGACTCCTTGCCTTCCGAGATCGCCAGCAGCCACTCTGCGACCTACAGCCACGACTGGGGATACGCGAGCGAGACGGGGCTCGTAGGTCGAGCCATCCCCCTACGACGTGCGAAGCTGGTGGGGGGTTGCTCAGCAACGAACGCCGCCATTGCTTTGCGCGGCACGCCCCAGGATTACGACGAGTGGTCCCTGCGGGGCAACCCTGGCTGGTCGTTTGCCCAGGTGCTGCCCTTCTTTCGCCGCCTGGAAACTGATGCCGACTTCGACGAGGAGTGGCACGGTCGGGAGGGCCCACTCCCCATTCGGCACTACTCGGCCAACGAGCTCACCCCCGTGCAGGGGGCATTACTGGAGGCCTGCACCGCAGCCGGTTACCCACGTGTGGATGACCACAACGCTCCCGATGCAATAGGAGCTGGCCCTGCGCCCATGAACACGGTTGACGGCGTTCGACAGAGCACGGCGCTGACCTACCTAGCGCAAGCCCGTCACCGTCCCAACCTGACTATCCGCAGCGGCGTCTTAGTGGATCGCGTCCTGCTCGAAGACCGGCGAGCAGTGGGCGTTTGCTTGGCTGACCCCGCCGACGAGGAGGTGCTTTACGGCGGGCGGATCATATTGGCGGCGGGCACCTATGGCAGCCCGGCCATCTTAATGCGCTCTGGCGTCGGCCCCGTGCGGCACCTCAAGGCCTTGGGCATACCCGTAAAGGTCGATCTGCCTGGTGTGGGACAGAATCTAACCGATCATGCACTCTTTGGGCTGCACTTTGCCTCAGTACCTGCAGCTTTGGTTGAGGACCCTCCAATTTTTCAGACAGTAATCACTCTGAAGAGTTCGCTGGCTACTGATGGCCACGACCTGCACATCCTTCCCTGTTCGGCCTACCCAGTCGAGCCTGAGGAGAGCCTCACCGGGGCGGTCTACCTCATGCTGGTTTCCGTAACGAAGCCACTTTCGCGGGGCTGGCTGCGCTTGCGCTCAGCCGATCCGGCCGAAGCTCCGGCGATCGACCCAGGCTACTTCACACATCCCGACGATATGCCGCGCATGATCGAGGTGATCCGCGAAGCCCGGCGCCTCTCTGGGACGCCACCGCTATCGGGCTGGACGATTCAGGAGCTGTATCCAGGACCGCAATACTCCGATCCTGCAGACTTGGAAGCGGCAGTGCTGGCTCGGCTAGATACGTACCATCATCCGGTGGGCACCTGCCGTATGGGGCCAGCTACGGACGCGATGGCGGTAGTAGACGCACGAGGAAACGTGCGTGGTGTCGAGGATCTATCCGCGATAGACGCCTCGATCATGCCGACGATCCCCGGCGCGAATACGAACCTGCCGACGATCATGTTAGCCGAGCGCTGCGCGGCCTGGCTAAAGGAGGGCCTCTATAAGAAGGATGAACTACAGGACAAGTAAGTTGTCGGCGGAGAGGCCCCACCACGTCTTGTAGCCATAGAGCTTACGCTTTGTAAGCGTAAGCTAGAGCCTGTGTCGCTGCTTCTATTCAGTGAGTATCCGACAAAACTAAATTCTCGGAAACTTAGAGGCCTGGGAGCGTGCGAGAGGACGGGTCCTAAGGCCTTAGCTGTATATCTGTTTATAAACTCTTAACCAAACTATTACCCCTCCTATACACCTCCCAACTAGAAACCACACTATCCTACTAAGAAGGTAGGCTGGCAAAGAGGAAGCGTACCCACCTAATGTGAGGCCTGCATGTTGTTAGTGGAGTTGTTCTTGCTCTTGCCCGATGCCATCGGGCCGGAAGTGATTGCTGTGTTCTTGGTGTTCATCCTCCTGCTAGCGGCTGTGCTCGGCATAATTTGGCGGGTCTTCTACCGCCGCTGATGAGCGAGCTAGGAGGATATTGCGGGTGGATCTTTCTGGCAGGGTAAGAACCAGGCTGCCAAAACGCAAACGATGCCCACCGCTGCGCGTAT
>DASQSI010000017.1:0-4027 GCA_035642415.1 Rubrobacteraceae bacterium
TAAGGCCGGGCCTCTCACAAGGGGTCCGGCTTTTTGTGTACTTTTTTGTACCAATCGGATATGGGTCTACAACGAGAATGCGAGTTGTTGGCGGCCACTCATCACTACTACTGAATAGAGCCACAAAGGATGCACAGCACACCCTTTGCACGCACCTTCGCTTAGTGCCACTATTACAGGGGCATGGTGCCTCCAGCTTAGGGGCATTGATTTTCCGGCTTTATTCAACAACTCTTTAAGGTGTAGTAATTTGTCGACATTCAAACTTCAAACGCTACTTGGCCCCTACCAATGGACTTGATAAAATTTGAGATTCGGCGGCTCCTGGCATCATGGCCAAGGAGAACGTGCAGCTCGCATTGGAGCGGCCACATGAGCGTGCAATAGACCTTCTTCTTGTTGTCCGTCGAGAACACCAGGTGAAACCGGTTGGCGGTGGGGTTGCGCCACCTCGGGTCCTCCACGAACGCGATCTTCTTCTACTGGCGGGGGTCAGGGTCCGAGGTGCCGTAGACTACTAATGGTATGCTGGCGGAGATAGTTCATTATGCAGTAATGCTCTCCGGTGGGGATAACCCTGCTTCGTGCGTCGGCCAGATCACCTTGTACATCGTCACCGTCTAGGTGTCCTGACCGACCTAGACGATCGGGTATTGATCCGGAGCGCCTTTGGCGGTGTGGAGAGCGGCCACGGGCTCATAGTTCTTAGTCCCCGTCAAGGACCAGGCCCATGCCGAGCAGACGGATGACCACGAGCTCTCCCAACCGGCTCTGAGACCATCAGAGACCGCAACGCCGCGGGAGAGTGCCACTACAAGTGGCGCTGCCATGATGAACATTACAGCCGTTGCTTGGACGGCTGAGTTTCCGAGAAGACCTTATTGGCGCCATGCGAGTAATGGAAAACAGAGTCTAAAGCGGCTTTTAGAGCAGATGATTTAGGTTAGGTGGTAGCTGAGGCGCTTCGGTCTTCTCCGGGCTCCGCCAGCTCCTCCGGCTTCTCGAATTGTCCTTTGCCTTCGATCAAGGCTGCCGCCGCTAAAGCGCTCGCAACCGCCAGCCCCGTTGCGATAAACATCGCTAGCCGAAACCCTCCTACGAACGCTTCGTCTATGGCCTGCTCCACGGCAGTGGCCGTCTCACTGCTTACCCCATCTGGGACCTCGGCCCCTGCCAGGTCCACCTTTTCTGACTCCAACGTCGCCCGCTGCTCTGAGGTGAGGTCCAGGTTAGCTATCCGGCTATCCAGGCCGCTGCCAAAGGCCATGAAGACGAAGATCCCTAAGACCGCTATCGCCAGCAGACCGGCCGTCCTGCTTACGGCGTTGTTCACACCGGAGGCCAGTCCAGAGTGCCCTCCTTCGACCGAGTTCATGGCAGTCGTCGTCAACGGCGCGATGACCAGGCTCATCCCAAGACCTAATACCACGACAGCTGGGAAGAACGTGGCCCAGTAGGAGCCCCCAATCCCCGGTAAGGCAAAGAGGAGAAAGCCCGCAGCGGCAATAGATGCTCCTACCACCAGCGGCAGCTTGGCCCCGTAGCGCGTTACCAGCCCCCCCGCCCAGCGCGACATGAGGAACGTGGTGATGATGAACGGCAAGAAGGCACTCCCGGCGGCGGTGGCCGAGTAGCCATGGACCTGGATGAGGTTGAACGGCAAAAAGTACAACGCTCCCCCGAGTCCTGCATACAGGAGCAGCGTCAACAGGTTCGCTCCACTAAAGTTACGTGAGCGAAAAAGGCTCAAGGGCAACATAGGCTCGTCGCTGCGCCGCTCAACAATGACGAATGCCGAAAGGGACGCTACCCCGAGCACGAGGGCGCCTAACACCAGAGGATCGTCTATGCCCCGGTTGGAGGACTCGATCAGCCCGAACACGACTCCTCCGAGGCCCAAGGTCGCCAGGAAAGCCCCCGGCAAATCTAGCTTGCGAGCATCCGGGTCCTGGCTCTCTGGCACGTGCCAAAATACTATAAAGAGCACTACTGTCGCCAGCGGTACGTTGATGAAGAACGCTGCCCGCCACGAGACGTTTTCTATCAGATAGCCGCCGAGGATCGGACCAAGAGCCGCCGTGATCCCAGAGAAGCCTGACCAAGTGCCTATCGCCTTGCCACGCCGCTCTTCCTCAAAGGAGGCACTAATGATCGCCAGCGACCCCGGTACCAGGAGCGCCCCTCCGATGCCCTGCACTACGCGGGCGGCGAGGAGTTGGCCTGGGTTTAGGGCTATCCCGCACCCCACTGAGGCAAGTGCGAAGAGCGCGATCCCCAAAGCGTAGATGCGTCTGCGGCCGTAGTGGTCGCCCAGAGAGCCTCCGACCAGGATCAGGGCCGCAAGGAAGAGCGTGTAGGACTCGACGATCCACTGGTCGTCTACGGCGGTGGCGCCCAGTTCCCTTTGGATAGCCGGCAGTGCAATGTTGGTTACGGTACCGTCGAGGAAGGCCATTCCGGAGCCAATGATGGTGGCAGCCAGGACCCAGCGCCCCGAGCTCGGCGCAGAGGGAGCTTCGCTCTTCCCGGATAGGATAACGCCTTCGTCACACGGGGGCTTGCCGAGGTTTGCCACTTCCTGGCTCCTCTCCGACGGATTTTTACCAGACTCTAGTCTAGCAAGCGTCTTCTTCAGGTAACTCCACCACTGCTACCCAAAATCGCCGGAGTAATTAGTCATTTTGGGGGCTCGTTTCAAACCCTAAATAGGTAACGCCACCACTGCTACAATCCCGCATGCTTTCCGGCCAATCGCGAGGCTTACCTCTTGAGCGCGCACGAGATGCAAAGACTTTGGGATGAGGAACATCCGCTCGAAGAGGGGGGATCGTCGAGGATCACCCGCTAGAAGAAGACGAGGGCTCAGTATGAGCGGCACCCGAACCAAGATCCGCTGCACCGCGTGCAAGCAGAAGATCAGGGGGTACGAACCGGATATCCTCTTGGAGGATATGAGCGAAGGCGGCAAGCCGCGCTACTTCCACGAGCGCTGCGCAGGGGCCGCCTACGCCGCAGCGGCAGAGAGGCCTCGCCTCTACCGCCTCACGGTGCGCCACGTAGACGAGGGGGTTAATTGATTGGCGATGCTTGGCGAGGCCTCCAGAGGAAAGACGGGTGCTGCATGAGCGAGGATGATCTACAAAAAGAACGCCAGGAGCTAGAGGGCGCAGGGTGGGAGCCGGTTGAGCGCGGCGGCACGACCGTCTGGCGCAACCCCGAGAGCGGCTATCTGTACCCGCAGGGCATAGCTATCAGCTTTGTCCGAGAGGGTGCTGAGCTCGACGTTCCCTTAGAGCCAGAGGGCGATGCTTGAGTGCTAAAAGAAGGGGAGGCCGCCTAAAGGGGGCACAGCCGACGGTATGATCAGAAGGTTGCGCTGCGCAGCATCCCCCGGGGCCTCGGCTCTCTCTTTATTCATATCCCAGAGCAGTAGGGAACCTAACCAGACTTTCCTATCAAAGAGTTTGTTTCTAATTACCTCAGGGGCAGCTTGCCTCTATTCACTAGGGTGCCTAGAAGGCACCTTCTAACTACGGGATGAATAGACGTCCAAGGACGGCTGCTAAAGGGCTTTTGTGATTCTGGGGCGGCGTAGGGCGACTCTAGGCGTGGATAGGCAAAACGGGAACTATGGGTACCCATCTGGGGGACTAAAAATTTCTAGCCGTCTCTCTATTCGCCTTGTTTATGCGGATTCTCTGTTTCGGCCTCTAGCTCGAGCGTCCAGCCATCGTCCCATCCTAGAGAAGAGGTTCCCCTGAATCCCGGGAAAGCTCTAGTGCCTTACCCTCCTCGGGATTCCGAGGAGGGTTCTAGAACAGGGACCAGAGCAAGGCCGGTCACGCTGCTGGGGGAAGTGCGTGACCGGCCTTACTAGGAGGGGGGTGACGCTATGCTATGGACGGATTAGCGCCACCTTGTAGAGAAGTTTGAACCACAATCCTATGAAGGACTTTAGGTAGAGATATAGGTTTTCATAATCATCCCCGGCTCTCTTTTTGTGCCTCTAGGCTACTGAGCTTCGACA
>DASQSI010000018.1:0-11568 GCA_035642415.1 Rubrobacteraceae bacterium
CCGATAACGTCCTGGACTTCCTTGAAGGCGTCAAGAACGGTGACGAGCGCCTTATGGGCTTTGGGCACCGGGTCTACAAAAACTACGATCCGCGCGCCAAGATCATCCAGAAGCACATCGACGAGCTCTTGGAGGCCACGGGTAAGCAGAACCCGCTCCTGGACATAGGCAGAGAGCTCGAAAAGAGGGCGCTCGACGACGAGTACTTCACCGATCGCAAGCTCTATCCCAACGTCGACTTCTATTCGGGTGTGATCTACGAGGCCCTGGGTATACCAACCGATATGTTCACGGTGATGTTTGCCGTGCCGCGCACCTCTGGGTGGATGGCCCAGTGGATGGAGTGGATGAACGATCCTGAGCGAAGGATCGCCCGCCCCCGCCAGGTCTATACCGGCGCCCGCGACGTCGACTATGTTCCCGTAGAGGAGCGGTAACCCGGTCAACGCCAGATCACGTTGCACGGCCACTCTAATCTTGCGCGGAGGTTAGATGGCGGGCCAGCGCCCTCCCCGCAGATAGAGACCGGACGCTGACCTGAGGGCGTAACCCCATGCTGGGACGGTTGCCCCCGTCTCTAGGAGTGTTGCGGGGATGAGGACGCGTCTATAGAAGCTCTTCTCACCCGGCCGGAAGCCCTCCAGGTCGTCGAGCATCGGGAGACGCTCCTCAGGGTCGTCGAATACAAGTAGCTCACCCTGTACTGTATCCCAACTCGAAGGTATCTCAGACGCTTCGACTTCGTTATAGCGGTCAGCCTCTGCGTCGGCCAGGTACTTCATGGTGCCTGTGGCTCGCACGTCTGCGTCGGGGACGACGAGGGCCGGAAAACCGACGGATAACTCGTAGAGGCGGCCCCGAACGGTTGCTTCTTGAACCGAGATCAGACCCCGACAGAAGCGTTCGTGGTTGCTCTGTCCTCGTTTGAGGGTCCCGTAGACGAAGAGGTTGAACCGCATAAGTTCTGTGGTCGTACCATTTCCTAAAGCTTTTCGAGGGTAGCTTCCAGGTCCGTAACGACGACGCTGTCTCCTCCTCTTCAACGCTACATGCTTCGAGTAGCGTAACAGATCGACTACCTCTAGGATTTAGGCTTACCACCGGCCGTCTGTACTAGAGCTCGACCTCGATTATCTGATCGGCGACCTCCCGCAGGTCTGCACCCACCACGTCCGGGCGCTCTATCAGCGGGTTTAGCACCATGCCTGGACGGGCTACGAAGGCGGCCATACAACCGGCGTGTAGAGCGCCAGCCACATCCCAGGCGTGAGCCGCCACGAGCCGGATCTGTCCGATTTCGACCCCGAAGCTATCCGCGGCGAGGCGGTATGGCTCGGGCGCCGGCTTCAGGCGCTTTACCGTATCCGCGGAGAGAACCTGCTCGAAGTGCTCGTGGAGCCCCGCGTTCTCGATCTGGGCTTCGGCTACCTTCTGTGTCGAGTTGGTCAGGGCGGCCAGCCTGATTCCCGCGTCGCGCAGACGAGAGAGGTTTTCGGCTACCTCCGGGTGCGGTGGCAGCTCTTGCATGCCGCTTAAGATCTGCTGCTTATCCTCGTCGGAGAGGTTCGCGCCCTGACGTTCGGCGACCATCTCCAGAGCGCTACCGCCTATAGTTCCGAAGTCCGAGTAGGCACCGATAACCGTCATGGTCAGCCAGGAGGCCAGAAATTGGCCGAACCAGGCTTGCCGTACAGAGGCGTCACCGAAGATACGCTCGAAATGCGGGTCCAGGGCCCCCAGATCCAGGAGCGTCTCGTTGACGTCGAATACACAAACCCTCGCCATATTGCCCCTTCCCTACGAAGTGATCCTACCGTTGCTCCCTATGGTTTGGTTGTTTTACCGGCCCACCAGCGAGACATAATCGACCATTATGCACCGGTCCATGACCACGGTGAGGCCGTGCTCCTCGGCGTATTTAGCGGCATCCTCGTTGATTATGCCCGATTGAAGCCATAAGACCTTGGCTCCAGAGGCCACAGCGTCACGGGCGACCGGCATGACGTTCTCGCTGCGACGGAACACATCCACAATATCTATGCGCTCCGGTATCTCCTCGACGGTAGCGTACGGCTCCTCGCCAAGAACGGGTCCCTCGAGGTTGGGGTTTACCGGGAAGATCTTATACCCGAACCCTTGCAAAGCGCGGGCGATGGTATTGCTAGTGCGGTACGGTTTACTGGAGAGTCCCACGACCGCTACGTTGCGGGATTCCTCTAGTAAATGCCGGATCTCCGCGGCCTCCGGATTGACATGCAACGCAGAACCTCCTCAGTTGGGTTACAGGCCAAGTTTGGCCACCTGGACGTTTATGCCCGTATTCTCCAGAATTTTATGTCTATCGGAATAAGCGCGCGTTCTCAGCTTCCTTGGGGTTGCCCTGACCCAGGTTGTGGCGTATGGTGCCGGTGATAGTCGACACGAAAAGAACTAGAAGGTGCAGTTAAAAGAGGCTCGTCCGTCGGCGTCGGGAGCCGCCTAACGGTGCGAGCTCACCGCTACAGCGGCGGTGTCATAGAGGGGACCTTCTATAGGCATTGCGGCAACCCCTTCGTGCGGCTCGAAGGGGTACCGGCGGGTCGGGGACACCGCCACGCATGAGCCTGGCTGTGTAGGCCTTGCCCTCCGGGGCACAGTGCAGGTTCTTCGCGGATCGTGGCGTCGTGCTAAGATCTTTGGTCGGCGGGAGCTGTGGCCCTCCCGAAACCACCGATATGGAGGCGATCCTGCGGTTTAGCGTCCTTTCGAGCGGCAGCTCGGGTAACGCGATCTACTTCGAAGCCGGTGAACGAGGGTTTCTCGTGGACGCCGGGTTCTCGTGTAGCAGGATGCGGGGGCTTCTGGCTAGGATCGGACGGGACCTCTCGGACGTTTCCGCCGTGCTCCTGACGCATGGTCACGCTGATCACACCTCTGGCGTCCGTTCTCTGTTGCGCGAGTGCAAGATGCCGCTCTACGGAGCGCCCGGGGTTGCGGAGACCGTTGGCGCTGCATCCGTGGATGTCGGCCAGACTTTGGACCTTGGCGGAGCTGGTGCCACCTTTTTCGAAGTGCCGCATGACGCTCCTACCTATGGGCTGCGTATCTCGAACGGAGAGCGCACCGGGGCTCTAGCAACCGACCTTGGCGAGGTAGGACCTGAAACTTTGCGCGTGTTACGTGGAGCGGACGCGGTGGTTCTCGAGGCCAACCATGATCCCGGCTGGCTTCAGCGCGGACCGTACTCGGCGGATCTCAAACGCCGTGTGGCCTCGCCGAACGGCCACCTCTCGAACTACCAGGCAGCCGAAACGGCGTGCGCTTTAGCCCCGCACG
Source organism: Rubrobacteraceae bacterium (assembly GCA_035642415.1). Taxonomy (GTDB): domain Bacteria; phylum Actinomycetota; class Rubrobacteria; order Rubrobacterales; family Rubrobacteraceae; genus Rubrobacter_F. Next base: position 3,316 of record DASQSI010000018.1, read on the forward strand.
GCCTGAAGGACCTTGTACTTGCCCACCTCTCGGAGACGAATAACTCGCCCGCCCGGGCGTCCGGCACGGTGCGCAAGGCACTTCGGAAGGCCGGGTACGGCGGCGTGAGGGTGCTGGTGGCCATCGCTGGTCACCCAACGCCCTGGATCGAGGTCGGCCAACCGGTCGAGACCAACACTTATGTTTACCGTTACGGTAGCGGGGAAGAAGGCGTGGCAAGGCGGCTTTTTGATGTGGGGTAGGTGATCCGACGCGCCACCATCCTCGCTGCTGGCAGCCTTAGGGGATGGGTTGCCGATGGCGCAAATGACTACCTGAAGCGGTTACGGCGCTTCTTTTCCCTAGAGGTCATCGAGGTTTCGGAGGAGGACCTGAACCGGCATCCTCCCGCTAAGGTGCTCGCAACCGAAGGAGACAAGCTCCTTAGACGAGTGCCCGGAGGAGCGTATGTGATCGCCTTGGATCGGGAGAAGGGCGAGCCGCTGGCCTCAGAGAAACTGGCACAGCGGCTGAACTCCCTGGGTGTTTCGGGTCATAGCCACGTCGCTTTCGTCCTCGGCGGCTCTCTGGGGCTCTCCCCGGAGGTGCTCGAAAGGGCGGACGCCGTAGTTTCTTTCGGACCGATCACGCTGCCCCACGCGCTGGCGCGGGTGGTTCTCTTGGAGCAGCTCTACCGTGCTGCGAAGATAAACCGGGGAGAGAAGTACCATTGGTAACTCTTGGCGAGCAACTTTAGAACTATTAGCCGATGGCTGATCATCGACTGCTGAGTGCTACTATACCCTCGTGCGTAGGTGCAAGTGGTCGGGTCTGAGGCCAATGGGATAGCGATGTTGCCACTGTATCCTGAAGGGAGGCGAACATTGGATGTGCCGCGGGAGCTGTTGCCCCGTGAGGCGCAGCTGGGGGACGTGTCCGAGGTGAGCTTCGCGCATGACCAGCAGGCGACCGAGTGGATGGCAACCTAGAACAGGCGGTTGATGGCCGAGCTTTTGGAGAGGAATGAGTAGGCCGGGTCTCGAAGAGCGGGTCGCGGGGGCATTGCGCACGGCGGTTCGCGAAGCTTACGGTCTCGAGCTGAACGGCATCCACGTCGAGCGGCCGAACGAGGCGGCCCACGGCGACTTCGCGACGAACGTGGCGCTGGCGAACGCGAGGATTTTCAAACGCAACCCGCTGGAGGTGGCCCGGGGGATAGCAGATGCTCTGTATGCTCCTTTTCTGGAGAAGGTCGAGGTTGCGGGCCCGGGATTCATCAATTTCTGGTTGTCTTCGGGGGCTTTAGACGAGGAGCTAAAGGTGTTGCTTTCGGCGGGGGAGGGGTACGGGCGGCAGGAGCCCTCAGGCGAGCCGATCCTGCTCGAGTTCGTTAGCGTTAACCCCACGGGGCCAATGACCGTGGCACATGGGCGCCACGCGGCATACGGGGATTCCTTGGCGAGAATCATGGAGGCCTCAGGTCGACGGACCTCCAGAGAGTACTATTTCAACGATGGAGGGAACCAGATCCGTCTGCTCGGCGAGTCCGTCGCCGCACGCTACGCTGAGCTCTTCGACCGTGAGTGGCCGGTGGCGGACGAGGGAGCTCTCTACCGCGGTGGATACGTCCATGAGATCGCTCAAGGCCTCAAAACGAGTGGCGGTGATCAGTATTTGAACTTGCCCCCTGAGGAAGCACTCTCGGAGATCATGACGTTTGCGACGGTGTGGTTTATGGAGGACATCAAGGCGACCCTGAGACGGGCTCGAGTACGCTTCGACAGCTACTTCAACGAGAAGAGTCTCTATGAGTCCAGCGCCGTGGAGGAGGTTATCGAAGAGCTCGAAAAGAGCGGTCATGCTTACGAGAGCGAGGACGCCGTGTGGCTCGCTTCGTCGAGGTTTGGGGACGACAAGGACCGGGTCTTGGTGAAGAAGGACGGCTCTTATACCTACGTCGCTCCGGACATCGCTTACCATCTGGACAAATACCGGCGTGGCTTCGCGCGGGCGGTAGATATTTGGGGTGCGGACCATGCGGGCTACGGACCACGTCTTAAGGCCGGGCTCGTGGCCTTGGGACTGCCGGAGGATTTCTTAGAGATAGAGCTTGTGCGGCTGGTGAAACTCGTACGGCGTGGGGAGCAGGTCAAGGTTAGCAAGCGGGCCGGCACTTTCGTAACCTTCGACGAGCTGTTAGATGAGGTGGGGGAGGACGCGGCACGGTACTTCTACGTGCGTTCCTCGCACCGGACCGAGATGAACTTTGACCTTGCCGTAGCCGTTCAGCAATCAGATGAAAATCCGGTGTACTACGTGCAGTACGCTCACGCCCGCATCGCGAGCATCTTCCGCCGGGCCGGGTTGCGACCGGAGGATATAGAGGAAGTGCCGCCCGACGACTTTTCACCCGAGGAGCGGGCGCTGCTTCTGGAGCTGTTCGACTTCCCACGGGTGGTAGAGGGTGCGGCAGCTCGCAGGGAGGTCCACCCTTTGCCGACCTATCTTGAGGCATTGGCGACGCGCTTTCATAGGTTCTACACCGTGCACCAGGTCTTGGTAGAGGACATAGGCGTGAGGCAACGCAGGCTCGCTTTGTGTGCGGGGACCAAGGCTGTGCTCGCTGCCGGCTTAAATTTCTTGGGAGTAAACGCACCTCAGAGGATGTGAGCGCCGCTTCTAACTCTGGCTCGCGCTAGGTCGTGCCTTCGTACCCACCGCGGTCTTGAGCTACACTTGTCTCCTTAAGAATAGGTTACTCCTTAATAGTATATAGGGGAAGCAGCCTCGCCTCGGGGGCCGATATCGACAAGCGCTTCGGCTTCAGGGAGCTCAGTACACCGCTGCAATCCTCTCCTTCGTGTAGGGTGCGAGGGGCACGGAGATACAGAAGATGCGGGGGCACGCTAACATAAGGCCCACTAGGGATACCTACACCGACCTCGTCCCAACCATCCAGGAGCAGGCGGCCGAGAGGCTCGATCCGGCCCTTTTCGGGTAGAATAGCTACGAAAGTTCTTTCGGTTGGTGTTAGTTTGATGTCGACATCAGTGCACGCGCTGGACCGCAGAGGATAAAATACCTGCAAATGAGGAGGTTTTTACAGTGAGCAGAGATGGCCGTCTGACGATTTGCCAGATCAGCGACATACATTGCGGGAGTGCGTACTTCATACCGGATCTGTTGGAGCGTTCGATTCTGGAGATCAACGATTACGAGCCGACGGCGGTGGTGGTCTCGGGAGATCTCACGGATGCGGGCTATCGCCAGGAGTTCGAGGAGGCGGCCGAGTACGTGAGCCGCTTCGGGTGTGAGAACGTCATGGTAATCCCCGGCAACCACGACTCCAGGAACGTAGGCTACATCCACTTCGAGCGGCTCTTCGGCGAGCGCTACTCGCTCATCGAGTTTGAAGAAGCGATCATGGTTGGGGTCGATTCCTCCGAGCCGGATCTGAACGACGGGCGGGTGGGGCGCGAGCACTACGACTTTATCCGAAGCTGCTTCGAGAACGCCGGGGACAAGCTCAAGATCTTCGTGATTCACCACCACCTTATACCAATCCCAGGCACGGGCCGTGAGCGGAACATCATATTCGATGCCGGTGATGTTCTAGAGCTTCTGGATGACTTGAAGGTAGATCTGGTTCTCTCAGGACACAAGCACGTTCCGTACTCGTGGCGGCTCGAGAACATGTTCATCGTGAACGCCGGGACCGCCTCCACGACACGCCTTCGAGGTAACACCCGGCCTTGTTACAACATCATCGAGATCGAAGACGACCGCGTCAAGGTCTTCCACAAGTACCCGTTCAAGCGGCGCGAGCTGACCGTGGACTTCAACGCCGCTACCTACGAATACTCACGCTTCGAGGAGAAGATAGACTCGAAGATCGAGACCCCTCACGGGCTCTCCGGCGGGAGGCCCTTCGGCGGACAGTAAGAGGTAGCTGTGCGGGGGCTGTTTCTGATCGACGGCGAGCACCACCCGCCGGTCGTACTTGATGCCATGAAGAGCATAGAGGAATCCCTGGGCATCGAAGGTGTGGCCGCAGCATTCTTGGGCGGTACGGAAAAGCTGAAGGAAGATATTGATTATGGCGTGCCGCTCGTGAAGGCCCCAGACCCTATCACGGTGGTCGAGAAGGCTCTAAAGGCCTATGCGGTTGAGGTGGTTGTCGATCTTTCGGACGAGCCGGTAATTGGCTACCGGGAGCGGATGCGGATAGCGTCGCTCGCTTTGGCGGCGGGTGCCCGCTACAAGGGAAGCGACTTCGATCTGCACCCACCGAAGTACCATGCTGTCTCTACAAAACCTTCGCTTGCTGTGATCGGGACGGGAAAAAGGGTCGGGAAAACAGCGGTCTCTGGTTATCTGGCCCGGCTTCTTACGAAGAACGGTTTTGAGCCTGGAGTAGTTTCGATGGGCCGAGGGGGGCCGCCTGAGCCCGGGGTCGTGGAGGGCAACAAGATGCAGGTTGGTAGCATATTCTTACTTGAGGCTCTCTCGCGTGGCGCGCACGCGGCCAGCGACTATTATGAGACAGCGGCTCTGAGCCGGGTCGTGACCGTTGGCTGCCGCAGGTGCGGCGGTGGTCTCTCCGGGGAGCCTTTCGTCTCCAACGTACTCGAAGGGGCGAAGCTTGCGAATAGACTCAAGACCGGGGTGACAATCTTCGACGGTTCGGGGGCGGCGGTTCCGCCGGTCGCGGTCGAAGGGCGTATACTCGTTGCAGGGGCGCACCAGGATCCAGAGTACGTGACCGGGTTCTTGGGAGCCTATCGCCTGCTCGTCTCGGACCTTTTGATCCTTACGATGAGCGAAGAGCTGATGGCTGATCGCGAGAAGGTGCACAGTATCATAAAGGCGACTCGCGAGGTCGCGCCAGGCCTCCAGGTCATACCTGCGGTCTTCCGACCGCGGCCGGTGGGAGAGGTGCGGAACCTGAAGGTGGCGTACTTATCGACGGCGCCTCGGGCCGTTCTGGACCTTCTCTGTAGGCACCTTGAGGAGACGTACGGCTGTAAGGTGATCGCAGCGTCGGGGAGCCTCTCGAATCGGAAAGAGCTGTCCCGGGACCTGGAGTGGATGCGACGTATCGGCGTAGAGGCATACTTGACGGAGATCAAGGCCGCGGCGGTGGATGTGGTAACGCGGCGAGGTGCGGCAGAAGAGAAGCCGGTCTTCTACTGTGACAACGACCCTGTGGGACTTCCTGGATGGGACGAGCTAGAGGGGGCGCTCCTGGAACTCGCGCAAAAGGCTGTCGCGAGGTTCGAGGGCAAAGAATAGGTGGCTAGCTCAGCTCGGTTAGTGTATAATATGAACTACGATGTACCGGCCGCTAGGGACTTAACCCCAAGCCATTTCGCGTTAATCTCAATGGTATCCTACGCGGAGCTGTGACCACGATGCGCAGATCATGGCGGGTATGAGAGGTTGGGTGAACGCCTACCAGTATGAGCTTAACCGAGTTGCGCCCTAGGAGTGTAGCTGCGTCGGCCATCGAGTACGCGTCCGTGACCGAGCGGGTTGCCCTCGAGGTGGCTCGCCTCGAGGGATACGGGACGCCGGAGAAGGCTTACACGCTTGCCACGGAGGTTTTCCGAGAGGAGTTGTGTAAAGTCACTATTTCTGGGCAGGTTGCCATTTTGAGGGAGGAGCGGCGCGACGAGCGAGGTCAGATGCGGCCGCTCAAAACGAGGCCTGGCATACTGAGCGTAGGCGACGTCTTGGGCACCGGAGAGATGGAGGTGGATCTTGCGGTTGAGCCGGTCGAGGGGCTGCATCTCTTGGCGCGCGGACAACAGGGAGCCATCTCGGCGGTAGCAGTCTCTCCACGGGGGAGCATGCTAAGGACGCCAGATATGTATATGAGCAAGCTCATTGTGGGGCCGCAGGCGAAGGGCAACATCGACATCGACGCGCCGGTATCCGAGAATATACACGCTATAGCTGAGGCCAACGGACGCAAGCCGTCCGAGATAACCGTCGCGGTTTTGGACAGAGAAAGGCATGAAGATCTCATCGAGCAGATAAGAGGTACTGGAGCGCGCATTCAGCTACGACTCGAAGGAGATCTCACTCCAGCCATCGCCGTAGGATTGCACGGGGCAGACCTGCACGCCATCATAGGTATCGGAGGGGCGCCGGAGGGCGTTCTGGCCGCGGCGGTGTTAAAGTGTTTGGGCGGCGAGATCCAGGCCAAGATGTGGCCTACCCAGCGCTCGCAAGTCGAGACGCTTAAGGAGTTCGGCCTCGACGACCCTGAGAGGAAGCTCACCCTGGACGATCTTATTCGGGGCGATGAAGTGATCTTCGCAGCGACCGGCATCACGCAGGGAGAGACCCTCTACGGGGTCAGGTACTTCCGGGGCGGCGCCCGGACGAACACGGTGGTTATGTCCACCGAGCCCCGTATGGTACGATTCATAGACACCATCCACGCCCTTGAGCCTAATGTCGGGACGCAGGGATTCCAGATTTGAGAACGCAGGCGTGCAGCGCCTTGAGTAGTACTTTCGTACCGAGAAACAAGAGAGGTAGAAGAGCATGACGGATTTATCCACACTTGAGCGCAAACCTTTGAGCGATCTGCACCATATCGCATCCCAGCTTGGCATCAAGCAGTATCGCAAGTACCGCAAACCGCAGCTGGCCGAGCTGATCTACAAGACCGCCACAGAGCAAGCTGCCGTGGCTCAGCAGCCCGCCACGAACGGTGGCGAGGGCACTACTGCTTCTCCCGAGGAGGCTACTCCCGACGCTACCGGCAACGGTGAGGTCGCGAGCAGCGCCGATGCGCAAACCGCCTACGTTGATCCCTTTGGTGAAGCGGACACGGCCATCGCTACTCCAGAGGAGGTCGAGCGGCACCGCCAGCAGGAGCTGCGGAGTCGGGGGGTTGAGCAACGTCGGGACGGGCGCCCAGAGAAGGGTGAGCGTCGACAGGACGGGCAGCTTCAGAGCGGCATCCTCGACGTGTTACCCGACGGGTTCGGCTTCTTAAGGACGAACGGCTACAGCCAGGGCAAAGGCGACGTATACGCCTCAACCTCACAGATAAAGCGGTTCAACCTTAGGCGTGGGGATGAGATCGTCGGCCAGACCCGTCCAGCACGCGAGGGCGAGAAGTATCCGGCTTTGGTTAGGATCGAATCGGTAAACGGCCACGAGCCTCAGAAGGGCCGCTACCGCGCACATTTCGACGACCTCACGCCGCTCTATCCCTTGGAGCGCCTGCGTCTGGAGTGGAAGCCGAATGACTTAGGTCCGCGAGTCATAGACCTCGTAGCTCCGATCGGAAAGGGCCAGCGTGGCCTCATCGTATCACCGCCGAAGGCGGGTAAGACCACCATCCTTAAGCAGATCGCACAGAGCATCGCTGCGAACTACCCGGAGGTTAGGCTCTTCGTCCTTCTGGCCGACGAGCGGCCGGAGGAGGTCACCGATTGGGAGCGAAGCGTAAGAGAGGCTACGGTCGTCTCTTCGACCTTCGATCAGCCCGCCGATAACCACATCACGGTGGCGGAGCTCCTCCTCGAGCGGGTCAAGCGACTCGTCGAGGAGGGCGAGGATGTGGTCGTCTTGCTCGACTCCATCACCCGGCTTGCGAGGGCGTACAACCTCGCGGCGCCCGCATCGGGTCGCATCCTCTCGGGTGGCGTAGATTCAGCGGCGCTTTATCCTCCGAAGAAGTTCTTCGGGGCAGCGCGGAATATCGAGAGCGGCGGATCCCTCACGATAATCGCAAGTGCCCTCGTCGAGACGGGGAGCCGGATGGACGAGGTCATCTACGAAGAGTTCAAGGGGACAGGGAATATGGAACTTCACCTGGATCGGAAGCTCGCCAACAAGCGGGTCTACCCCGCTATTGATATCGAGTATTCAGGTACCCGCAAGGAGGAGCTCCTTATGGAACCGGCCGAGGCCCAGCGGGTCTGGCAGGTCCGGAGCATCCTGAACGCCCTCGAATCCTCGGCAAAAATAGAGCTGCTCATCGCCAAGCTTAAAGAGACTCGCACCAACCCCGAGTTCCTCCGCGAACTACAGCGTGTCCGCGGTTAGGGCGGGCGGCTTTTCCGGGTGGCCGCGAAGGTGTGGCCACCTTTTCCTTTGCAGGCCTGATACGTAATAAAATAAGCGGTAGTGCTGGATGTTAGATACGGAGGTAAATGATGAAGACGGGCATACATCCTGAGTATACGAGTACGATCGTACGGTGCATGTGCGGCAATTCTTTCGAGACGCGCTCTACGGCGGGCGAGCAGATAA
>DASQSI010000019.1:0-11004 GCA_035642415.1 Rubrobacteraceae bacterium
CTCAAGTGGAACGACCTAAAGCTCCCCGAAGAGGGGCCTGGCGAAGCTACTATCCGCCGCAGCCTTTCCGCAACCCGTAATGGCCCCCTCATGCGCGGGACGACGAAGACCGGCAAAGGACGCGTGGTCTTCCTTCTTCCCGAAGTGGTTGCGGCACTAAGAGCCCATCGCAAGCGTCAGCTCGAAGAGAGGATGAAATACAAAGGACTCTGGGAAGACCACGGCTTGGTTTTTCCCTCGAGTACGGGAACCCCCATGAGCCACAACAACCTCAATCGCAGGCATTTCAAACCGCTCCTAAAGATAGCGGGCCTGCCGTATATCAGGCCCTACGATCTCAGACACACATTCGCCACCCTCTGGCTCGAATCCGGTGAGCATCCGAAGATCTTGCAGGAAATCCTGGGCCATTCTCGGATTGCCCTCACGCTGGACACCTACTCGCACGTCGTGCCACACATGCAACGAGAGGCAATGCAAAGGTTCGGCGACCGGTTCTCCACTTCGTCTTGACGCCATTGTGGTACTGATAGTGGTAGGAAGAGGATTCGGACTCTAAAGCGAGCCTCCCAGTCTACCTTTTTACCTGCAAACTGGAAGTTTTTGAAAGCGCGCCTGGAAGGATTCGAACCTCCGACACAGGGTTTAGGAAACCCTTGCTCTATCCCCTGAGCTACAGGCGCAACCCGTCTAGTTTAGCGCACGGCCCCAATACGTACCAAGCTCGTGCTGGGCCCGAACATGTTCGTATACGAAATCCTTGTACGCGAGGATGGAATTGCAAAAAGTTGAAATAAGAGTAGTGAAAGACGTATCATAATGCCTTACGGCCGGGTGGAAGCGGGTCGTAAGCATTCCTTGTAGCTGGGGCGAGGACTTCACTTAAGCTACGAGCACAAGGATGTGTTGCTAACTAATGAAGGAGGAGAACCACGGAAGCTGACGCAAGGGGCCGCGAGAAGATTATTCGGGTAGAACACTGCTCGAAGGTTTTTGGGAGGCGTGCCCAGCAGGCTTTAGAGATGAGACGCTCTGGCAGGAGCAAGGCCGAGGTCGAGCGCGATACCGGAGCGACCATTGGGGTCTTCGACGCGAATCTCGACGTGCGGAGGGGTGAGATCTTCGTGGTCATCGGCCTCTCGGGGAGCGGGAAGAGCACGCTTCTCCGTTTGATAAACCGCCTCATTGAGCCTACTGAGGGCCAGATATACGTGGATGGCGACCACGTCTCGGAGATGCCGATCAAACAGCTCAGGGAGCTCCGGCGTCGAAAGATGGGGATGGTCTTCCAGCATTTCGGCCTCCTGCCGAACCGCAGCGTCCTCGGTAACGCGGCCTTCGGCCTCGAGATTCAGGGCGCGCCGTTTGCGGAGCGTCGTAGGGCCGGCGAGGAGGCGCTTGAGATGGTGGGCCTCCACGGCCAGGGCAACAAGATGCCTACGGAGCTCTCCGGCGGCATGCAGCAGCGGGTAGGGCTCGCTCGGGCTTTGGCGACCAAGCAGGAGATCCTGCTAATGGACGAGCCGTTTTCTGCGCTAGATCCCCTGATCCGGCGCGACATGCAAAACCTTTTCCTGGACATCCAGGGCGAGGTCCAGCGGACGGTGGTTTTCGTGACGCACGACCTCGACGAAGCTTTGAGGCTTGGGCACCGGGTGGCGATCATGAAGGACGGTGAGATCGTGCAGCTTGGCACTCCTGAGAACATCCTGCGCGAGCCCGCCAACGAGTACGTCGAGCGCTTCGTCGAAGACGTGGACTACACCAAGGTCCGCACCGCCGAGAGCGTGATGGTCGAGGTCAAGGAGGTTGCTTACACAAACGAGGGCCCGACGGTCGTGCTGAGACGGATGAGACGGGCTGGTTTGTCCCACATCTTCGTGGTGGATGAGGAGCGGCGGCTTCAGGGGCTCGCCGACGTCGAGGAAGTTTCCCGACTCGCTGAGCGCAACGAGCAGGAGCTCAGGGCAGCGGTGGACACCACGACGCCCAGTGTTGAGCGGGGCACGTGGCTGCGCGAGATCCTGCCGCTCTTTATCGAGCGGGACGTGCCCGTGGCCGTTGTGCGCGAGGACAAGCGCCTCGAAGGTGTCATCGTCCGCGGTTCCTTGATAGCGGGCCTCACCACGAGCGCCGAGCTGTCCAACGGGGGAGAGATAACCTTCGACGACGGACGCCCCGTGGGTGCTACCTTGCGGGGCAGTGGGGCTGGCCGGACGACGGGCGAGGAGGGCTAGGGATGCTCGCCTTTTTACAACAGAATCTTGTACCCAAGATCCCCCTAGAAGACTGGACCAAGAGCTTCGTCAGCTTCGTAGAAGGCAACTTCCGCGGTCTCTTCGATGTGGTTCGGGACGCGATCAAGCTCCTGGTCAACGGGTTTGAGGCTATTTTGACGGCGCCGCCGGAGCTGGTGATGGTTGCCATACTCGCGGTGATAGCCTTTTTCCTGTCCGGCTGGTGGGTGGCCATTTTCACGGTGATCGGCTTTTTGCTAATCATCAGCCTCGGGCTGTGGGGTAACGCTATGCTCACGCTGGCGTTGGTCCTGGCGTCGGCTGTGGTTGCGCTCGCATTGGGGGTCCCGCTCGGGATACTCGCGGCTAAGTCGCGGACGGTTGAAGCGGTGGCGAGACCCACACTCGACATAATGCAGACGATGCCCGCGTTTGTGTACCTGGTTCCCATGGTCGTGTTCCTGGGCCTCGGGGAAGGGCCGGCGCTTGTGGCGACGGTCATCTTCGCCGCGCCGCCCGCCGTTCGGCTGACGATGCTCGGTATCCAGCAAGTGCCGAAGAACACCGTCGAGGCGGCCCAAGCCTTCGGGGCGACTTCATGGCAGACGCTTCGTAAGGTGGAGCTGCCGCAGGCTCTGCCCACCATCATGGCCGGGGTTAACCAGGTAATCATGCTGGCGCTTTCGATGGTGGTCATCGCCGCGCTCTCCGGAGCCGGAGGTTTGGGAGAGACCGTAGTTCGGGGTCTGACTCGGCTCAACGTAGGCCAGGCGTTCGTCGGCGGGGTGGGAATCGTGATCATCGCCATCTATCTCGATCGCGTCACGCGGAACCTGGGTCGCACCGTGACGCGGCGCGGCAAGCCGGGCAAGGGAGTCGTGTCGAGCATTTTTTCGCGTAAGAAGACCGGCCCCGACGCTACGATCGGTGCGGGAGCCAAGTCGTCATAAGGTTCGTCTGAAAGCCCCCGTGGGGGGAAGTGCTGTGGTACAGAAGGAGTATGATCCGAGACGAACGCACGAACGTAAGGTTTAATCACAGAACTTGTCCACTAGAGAACAGGGAAGGTTGATGAAGGAGGGCAGAAAGCTTTTAGCGGTGATCCTGGCGCTCGTGGTAGGCGTCGTCGTGACTGGCTGCGCCGGCAGCTCGAGTAACGAGCTCAAGCTCGCCGATATAGGTTGGGACGAGAACACGGCCGTCGCGAACCTGACGAAGGTGCTCCTCGAAGATGAACTAAGCTACGATAACGTGTCAATCCAGAACGTCGACCTCGGCCTGGTATTCAAGGGCGTGGACACCGGGGACCTGGACGCGTTCCAGGACGTGTGGCTGCCGAACCACAGGGAATTACTCAGCGAGGCCAATAACGTTGAGCGATTGAGCGACTGGTATCAGGGCCAGACCGAGTTCGGTATAGGGGTTCCGAGCTACGTGAACATCACGAGCATCGACCAGCTCAACGATACCAACATCACTGAGATCCTCGGCATCGAGCCGGGCGCGGTGATCTCGGAGAGGGTCCCCAACGACGTTATACCGGAATACGGCCTCAAGCAAAAATACGTGGAGTCGAGCACCGCGGGCATGCTCGCCGAGGTTCAGAGGCGTTACGATAACAGGGAGGAGTTCGCCTTTGTCCCCTGGAAGCCGCACTGGATGAACCAGAGGTACAACATCAGATACCTCGATGATCCGAGAGGCGCTTTGGGCGACCTGACGCAGTCGGCGGAGATTACAGGCATCGTACGGAGCGGCTTTGAAAATGACGACCCCGTAGCCTACGCGTTTATGAATAACCTGAGGCTCACGGAAGATCAGGTCAATGATCTCGAAGATACGATCAACTCTGCGGGCGATCCGCAAGAGGGCGCCAGGCAGTGGGCGAGAAACAACCCCGACGTTGTGCAGCCCTGGATCGACGCCGCGAAAAACGCACAGGGGTCTTAGCCGAAACCGGAGAAGGGTGTGCAGTATTTGAGTCGGCGTCTTTTGAGGGGAGCATCGACCTAGCGTTTTTAGACTAACTAGGGGCAGCTACGGTCGGGCTTATGCGCGAAGGCGCTCGACGTACAGTGCTTCGTAGTAGGGTAGGCAGAGGCGGTAGACCTCTTCGAGCTCCTCGGGGAGAGTTACGTCTTTGCTGGGGACCTTGCTGATCCCCGTGCTCTTTTGGGCTTCTTGGTGCCAGGAGTTCCACATCTTCCACTCTGGCACCTCGCGTGGTTCCCAGGAGAGGGCTTCAGACATGAAAGGTATGCCGAGCTTCTTGCAGTAAGCCGCCACGATGCTCTCCGGGTTCTGCGAGAAGTCGGAGGCGTCTATCACGACGGGCTCCTGGCCCGCTTCGAGGGTGTACTCGAAGAGGTGGTGCAGTTTCTCGTACCCGGCCTCCTCGAAAGTGAAGTCCGGCCACATCTTGTGGAGCGAGGCCAGCACGCACCTGGGCTCGCGTATGATGAACGTGTTGCGGAACGTCGCCGCGAACTCCGGGGTCATAAAGCCTGCCACGTGGTAGGCCATGTCCTTGACAAAAATGGGCTTCTCGCTTGGCGCCAGTATCTGCGCGAGGACCTTCGTGTAGCCGTATTCCTTTTTAGGCTCTTCACCGGCGAAGCGGTTGCTGCGGCGTTCGAGCGAGTAGTAGTAAGAGGCCGAGAACGGCTCGTGAAACACCTTAAAGTCCCCACGCTCGACGAAGACCCGCTCGAACGCCGTCGAAACGGACCGGGGTACGGCCCAGAGGGCCACAGGCTTGGGGTTGGTCATGAAACCCTCTCTCTATGGACAGTTTGCGGCACCGCGGGCGTTTCGATGGGGTGTCGTGCGGTGCTTGCTGCGGTCATCTCTAACAGGAGATCAGGCCCTGCAGTTTCTCTCGAACGGTGTCTATTGGAACGCGCTCCTGCTTCATCGTGTCCCGGTCGCGGATGGTGACCTGCTTGTCATCGACGGTGTCGAAGTCCACTGTTACGCAGAAAGGTGTTCCGGCCTCGTCTTGGCGTCGATAACGACGTCCTATGGAGCCCGAGTCATCGTAGAAGATGCGGTAGTCACCCTTCAGATCGTCATAGAGCTGCCGGGCGATGGTGGAGATGGGCTCTTTCTTGCTCAAGGGGAACACGGCGGCCTTGACCGGAGCGAGGCGGGGGTGAAGCTTGAGAACGGTGCGCGTCTCGCCCTCTACCTCCTCCTCGACGTATGAGTCTACGAGAAAGGCGAGCATGATCCGGTCGGGACCCGCTGCGGGCTCGATGACGTAGGGGAAGTAGCGGCGGTTGGTGGCCTGGTCGAAATACTCGAGGTTCTCCCCGGAGTAGGCCGCGTGCTTTTTGAGGTCGTAATCGGTGCGGTTTGCTATACCTTCGAGTTCCGACCAGCCGCGGAACGGGAAGTTGTATTCGATGTCTACACCCCGGGCCGCGTAGTGGGCTCGCTCGTCGTCGGATTGCTCCCGCTTACGGAGGTTCTCCGGATTGAGGCCCAGACCGAGGTACCACTCCAAGCGTTCTTCGATCCAATACTCGTGCCACTCTCTATCGGTGCCAGGTTCGACGAAGAACTCGAGCTCCATCTGCTCAAACTCCCGCGTGCGGAAGATGAAGTTGCCGGGTGTAATCTCGTTCCGAAAAGACTTGCCCATCTGGGCGATCCCGAACGGTACCTTGACCCGGCTCGTTTGCACAACGTTCTTGAAGTTGACGAACATCCCCTGGGCTGTCTCGGGCCGCAAGTAAGCTATGTTCTCCGGCGTCTTCACCGGCCCTGTGTACGTCTCAAACATCAGGTTGAAGGGTCTGACCGGGGTGAAGTCGCGTCCGCCGTCGCTCGGGTCTTTTACGCGTTCGTCGGTCTGGATGATCTTTGTGAGTTCCTCGGGAGAGAGGCCCTCGACCTCCATTCCCGTAGCCTCCTCGATGAGGTGGTCGGCCCGATAGCGTCGCCCCGATGTGCGGCTCTCGACGAGCATATCGTTGAAGCCCATCACGTGGCCGGACGCCTCCCAGACCTTCGGATGCATGATAATGGCCGCCTCTAGCCCCACAACGTCGTCGCGCATGTGTACGATGCGACGCCACCACTCCTCTTTTATGTTCCTTTTCAGCTCGACGCCCAAAGGCCCGTAATCGTAGGAGGAGCGTATACCGCCGTAGATCTCCGAGCTCTGGTACACGAAGCCCCGACGTTTGCAGAAGGCTACTATCTTGTCCATCGTAACGGTCTGCGACACGAATCCTCCGAACCAATAATACGCGTAATGAGTCCCGCCATATTAGCAAAGTTATGCCAGACCGGTGCGTTATAATCGCGTCTACTATGGAAACGCTTTTTGCGGTCGGAACCGGCATCGGACTCTCCTCTATCGCGGGGGTTCGGGCCTATCTGCCGCTCGTCGTGGTGGGCCTCTTCGCCCGGGTCGGTCTCTTTACGTTGCCTGCCCCGTTCGACCTTTTGGGGACTTGGCTTATCATTGGGGTGCTCCTCGTGCTCGCTGTTTTGGAGAGCGGGTTGGACAAGATTCCGGCCCTCGGCCCCGCACTGAACTTTGTGCAAACGCCGATGCGCGTCGTTGCGGGAGCCATGCTGTTCTCGGCAGCTCTAGACGCTGGCCTCGGCGTCGAGGCCGTTCCGGAGCTTGTGGTGGGAGGGGTGCTCGCGGGCCTGGTAGCGGTTTCCAAGGTCATCTTACGGCCGTCGGCGAACGCGGCGTCAGCGGGGGTTTCGATGGCTTTCCTCAGCACTTTAGAGGACGTGGTGGCGCTCTTGGGAGGCTTAACCGCGGTGCTTTTGCCACTCGTGCCGCTCGCGTTCGTCGCGTTCTTGTTATTCTTCTTCTTCCGGGTGAAGCGGCGACGGAGAAGGAAGTACGGGGGGCTCCGTATCCTCGGAGATTAGTAAAAGCGTACTAGCGGCACTTTGTGGGGACGGTGCTATGGACGACGGGCGAGAGGTCACTATTGTCAAGGGAGGACGGGAGACCCCGTTTTCGCGTGGCGTTCTTGCCCAGACTTTGGCTCAAGCGGGCGCGAAGATAGAGTTAGCGTACCGGATAGCGAGTGAGGTTCGGGCGGAGCTGTTGGCAGAGGAACGCTTCGTGGTCGAGGAAGAAGAGGTCCTGGCGCGCGCGCGGGCGAAGCTCCATGTTACCGACGCTCTGATCGTCTCTAGATTAGACAAGTGGCGTATCCTGCGCGAATCTACAGAGCCGATCGTGGTCCTCCTCGGGGGGGCCACCGGGGTAGGGACGAGTACGCTAGCGGCAGACGTCGCCCGCCGCTTGAACATACAGAGCGTGATCGGCACCGATGCTATCCGCGAGGTTTTGCGGCACGCCATAAGCCCGGACCTTCTCCCCTGGCTACACAAAAGCTCCTATGAGATAACGCCGGAGGACATGAGGGTGCCAGTGGCCGAGGAGGAGAGCGTTCTCTTCGGCTATCGGGCACAGGCCTCGCAGGTCTCGGTTGGGGTCGAGGCGATTGTGGATCGAGGTCTCAAGGAGGGGACAAACTTGATCGTAGAAGGCGTGCACCTGGCGCCGGAGATCATCCTCAACCGCTATCGAGATCACCCGAACGTGTGCTCGCTGGTAGTTTATCTGTCAGATGAGGCCATCCATCGCGCCCGTTTCCAGCTGCGCGCTTTGGGCACCTCGATGCGCCGTCCCGTAGAGGAGTACATGGCCCACTTCAGGGAGATACGCCAGATTCATGACTACATACTCGAGAGTGCCGTGCGATCGGGGGTCTTCACGATCGAGAACCTGGCGATAGAGGCTGCCTCCGACGCCGCGGTCGCCTCTGTCGCCAGCCGGGTCTCCGAGATTGCCGAGAAGGCCGGCCCCCGGTCGTCCTTGGCGCCTCCCGGACGCGGGTCGGTGCTCTAGGAAGCCAGAGTTAGGTTGCCAGGGAAGGAGTCGGTGTTCTCGGTACAAAACGGTTAGAATACATAGGAAGGTCTAGGAGGTGCGTGGGTGCTGGATAAACAGAAGATCGGGACTTTTCTACTCGGTGGGGTAGCCGGAGCTTTGGCGGGTATTCTCCTCGCCCCGAAGTCAGGCAAGGAGTTCAGGAATTCCGTAGCCTCCCGCGCGGGTGAAGCCCGCGAGCGGGGCCGCGAGACCTACTTCGAAGCCCAAGAGCGGGCACAGGAACACATGGCACGGGCTCGCGAACGTTCCCTTCGCTTTGAAGAAACTCGCATCGAAGAAGCCATCGTGGAGACGCTTCCGAAGTTTGGAGCAGACACGCCAGACTCCTCGATCGGTTCCGAGGCGCCCGCGGAGACGCCAGTGGATCTAGCTTCGGTGTGGGACACGAAGAACGTGCCCCGGCTGCTATCCGGAGAGGCCCAAAGTCCAGAGGAGCTTCGGCGGAGAGTTCAGGAGACTCGCGCGCGTTTGCGGGCGCAGCTGTATGCTTCCAAACCCGAGGATGCTCTTGAGAACCGTGATGGCTAGGTTCGGTCGATATCCTCGGTGGGCACCTAGCCCTGGTAGATCGTCGGTAGATCCTACACCGGGACCAGTCAGGGCGTGAGGATGCGACCGATACCCTTTGTTCCGACGGTGGAGAAGATCTCTGCCAAAGAAGTTGGCAGGATAGAGGGACTTGAGGAGGTGGTCTCCTATTGGACGGAGGGTGCCTGCTCGGCCGAAGAGTGGTTCAGAGAGGTGTTGTCCTCCTGGGGCCCTGCGGGCCTCATGATCTACCGGGGGGAGGAGGTTTTAGGCTTCTCGGTGTACGGGCCGCAAAAGTATCTACCCCGCGCCGGGCGGTATCCCGTGGGTCCTCTCAGCGAGGACGCCGCGCTTTTGGCGTACCTCAAAGGCGATGCGCGCACGAGCCGCCACCTTTTGGTACGGATGATACGGGACCTCAGGCTCCGCGGATTCGGCGGGGTCGAAGCAGTCGCCAGCGACCTCGGGTTGCCGCAGCATGTCCCTACACGCTTTCTTTTGGAGAGCGGTTGGAAGCCGGTACGCCGAGGCCAGCGTGCGGGGTGTCCCTACACGTTGATGCGCACCGACTTCGGAAGCATCGTCGAGGTCGGGGAACTGGCGCGCACGTTTGTGGGACGGGTGAAGCTGCCGATCCTTAAGGCACCTACGCCTCAGGGCACTTCGGCGTCTGCCTTCGCGTCTGTAGGGGTCAGGGCGTCAGAACAGCGGTCTTGATGGCCGAAGCGCCTCCGGGGGTCGTAGCCCTAACCTCTAGCATCTCCCGATCTTCTTGCAGCCCGGAGCCTGGGCCAACCTCGCTGTCCTCGTCAGACGTAGGCGGGGAAAGATCGATCTCGAACTCGACGGTCGCTACCTCCTGCGGCGCCAGGTTTTCTGTAGTCGCCCAGTAGTAACGCGTACCAGGCCGAGTGGTGTTCTCGGAAGCGATAACGAGCGCCAGGTTTACAATAGGAAGCTCCTCGTCATCGCCGTTCTCCACGTCTACAGCAAGCTTCTGGTCAGGGCCTATCTTCAGTTCCTCCAAACGATCTTCAGGAAGCTTCAGCACGAGAGCGGGACCCGGAGACTCGGGAGTCGAGGGCTCGGCTCGGGGAATGGCGGCGCTCGTTACCGGAACACCGCCGAGGCTAGCGAGCAGCAGAAACGCGCCGGCCGTCGCCAAAAAAGCTACCGACGCACCCAGAATCCACAGAGCGACGCCTCTCAACCCTCAGATCCTCTTCTGCCAGAGAGGCCCTCTACCGGCACCTCATAGAGGTTGTAGAAGGCAGACGAGAGGCTCTTTGCTGGGCCGTCGTACACCTCGGGGCCGGAGAAGGCGCCGCGCGCGACAAGGACCACGGAGCGACCATTCGGGAACCAGGCGAGGTCGCGGGGGTTGGTCTTTATCTCCATGTTTTGATTGGCTGTAGCGACTCCTAAGGTGTCCGAAGCCAGGTCCAAGACGTACAGGTTGGTCGGGGAGCCAGGGTTCCTGCGGCCCAAAACGGCCAAACGGCCCCCATCCGGAGAGACGCTGATGCTCGAGGCTACAAAGCCTTCACCGACGCTGCGCACCAGCTCTGGCGTATCCGACCCTTCCGGTACGCGATAGAGAGCGTAGGAGGTCGTATCCCTGTTATGTTCTACTTCGGCGGTGTGACCCCTGCTGGCCACGAAGTAGACGCCACCGGAGGTCACCTGAGGTGACCCCATAACCTCCATTCCCTCCGGCAGACTGGCCACGCGACTGGCTAGGCCCTCCGAGTATCCGTGAACCTGTATTTCGTATCGGCTCGTCCCCTGTTCCTCGCGGGATTGGCTTCCCATCTCGTCCTTATCGTGCCGAACAGCCAGGACTATCTGGCTTCCGTCTGGCGAGACTGATAAGCCGGTGACGTAACCCTCGATATTTTCTAGATAAACCTTTGTCGGCTCCTCCGAGCCCCACAAGAGCACCGGCCTACTCCTCAACGGCTCCTCGGGAGAATCCCTCGTGGGGGATGTTACTACGGCGGCAAAAACGGCCTGGCTACCAGGTGCTGCACCAGTTGCCCCAATTCTCTCATCGAGCTTGCGGATGCTAGAGTAGTCGTCTGGTGGTGCAACAAATAGCGAGCTTAGAGCGGGCGTTGTCTCCCTGTTCTGGATTTTTGTTCCGTTTTCCGAAGCCGAAACTGCTAGGCTTCCATCGGGGAGCCACTCGGCACTCTCGGCACCGAAGTTGCTAGCGGTTCTGCGGCGGAAGTCCTGAGTATAGAGTGGCTTTTCGACCGCGTAACCGTCGAGTATAAAGGCCACGCTGTCGCCGGAGGGCTTCACGCG
>DASQSI010000020.1:0-25335 GCA_035642415.1 Rubrobacteraceae bacterium
GAGACCAACCAGCCTTCCAGGTTCCGGGTAGGGCAGCGGTACTGGGAGACTACGAACCCCACGCTGGCTGAAATACTTTCGGTAGTCGACGAGACCAAGAGGCTGTTAAGGACATCCCGCGAGTAAGAACCTCCTAACATCATAGAAGCGAAGGCCCAGAGGCGTGTTGCCGCCCTACGCTGTGGCCACTGTAGTGGCGATCTAGAGTCCTTTGAGCGTGCTGGTCCTCTACGGGGTTATCGACCTGTTGTACCTGCCGCCCAGCGAATGGCTAGAACGGCTGGTAGTAGCGGAGCTTAGGAGGACAGCGCAACCAGCCCCGGACCGCGAAACGGAAGAAGTAGACTCGGGCCGGGAACCTCAGTGAGCATTATTCATCAAGCTGCCGAGAAGGAGTCTGCGCAGAATGGGGATTCTCCGAGCAGCTGTCTCAAAAACGGTCCTTTTTGATACGTGGTTAAGTCTGTGCCAATAACCCCCGTATGTGAAACAACGCGAAAGAGCCTGCGCTACGAGAACCGGTTGTTGCTTCCCAGCGTTATCGGAGACTGGGCTTCCGGCATTTACTGTTCTCGGAAACCGAAGCGGCATAAAAAAGAGGGTCGGGGCATTAGAAACCCCGGCTCTCTTTTGCCAGATAGACCCTTTACTTAGGGTTTGAGGGAAATACGATATCTGACGTATTCCGCTATCCCCAAATTAAGGGTACCGTTTATATTGTAAGACGGTGGAGGTGAAAGCCATGGAAACAGCCGCAAGGACAAAGACAGCTTGGCGTATCGTGGGTGAGGAGACTGGTAGCTGTAACTGCGCCTGGGGTTGCCCGTGCCAGTTCAATGCACTTCCTACTCACGGGCGGTGCGAAGCCTTGGTTGGTTTGCAAATACGAGACGGGTACTTCGGTGACACCCGGCTGGATGGAGTGCGCTTTGCGAGCATCCTTTCCTGGCCGGGGCCGATCCACGAAGGCAACGGTACTCGGCAGCTGATCCTCGACGAGGGGGCCACGCAGGAGCAACGCGACGCTTTGATCTCGATGACGAGCGGCACCCAAGGCGGGACGGTCTTCGAGATCTTCGCGGCGGTCTGTCCCAACGTGCTCGAACCGATTATTGCGCCTATTAGTCTTGAGAGTGACCGGGAAAGACGGCAGGCGACCCTACACATTCCAGATATAGGTGAATTTCGTATCGAGCCGATCAAGAATCCCGTGACGGGTGAAAAACATCGGGCCCGGATCGTACTACCCAACGGCTTCGAATACCAAGAAGCGGAGATGGGCAACACGGTTTATGTACGTGTCCAGTCTGACGAGGTGGCCTTTGAGCATGAGAACAGCTACGCGCAACTCAATGAGTTCGAGTGGAGCAATGCATGATGCCAGCAAGCAAAGTTTCGCGCCTCTACACAAACAAAGGCCGAAGAGCTTCTTGTGCCCAGAACCCCAGTTGTGCATAAGGGGCAGCAGCCCCGTATAGCCTCTGGTAGCTTCTAACGCTGCCGGGCCCTAGGCTGCCTAGTAGATATCTTCTCGGAAACCCAGCTGCTTACGCGCGGCGAGGGTTGCTCTGCGGCTACGCTAATCCAGGTAGCGTAACCAAGCAAAAACCACGGAGTGGGTAGGACAAAGGTATAGAAGAAGATCGGAGCCCTCTCAGGTAAGGGCTTCGGCTTTCCTCATTCTGGTATCCTCTAGCTTTGTTTTGCCAGGCAGCTCAAGCAAAGAAAGGTGGGCTTAAAGTACATGCCCCAAGGAACGGTCAAGTGGTTCGATAGCGAGAAGGGTTTCGGTTTTATCTCCCCTGATGATGGAAGCGAGGACCTCTTCGTGCACCACACCGGCATAGCAGGCCGCGGGTTCAAGTCCCTCGATGAAGGTGAAAAGGTAACCTACGAACTGACCCAAGGTAGGAAAGGGATGCAGGCCGTGAACGTTTCCAAGGCACCAGACAAAGGAGATGTGGCAAGGGAGAGCTTGACGGTTCCTCAGGATGTGGAGGAGGCTGCTCGCATCCTTAATGAGCACTTCGATCCTGATGAGCTTTACTGGGCGATGGTAGACGCGGCCAGAGCACAAGGACAATAAGACCCCTAAGTCTCCCATGCTTTAAGGGCTCCGGTCCTTTTGTTTAGGGCGAGGGGCATTGGGTAGATAATAAAGATACGAGGGCTGGAGAACCTTAAAGGGGGGCTCCGGCCCTTTTTATGTTTCGGGGATTGGTTTCGAGGGTGACAAGGGCGATCACTAGATTATTGCCGGGCTGGCCCCCCTCCTACCCTTAGAAGCCTGTCCCGGCTCTTATATATTCGGGCTGGCACGTCCCCTCTGACACACACCAGAAGTAAGTCTCCAGCCCTTCTTCTATATGTAGAAGAGTGCCGCACCGGATAGGAAGTGCTCGTTCGGTTTTCTGGGGCCAGGGTCCTATCTGTGGGAGGGCTCCGGACCTCTACTTGTGGGACAATACGTCTAGGCCGGGCGAAGAGTAGCTGGCAAGCTCTTTCCCTTTACTGCTTGCGCGTAGCCGTCCGACCCTCTCTTTTGCCGATAGGCGGGGTATGCGGGGGCGAAGCAGCGTAGAATGTCTAGTGCGCTTCACAGGGGCCGGGCCATTAATCCCCTTTCCCAGGGACGCTACCAGGCCCGGCCCTTTTCTTTTGACCATAGGTACCCTCGGGTGGGGCCATATACGGGGGCTTCGGTCAGCTCTGTGCACAAAAATCTCTTGGTAGAACAATACCTCGGAGTAGGGATGCTTAAAGCCACAACATACGGTGGCCATATCCGGATTTTTGAGTAAAGCCGCTGCGGTCGGGGTGTTTTGTCATTGCTAATACAGTAGGGCCATGTTTCATTACCGGGCTGGTGTACCTTCACTTACAATGTTTTTTCTGTCAGCCCAGCCCGGACCTCTCTTTTGCCCATAGCCCGGGTCCTCTGCGTATAGGGTAGGGCGTGGTGATCGAAGACGAGCATTGCTCTAGGTTATGTGGTGACTAACTGCGCCTAACAAAACCGTTGGACGTAGCGCCAGCATATGTATACTCGGATCGTAAAAAAACTACCCAGGGGAGCAAAAGAAAGGGACCTAGTGGCACAAGTTTCCTCCCCAAATAGGCACCCAGACAGGAGTGAACGATGACGGAGCATAGGATCGGGACACAGGAGGAGTGGCAGGTGGCCCGCGATGAGCTGCTCGCGAAGGAGAAGGAGCTCACCCGCCGCAACGACGAGCTGGCGCAACAAAGGAGGGAACTTCCCTGGGTGCCGGTGGAGAAGGAGTACAGCTTCGAGACCGAGGACGGAACCAAATCCCTTGTGGACCTCTTCGACGGCCGCTCGCAGCTGCTCGTCTACCACTTCATGTTTGGGCCGGCCTACGAGGCCGGTTGCCCGGTCTGCTCCTCGATCGCGGACACGCTCGACCCGAACGCCGTTCACCTGAGGGCTCGCGACGTGACGCTGATCTGCTCTTCGCGCGCGCCGCTCGAGAAGCTGATCGGCTACAGGGATCGCATGGACTGGAGCTTCAACTGGGTCTCCACAGTGGGCAGCGACTTCCACCGCGACCTCGGCTTCCTGCACACCGAGGAGGAGCTGAAGCCGTTCCTGGAGGGCGAGATGCCACCGGCCGTCGAGCAGAATGCGAAAGCGTGCGGCGTCGACGCGGCGACGTACGTCACGGAGGGGCCTGGTCTCAGCACCTACATCAAGTCGGACGGCGTCGTCTACCGAACCTACGTGACGACCGCCCGCGGGCTCGAGCCGGCAATGGCTTACTACGGCCTACTCGACCGGACGCCGATGGGGCGGAACGAGGAAGGTGAGACGGACTTCTGGTTGCGCCGCCACGACGAGTATGAGACGGCTTAGCCTCTGGAGCGCCACCGCGCAAAGACCCTCGAGAGTCTGCTGACCCGGCTGGCTGCGAAGGTAGCCGCCTACACCGTAGGGCAAGTGCTAAACAAGCGGCTCGAACGCCCAATACGCCATTTGGCGAGTCTCTTGGTCTGAAAACAATTGCACAGCAAACGTCTAAGGGGGTTAGGCTGCCCAATAGACGAGGCCTGTTGAAAAAGTCTATGCCGGAGTGATCGCGGTGGTTCCAAGCCAGATTCAAACGCCAACAAACAGGACTCACGGCGCCCAAACAGGGGTCAGAAAAAGGTATGAAGGCGTTTTTCAACACGCTGGACCGTTTTGGGACACTTAGAAGAAGCGAGCACCCCTCCTCTAGACAAGGATGGGTTGCCTCTATTGATGAAGCCTCTGTGGTATAAGCATCCCTACAAGGTAGGCAGGTCTCTTTGGAGTGTTTTCCTTAATCAGGTTCGCTGACACTCAAGGATGTGCCAGGGCAGGAAGTCTTGGGATAGCAGGATGTCGCGCGTGAGGGTGTAGCCCTCCAAAGCCAGAAGACTCTCGAGTTGCTCTAGGGTGCGTTCTTTGCCGCCTGCAGCTACCAACGTGATCAGGTCGAGCAGGTGCATCGGAGACGGCTGGGGGCCAGAAGGCAGGAGCGGCTCGATAACGAGCAAGGTACTATCTGGCCGACTGGCCTGGTGACAGTTACCCACGATGGTACGGGCCTGCTCATCGTCCCAGTTGTGTAACACCTGGCTGATCAGATAAAGATCCCCGTCAGCCGGCGCTTCCTCCAAGAAGCTACCGGCGACGACCTCCGTACGGTCGGCGACACCACTCTCGGCCAGAATGGCGGGTGCCTCGACGAGAGCCTCCGACCGGTCGAATAGCACGCCTGTAGCGTGCGGCGCCTTACGGAGCAGGTGCGTCAACAACGTGCCCTGGCCGCCGCCGACATCGACGATTCGATCGAAGCTGGAGGGGTCGTAGCCAGCGGCCACTTCGGCGGCCAGTCGCGAGGTAATGGTGCCCATGGCGCGGGTGACCCACCGGGCCTCTTGTGGATGGTGCTGAAAGTAGTCCCAGATTCCGTGGCCGGCATGGTCCACGCTAGCAGGTTGGCCGGTTCGGACGACGTCGCCAAGCTGGCCAATTGACTGCCAGAAGGGCGGTGCGCTAAAGCCGACGACGAGATCACGCAGTGAGCCCGTAGCATCCGTGCGCAGCAACTCTCCCACCTTGGTGAGAGCGAACCGTCCATCTTCATCCCAAGTGAGTAGGCCAAAGACTGCGGCGGCTCGCAGCAATCGGCCCAGCGCATCTGGTTCGGTGCGGGTGGCCGCCGCCAACTCCTCAGCCGTCTGCGCACCCTCAGTCAGGTGGTCATACAGACCCAATCGAGCGGTCACCGCCACGATCTGGGTGGCGATAAAACCGTCAACCAACTGTCCCAGACGTCTCCCCACGCTGTCACCGCGCAGCCCGCCGAAAAGAGTCGTTTCTTGCACCGCTATGACCTCCTTTCAAGTAAGGTGTCTCTGAACCAAACGTTGGCAGTATCAAGTCTCGGCAGAGGGTTTCTGATCATACACGTCGTTGTGTCCGGATGGTTACTGGTCAGCGCTCCTTCCCGCTTTGTGCGAGCTGGGAACTCTCATATCTTAAGAGCCTGTTTGGTAAAGGTGAGGGTTAAATCTTTTCGCGTTCTGGTGTACGCGGAGGACCTATCTAATAGCTCTCTTTGGTAGAAACGCTTCGAAACTGAGGAAGCTGGGCGGCAAAACAGCTCACATGAGGCTGTCCCCATATAAAAGGAGTAGATTTGGCTCCTCTGTGTCCAACCCTGTTTCTTATACAGGCTCTTACCTCGTGCGATTGACCGGTGAACCTCTGCTCCGGCCTGGTGCTTCTTGCAATCCGGCATCGGCTAGGTACTGATGGACCAACTTCACTGTGGTCGCCAAGGAGCCCGACTGCGGCTTGGTGGGGCTGGAGGAGGGGTATGCCGAACTGGCCGTCCGTTACATCCACGCGACTGGAGGGGAGCCTACTGCGGGAGATCTCCGAACAATACTAGGGAGAAGCGTAGGGGCACGGATCTCTCTGGTCACCGGCCAGACGCGGTTACGATATAAGAGTTTCTCGCTACTAGTCTAGTTTCGCCCTACCATTCCTCGGGCATTATCATGAGGACGCATCATCCAGCCGCGGGAGACGGCGAGCGTCGCGAGCGGCCAACGACGGGAAGGACGCCGATGAAGTTTGACGTCCCGGTAGCAGAGGCCAAACCCTTGATAGAGGAGGCGCGTCTGTTGCTCGACGGTCCGGCCAAAGACCTGATCGACGAGCATGGGCGGGAGCACGGACACGAACCGAGCCAGGACCCGGACGGCAGTCTCGCCGGACACGTCCGCGAGTTCAAGCGCTCTATGCACCGGCTGGGCGCCGACGCCGGACTCTACGCCCCGAACATCTCCGCGCGCCTCGGCGGTCGAGGAACGTCGTTGCGCGCCTCGATGTATCTGCAAGAGGAGATCTTTCTACGCGGCTTCCGCGGCCAGCAGTGGATACTCGCGTGGACGGACGGGCCGAACCCCATGATCGAGACCGCAACTGACCGCGCGGTTGCGGAGTTCGTCGAACCGCTAATGCGGGCGCAGATCACCACCGCCTTCGCCCAGACCGAGCCGGAAGCGGGATCGGATGCCATGAGCATGCGAACGCTCGCCCGGCGATCGGGCGGCGACTGGGTGATAAGAGGGCACAAACACCTGATCACGAACGCTCCCTTCGCCGAGGTCGTTCAGGTCGTGGCCCGGACCGAAGATGGCCGCTTTGGAGTCTTCCTCGTCCCCGGAGAGACGCCTGGCCTCTCCAGGGGCCCGGTTCTGCAGACCATCATGGACGACGGGCAGACCGGTTCGCTGTCTTTCGAGGATTGCCGTATACCTCATGACATGGTTCTCGGGGAGCCATCCAAGGGCTTCGGACTGCCCATGCGCTGGATAAACTGGACCAAAGCCCGTCGCGCCGGGATGTGCGTGGGGCTCGCCCGTCACTGCTTGGACCGTGCGCTCGGGTACGCGAAGGAGCGGGAGGCTTTCGGCAAGCTTATCGGTTCCATCGAGCAGGTGGCACTGCAGATAAGCGAAGCCTACCGGAGAACGTGGGCGACGCGGGCAGCGTGCGACCGCCTCCTGGAAGAGATCGACGCCTCCGACCCCTGGGAGCACCTCGACGCCGGGACCCGGGCGAACTTCGCGGTGATCAAGCTCGCGGCCGAGGAATGCTTGCTCGAAGCAGCCGACGTGGCCGTGCAGGTCTTCGGGGGTCTGGGACTGCTCAAGTCCACGGGCCTCGAGCACATCTTCCGTGTGGCGCGCAACTTGCGCATACCGGGCGGTACGGCCGAGATCCAGCGCCGCGAGGTAGCCCGCTCGCTCGGTCTACTCCGGGGCTAGAGACGAGGACCCCGAGGAGCCTGTGATCAGGAAGGGGGGAGTCCCGGTGCCGATCCTCCTCGTCGTACTCGACGGGATGGCTGATCGCCCCTACCCGGAGTTGGGCGGCCACACACCGCTCGAGGCGGCAAGCACACCGGTTATGGACCGGCTTGTCGGGGAGGGGCAGACCGGCTTCTACTATCCGCTCGGACCCGGTAGGGTGCCGAGCACGGAGCTCTCGCACTTCAGACTCTTCGGATATGGCGGATACCCGTTCCCGGGGAGAGCGTGTCTCGAGGCCCTTGGCCACGGCGTTCGCTACGCCGCCGGCGACACCTTCAGCTTCCTCGCCCTGCGCCGCGTCGTCCGTGAGGCCAACGGTACCTTCCGCGTAACGGGGGGATACGGTGACGACTTCGGGGATGCCCGCGCGGGCTACACAGAGCTCGATGGCTGGGAGGACGAGAAAACAGGCTACCGCTTTGAGATCTTCCCGCTACCCGGGAGCGAGGCCATCGTGCGGATCAGGGGGGCTTCTTCCGCGATTCCTCCTAGTGGGGAGGTAACCGACTCCGACCCATTTTTCTTTACGAACCTGCCGGTGCTCCGGCCGAGGCCGCTGGGCGCGGCCCGCAAGCCCGAGGCGGCAGCGAGGACGGCAGACGCGCTCGATCGCTTTCTCGCTCGGGCGGCGGAGGTGTTCGGAGATCGCCGGGCGGCCGCGTGGACCGGACCATCGGGAGACGGTGGCCTCCTCTCTACCGGGCGTCTCGTGGTCAGCAAGTGGACGGGGAGCTTTAGCTGTCTGCCTCCGTTCGAGGACCTTACCGGCATGCTCGGCGCCTGCGTGGCCTCCACCCGGCTCATGCGTGGTCTGGCTACCGTGCTCGGTCTGCGCTTCGTCCAGCATCCGGCATCGGAGACGCGAGATGTTTACGAGGGCGGGCGTGCTGATCGAGGATTCTCGGGCGTAGACGTGGCGGGTAAGGTGGGACGTGCCCTGGCGTTGTTGCGCTCCGGAGAGGTGGGGTTCGCGCACGTGCACGCGAAAGACGCCGACGAGGCGTCGCACGCGGGAGACCCGGAGGAGAAGGTCGCCGTCGTGGAGGAACTCGACCGGGGTCTGGCAGCCTTGCTCGAAGTACCTCCGGATCGGCTCGTGCTCTGCGTCACCTCCGACCACTGCACGTCGGTAAGGGGGCGGACGGTACACTGGGGGGACTCCGTGCCGATACTCGTCAGGGGACCATACGTCCGCGTCGACCGGGCTTCCTCCTACGGCGAGCGTTCAGCGATCGAGGGGAGCCTCGGCCAGATAGGCGCCGCGGACCTGCTGCCATACTTGCTATGCCAGGCGGACCGGGCCCACTTTCTCGGGGCCAACCCGTCGCCGGTTGCCCCGCTCGGCATACCTTCGGCGGGTGAGCCATGGCTTTACCGCGATCCTTCGGGAGGAGGTGTTTTGGACGCGTGAAGCCTCCGGCCCACGAAGGGGAGAACGTGAAGACGTATGTTCATCCCATCCGCGCCGAGATGAGGGAAACCTTCGGATGTCCGGACAGGCATCCGTCGTACGAGTGGGGTTGCGTCCACGGCCGTTTTCAGCCGTTCCACAACGGGCACCTCGAGTACGTCGTACGCGCGAAGGCTCGCTGCCGACGGCTGCTCGTGGGGATCACGAACCCCGATCCCTCCCGCGTTCAGGCCGAAACCTCAAGCCCACACCGGCACGAGCCGGAGGCCAACCCGTTCACCTACCTCGAGCGTGCGCTGATGATACGCGACGCCTTGCTCGCTGTAGGATTGAGCCCGGAGGAGTTCCTGATCGTCCCGTTCCCGATTCATGCCCCGGAGCTCTACCGCCACTACGTTTCGGTCGACGCCGTCCATTTCGTCCGGGTCTACTCGGACTGGGAACGGGAGAAGGTTCGCCGCCTGCGCAGCCAGGGGTTCGTCGTCGAGATCCTGGACCCGGGCAGAGAGAAGGAAGTGTCCGGGGTCGAGGTGCGGCATCTCATACGCTCCGGCCTCCCCTGGGAGCATCTCGTCCCCGACGGCGCGCTTGACGTCGTCCGCAGCGCGCTCACGACCGGCCGCCCTCCGGGTGAACCGGCGACGACTACCTAAAGCGTCTGTCATAGCAGTTGGGCCAGGTGGCGGTAGCCGCAGTGGAGGAAGAAACCCGAGGCGTCCCGGGTCGAGATCGCGTCCAGCGCCCGCCCCATCGCCCCGATCAGCGCCTCGAAGGTCCTTATATTCTTTTCAAAATACAAAACAGCTTGAGCTGCGGTTCCGCGCTCTGCTAACCGGAGGTGGCGGCGAGCGGGTAGAACTAGCGCGAGCTTAGAGCGTGTTTTGTAAAGGTGAGGGTTAGGGAGTCTTGCATGCTTTTACTTTCGGAAGACCTATCTGAGCTCGCTCTACCAAGTGTGTTTTCTCGAAAAAGCTGAGGAAGCTGCTCCGGGTAAACAGGGCCACCCTCCCGTCCCCAGAAGAAGCCGATCGCAGGTTCTCCATGATCGTCGGCAGTTTGTTTCGTCGGTGTCTGGCCGAGTCACCGGGAGGTAGCCGCGCTCAGTTGCTCAGTCGAAACACGCTTAGTGGTATGTCCGCTATCCCCTTCGTGAGGAGGTCTCCTTGACAAGCATCCCCATGCGCCCCTTTAGGGGTGGGGCAGACCAAAGCGGTAGACTATCAGACATCCATCCTCCAACGCCTCCAACTCATCGTACAGCTTCGGGTGGCAACGCATACTGAATGCTGATATGGAGCGAGTGTAAAGAGCTGCACCAGGCCTCAAGCCAATGCAATCGCATAATAAAGAGCCCTCTTCCTCTCGGTCGTACGCACGGCTTTGAGGATTAGGAACCACAGCCCGCTCGATCGGAACCTTCTGAAGTGATAGTAAACGGCAGACCAAGGAGGAAAGTCGTGGGGCAAAAGCCGCCACTGGCAGCCACTTTTGAGCACGTAGAAGATAGCGTCGAGAATGTCGCGTAGGGGTGGGTCCGTGGTCTTCCCTCGGCTTTTAGGGTGGGTAGGTAAGATTGCAAGTGGGTCCACTGTGCATCGGAGAGGTGAGTTGGATATGTCTTTCTCATAGGAGAAAGCCTACGAAACCATCCTAACCCTCAACCTTACCAAACAAGCTCTAAACTATGGAGCGCATGGTGGCAAACGCGCTCATAGCGGTAGGGGCCGGGAATACGAGCAAGGGAGCGAGAAGAAGTGAGCCAAGATGTACACGCGAACGACCATCAAAAGGCAGACTACGGAATAGATGCGCCGCACGCCGTGCGCAATGCTGCCCTCGCGGGCTCCGTCGCGCTCGTCGTTGGGCTTGGCTTATCCTTTATGCGCAGCCCTTGCCAATCGATGCTCATCAATATAGCAAGAATATTGGGCTTCTTCATCGGCGCTATCCTTTTGCCGTTGGCTGGGGCGCAGATCCTATTTAGCAAGGTGGGCAAGTTACGCGAGCGTGACCGGCTGTTGGATAGCATCCCGTTGCGTGGAGATGAGACCGTCCTGGATGTCGGCTGTGGCCGCGGGCTGTTGCTCGTCGGGGCGGCCAAGCGCCTGAGGACCGGAAGAGCGGTCGGAGTAGATATCTGGCAGAGCAAAGACCAGTCCGGTAACCACGCGGAAGCCACCTACGAAAACGCTCGAATTGAAGGCGTTGCGGACCGCGTAGAGGTCAAGAACGGCGACGCGCGGCAGCTGCCGTTTGAGGACGGCACCTTCGACGTGGTCGTATCCAGCCTGGTTTTGCATAACATCCACGATGCTTCGGAGCGCAAAAAGGCAATCCAGGAGATTGTGCGGGTGCTCAAAGGCGGGGGGCGTGTGGCCATCTTCGATATCTGGCACACGAACAAGTACGAGCAGGAGCTGCGCAAGAGCGGCATGCAGGAAGTCTTGAGATCGGGCCTGCATTTCTCGATGGGCGTCCCCGCGCGCGTGGTGAGCGGGAGTAAGCCTGCCCCCTAGGATCTTTGCGCTAACAGAAGTCAAAGCTGGTCCGGCGGTTACACGATAAGTATGCTCTGGAAGCGGAAGCTTCGGGTAAGCGGGTGAGTAGCCATGGTAGCCGGTGTTCCTCCGGTGCCTTTTTGCGGATGTAGTTATCGTGAGATCCGCTTCAAAAGGATAGTCACATGCCGGCGTTGTACAAAAAGCTTCTTCCAAATCCTTGGCCGGCGGCTGTTTAGAAACCTCTTGATGCGTATAACTCCACAGAAGATAGATTCTCTTTCTCGGCTCATCGACTATATAGAGCAAGCGTCCTAGCCCCGATACGTCCTTTAGACCCGGCATAGTAAACTTGAGCTTGCGGAGGTTCAGCCAGGCCAACCAAAATTGCCCGGCCATGGTTCGCTTACGCTGCCGTGCAGGCAAGGCTCAACGGCCAAACTTTCTTCTAGCGCGTCGAACAGCTTTTTGAGACTTCTTAGCAGCAATCTGCTCCCTATTCATCAGCTTCCTAAGTAGGGCCCTTCCCGAAGCTTGCCTCTCTACAGGGGTATGCTCTTACGTCTTGCCTACCGGTGGGCTTTGCACCAAACATAGCTTCTGCACCAAAATTATAAGAAGTTACTTAAGCCACTGAGAGTGTGCTTCAAACCCTTCGCGGGTTCTTACGCCGCATACTCCACCTGTTGCCGCTCACCCTAAAGACTCTTATGAAGTTGGCGTTTTGCCAGCCCTGCGCCATAAGAAGACCGCCAAGACCAGAGCAATGGAGCGGGGCTGGGGAACGAGACCTTTTGAGAGAAGACTTGATTTCGCAACATGTAGTTGCATCCCCGACCCTATGCTAAGGCGATCCAATCCTACGGCAGCACTCACCTACAAACAACAGCATGAGGGCCAAAGCTTCACGTATAAGACTTAGCTATGTCTGCTCTCCCTTTACATACCGCCAAAGCGTCATTCGCGAGATAGCAAGTGTTTGGCAAATCTCCTCAATCGAGTGGGTTTTGTCTTGGTAGAGCGTTCATCCTAAGAGGCGATAACCAGGAGTTATCGGAAAACTGCCTGTCTTAGAGATGGTAACTCGATGGGACGTGAGACACCAAATCTCTCTAAGAGTTGATATAGTTACGCTATTGGGATGAAGTTCACGAAAATAGACCACATTAATATTGTTGTCTATGATTTAGCAGGCGCAAAACAATTCTTTTCTACCCTGGGATTTGTCGTTATCAAAGAAGGCGAATTAGAAGGTGACTGGATAGATAAAATAGTGAAGTTACCTCATGTAAAGGCAAAATATGTCGCGCTTGCACTCCCACATACCCAAACGAATCTTGAGTTAATTCAGTACTACTCTCCGGTAGGAGAAAAAGATCCGAAAATGAGCAGTCCCAATCAAATAGGTTTTCGGCATATGGCGCTGGAAGTAAAAGATATCGAGAACGTTGTTGCTACGTTAAAAGAAAACGGTGTCACATTTTTCAGTGATATCCAAGTGTATAACGTCACGAAAAAATTATGTTATTTGTTGGGACCAGAAGGGATCATCATCGAGTTAGCAGAGTATTCATAGAAACGGAATATAGTTATGTTGCTGATACAATATAGGGGACTATCCCGCTTCGTTTTCAGCCGCCTTTACATACCGCCACAAGGTTACTCTGCTAATGCCAAAGGAGTCGCAAATCTCCTTGATGAGTGGGAGACCAGTAACGGCACCATCGCTACGCAAAATATCGAGGACCTCAGTAAGGATCTTGCAGCCTCGTTAGGAATCGGGATAGTACTATCGATACTTATACTCAGTTGGTTTTTGGCTCCCTTGCCCTTTGGGTTCTGGGTGGGACTTGCATTGCCGGGAAACCACCCAAAGAGCTATACCCTGCTAGGTTTACTTGTGGGTTTCCTCACAATGATTGGCGTTGTAGGAGCTCATATGCTTACTGTGGGAGTAGGTGTTTTAGCAGCGGCCACTTTGAGAGACTGGATGGAGCTGTTGGCGTTCTCTTTTTTAGGACCGGCTTTGTTCTTCTTTGCGGGTGGGCTTTTTGCAGACGTGCTTAAAACGAGAGCCTACCAAAGGAGCATAGACGTGGGACTCCCCGAGCAAATGATTGCTAAGCTTTCTGGTTCTGAGCACGATCCAAGTGAGAAAGAACTAGGTCAAAGGAAAAGTTTTTTCAGGCAGTTGGTGGGCCCTGGCGCTATTGTTTTCCTTGGAACCCTGACGCGTTTTCTTGGAGACCTAGTCAAACTTATTCAAAACTTCTTAGCTACCATGCACAGTAGCTAGGATGTAAGCAGGTCCGAGAAACGGCAAAGGAGGCACATCCTATGAGTTGGTTGCGTCGCGACGGGGTGGCCCTCTTCTACGAAGAGGCGGGAGTTGGGAAGCCACCCATGCTCCTGGTGCATGGCTTAGCGTGTGACCATACTCACCTCACGCCCCAGCTCGAGCACTTTAGCGATGACCATCGGGTAGTGGCGGTGGACCAGCGCGGGCACGGCCAAAGCGACGCGCCCCAGCAGGAGTACACCGTCGAGGGCTTCGCCGACGACCTCGCGTGGGTATGCGCCCGGCTCGGGCTCGAGAATCCGGTCGTAGTCGGGCACAGCCTGGGTGGAAGGATCTGCCTCGCGCTCGCCGCCTCTTACCCGGACCTGCCCGTCGCCGTCGTGGCCATGGACTCCACGCTCGTCCCGCCGCGAGAGAGGCTGGAGATGATGCGTCCTTTCATAGAGAGCTTGCGGACGCCGGCTTACCCCGAGGAGTTACGCCGGTTTTTCTCGGGGTTCTTCCTGCCGACCGACGACCCGGAGCGCAAGGCGCGCATCCTCGCCCAAGCGCCCTCTACCCCGCAACACGTCGTCGCCTCGGCGTGGGAGAACGCCTATTTCACCTACGATACCGCCGCCGCGGCCGCGGCCTGCAAGGTGCCAGTACTCTACATAGACGCCGGGACCCCAAACACGGACCTCTCCCGCTTCGGCGAGCTGTGCCCGAGGCTCGTAACCGGCAAGACCGTCGGGTCGGGGCATTTCGTCCAGCTCGAAGTCCCGGAGCAGGTCAACGCGATGATCGAACGTTTCCTCGCCGTCGCGCTATGGCATCGGAACGTTGCCGGTTCGTGAAGCGAAGCCCGAGGGGCATGGTGCGGCCTCGTTCAGACATACCTCAACGAGATGAGTTGCCTTTCGGCTCGAGAGCAGGGCTTATTCAGCGGATTGCCGAGAGCGGATTTTTTTCGGAAACCGGGCTTCCGGCATACCCATTTCTCGAAATCTCAACTAGGCTAAGCGGCAACGATTCCCTTCGACACGGTCTTCGCCACTAGCTGGGAAGGACACGTTCCCCTTCTGGACAGGGACAAGGACCGGAAACAGAGCTTCCGCTAACGCTTTACAGTGAAGAACCTCTGCGCCTTTCCCTTTGACCCACCACCAGTGAACACCTCAGGAGTAGAAAGAGCCGCCGAAGCAGACACCGCTAACATGGCGGGCGGTGGGACCCGCGAGGCCCAAGCCGAGGGTTAGAGGTAGTTATGATGGGATCTACAAGCTACTCAAGCTGAGGGTCGATCTGCACTTGGACGGGACGCCCGAGGTGAGCGGGGTGTTGGGGGAGGTTCCTGAAGTTTATAAAACGAAAAGAATATCCTGACCTTTGCCCCCGGCAAGAAGACGGATGAGACAGACGGGCGGTGGGAGCGGGATCTCGAGACTGATCTCCAGAGGCTTAGGGACGAATACGGCGTGGAGGCTCTTGTTTCCCTTATGGAGCATAACGAGTACTCGGACCTCCAAGATCCCCGAGTTCTTCCAGAAAGCTGGGGAGAGGGGCATGGATGTCCTCCATCTGCCCATCCCCGACTACGGAATTCCATCAGACCCCGAGGAGGACAAGTACAGGCCCTTGATCGAAGACGTGGCTGGGCGCCTCGAGGAAGGACAAACGGTGGTTGTTCACTGCCGTGGGGCCTCGGCCGCAGCGGGTTGGTTGCGGCCTCGGTCCTGGTGGCCCTGGGACATCTTTCCGGCGAGGCCATCCGGATCGTGCGTATGGCCCGCGAGAGCGCGTTGGAGACCCCGACCAGGAGGATCGCGTCCGCAGGTTCGAGATGGAGCTTCAAACCGGGGGTGGCTCGCGCGAAAAAGATTAGGCTTAGAACGGTAACGTTTGGGTCATTTATATCGGTGTGCCTTCCTCCGGTGCCATACCAACCAGAGCGCTCCTCCGACCAGAGCGGCTAGCACCGCGTACTCGATGATCGGCGTATACTGCTCTATAATTACCCACTCGGCTCCAAGCACCCATCCGAGGACGATGAACGTCACATTCCATAGGCCGCTGCCGAGCACGGTGTAAACTGTAAATTGCCTCAAGAGTGGCATGCGTTTGAGGCCCGCCGGTATCGAGATCAGAGCGCCCACAGCCGGGACGAGGTGCCCGATCACGATGGCCTTCCCTCCGTGGCGCTCGAACACTTTGCTCGCCTTGTCCAGGTCTGATCTGTACACAAGCTTGAACCGCTCGAGACGTCCGATAAGTCGGTGCAGGCTCTCCTCGCCGATCCAAAGCCCCAAAAAGTACAGTGCCAGCGAGGCGGTCAACGCTCCCGCTGTCGACGCCGTCAGCACCAGAACCAACGAAAAGCGCCCCTGTCCGACCAAAAAGCCGGCGAGGGATAGGATCAGCTGCGTGGGCAGCGGTAGCAGGTGCAGATTTATCAGCGCGATCAAGACGAACACGCCAGCGTAGCCGAACGAGTAGACGACCTCGACGACCCATTGCGCCAGCTCGACAAACAGACCGTTGATCATGCCTTTTTAACCGGCCTCTCCTCAGTAGGGTAATTTAGATGCTCCATAAACTCCCAAGATTTTTATCGTATCCGCTTCCGAGGACGAACCGCAAAGAACCGGAGGCCCACAACTACTGGGATGCCCGCGGCAGTGTAACGAAAAAGTGGCGTGAATTCTGCGGTACCGGGTTGCTTTTCGGACTGCTTTCGCCGTCTGCTGATGACCTACTCCAGAACGAGCGTTCTGGTCGGCCTCAAGCTCAGCAACCAGCAGCTGGTCTCCTGAGATGAGCCGTTAAGCCCTGTTGTAGGATAGTCGCTGGTTTGGTTACGGCGGCTTAACGCTACTACGTTGGCACATCGGCGCGTGCCGATAAAGAAGGCGCCAGGGCGTTGCCGCCCGTGTCTCACCCGTTGCCGATGATCATGGCCACAGCGGCGGCAATAGCGGCTGCAACGAGAGCTGCTAACGTCGCCCTCGCGCTATACCGTTGGCGGCGCCGCAACTAGCTTCCTCCGAATTGCCTCCGCCGGGAGCCAAGTCTCGTCCAGAACATCTTGTCCCGCTGGGCCTCGGGTCCGCCGGAGAGCTTCTGGTCACCGCAGGTCCTGTTGTAGGATAACGTCGAAGGGGAT
Source organism: Rubrobacteraceae bacterium (assembly GCA_035642415.1). Lineage (GTDB taxonomy): Bacteria > Actinomycetota > Rubrobacteria > Rubrobacterales > Rubrobacteraceae > Rubrobacter_F. Next base: position 16,722 of record DASQSI010000020.1, read on the forward strand.
GGTAAGGGGCTTAGGAATTGTTGTAAGGAGAGTTATGCGGAGTGAATCTATGGTCCGGGATCCCGGCCTCGCGCCGGAGGGACGCAAGAAGATAGACTGGGCCGCCCGCCACTCGCCGATCCTTAACGCCGTGCGGGATAAGTACCTCAAGGATGGGAGCCTCGAGGGTTTGGGAGTTGGGGTGGCTCTCCCGATAGAGGCCAAGACCGCCTATCTTACGGTGCTATTGGCTGAAGCCGGAGCAGAGGTAGCCTTGGCCAGTCCAGGCCCATTCTTTGTGCAGGACGACGTGGCGGCGGCGGCGGCCGAACGAGGAGTAACGGTCTACGCCTCTTCACAGAACCCGCCGGAGGAATCTGATCGGGAACTGGAGCGGGTACTGGACCGAGCGCTAGAAGGCAGGTCCGCCGTCCTTATAGACGATCGGGCAGGACTCGTGCGGCTGGTCCACACCACGCGGCGCAACCTCCTGGGAGGTGTGCTCGGGGCGTCCGAGGAGACGACGAGTGGGGTGGCGAAGTACAAAGCAATGGAAAGGGAGGGGGTGTTAGAAACCCCTTGCATCGCCGCCAACGATGCCCGGTGCAAGTATCTCTTCGACAACCGCTACGGCACTGGCCAGTCGACCCTGACGGCGATTATGCAGAACACGAACCTGATGGTAGGCGGAAAGCGCCTCGTCGTCCTAGGTTACGGATGGTGCGGCAAGGGCATCGCCCGCTACGCCGCGGGCTTGGGCGCTCGGGTGACGGTCTGCGAGGTGGACCCGGTACGGGGACTGGAGGCCTACGCCGACGGGTTCGACGTCCTGCCGGCTCTGGAGGCGGCAAAGATAGGGGAGGTGTTCATCACGGCCACGGGCAGCCGGGACGTGCTTGCGGCGTCTCATTTCGAACGGATGCGGGATGGGGCGATTTTGGCAAATGCTGGCGCGGTGGACATAGAGATAGACGCGGTGGATCTGGCGACCATGGCTACGAAGGTGCGCGAGGTGCGCCGACACGTCGAGGAGTTTGCAATGCCGGATGGACGAAGGTTGTATCTCGTCGGGGGCGGCATGGTCGTTAACCTCGCCGCTGGCGACGGGCATCCGGTGGAGATCATGGACCTTACCTTTGCCATCCAGGCTCTCTGCGTCCACCACCTAGCAAACAACCACAGGAGTCTAGCCGCCGCCGTACATCTGCTCCCGAAAGAAATAGATGAGGAGGTCGCCCGCATAAAGCTGAACGCCTTGGGCATGGGAGTCGACGCCCTGACGTCCGAGCAGGAGGAGTTCCTGCGAAGCTGGCGAGGCTAGTAGAATCGCTGCCAGACGGGTTAGCTGGCCTGAAGGGACGCTCTCACTTATGGACTGGTGCTATGCTACCCTCGGCCCTATGGCATTACAGAACAGCATCCGGTTATAATCGCGACCTGGCTTTCAAAGGTTCTGGAAGGAAGAAGACGTGAGACGGAAGAAGCTCGCAAGTATAGTGTTTCTTGCGATGGTCGCTGCGCTCGGTGTTGGGTGTGGGGGAGAACAGGCTTCTGACTCCTCAGCAGATGACCAAGGCGGAGCAGAGCAGACGACGGGATCTACGGAGAAATCCGTGGCCTCCATCGGAGAACCCGTCACCGTGGGAAACGTGCAGTGGACCGTGACAAAGGGTGAGTGGACGGACATACTCGTCTCACCACGCTGGGGTGACGATGAGGGAAACTTCGTTATTTTGGACGTCGATTTCTCCAACAACACCGATCAGGATCTCAGGCTCGCGACCCCCTTCGTGGCTCTCGTGGACAGTGAAGGGCGCGAGTTTGAGCCCGACGTCGAGATGAACGCTTTTCATCTTTGGGGCGAAGAAAACATGTTCGTCGGTAAAGTGGAGCCCGGCACTAGGAAAGAGGGAAGAATCATCTTCCCTATAGAGGCGGACTCTTCGGGGCTCAAGCTTCGGGTGGGAGGGGCCGAGTTCGCCTCAAAAGAGACCCGCTATATTGACCTGGGCGTACTCCCCAAAGCGTACTAAGATGCTTTGGGCTTCTTGGTCCTGGGAACCGACTTTACTGGGGTGTAGGTTCCCGCGCTAGTTACGCCATCTCGCTGCGGGTTAGCGATTGTTCGCCCAACCGGTGGTGTTGGTTGGGTCTAACCAACCAGAACCTCGTGGTTCGTTGGTTTTGTGCTTCATGTCCGGAGGAACCGGCGGGTTGTAGCTGTAGACGGTCTCGAACAGGAGGCCATCTTGGAGAACCTTGCCGTTGCTGTCCTTTACCGTCTTGTAGGTGGCCCACTTTATGCCCTTATTCGGGTTCTCCTCGACCTTCTCCGAGTCCATGCTCACTCGCTTGCCGGTGGATTTTTCCCCGTAGATCTGGGCGACGAGAAAGCCCTGGTCGTTGACGAACTCCCGAAGCATGATGTTCCCGTCGGTATTGTTCTTGAACCTCATGTTTAGGGCGCCCCAACCGTTTTCCCCAAACCAAACGGTCGCGTCCAAGCCTGGCTGGATATAGGGAAGCTCGGCGTAGTGCGGGTTGCGCTCAACAATCTCCAGGTCGGCGTAGTTGGCGGCCATATACAGTGTCGAGGAGACCTGGCACAGCCCTCCTCCTTCGGTACGGTCGACGCCGCCGTTGGCGAAAACCTTAGCGGTCTCGTAATCCTCCGGCGGTCCCAGCGTGTCGAGAGCCGAGAACGTCTCTCCGGGCGCCAGGATAGTGCCGTCGATTTTTTCCGAGGCCGTCTTCAGGTTGGACTTGCGGTTTGGGTCCGGATCCCAGGCGTAATCGGTAAAGAATTCCCCAAGTAGCACGTCAGGCTCGTGGCCACCGGTCTCAGAAGAGGCAGCATCCCGGGTAGAGGTGGAGGGCGTCTGGTTTTCGTTGGCCGTCTGTTGTCCACTAAGGTGGACCCCTCGGAGAATCTCACCCCCGTTGAGTAGGTAGTCGGCAGCTATCATGGCCAGCAGGGCGCACACGACTGCGGCGAAGAAGAGCCCCGTCCTCCGGTTACGCCTGCTGTCACGCTTGCGGACAGGGTGACGGTCGTCGCTACTCTTCTTTTGTTCGTATGCCCCTTTTATGGTGTTCACCCCTCCCGTGGGTCCAGCTTGCCCGCACCTATCTTCTAGTGTACGACGGGCCGCCGCCACTAATCACGTTAGTATACCCAAGCAACCTACAATGTCTTCGCCAATTCTAACAAATTAACAGGACTTAGTGAACAAGAAGTTCTCTACCTACAGCGGGCGTATGGTGACGCCTTCGAGGTTCGCTGCAACTAAGTGCCGGTCGGGAACCTGCCGCCAGCCGGTGTCCCCGTCGAGGCGTTCGGAGGCGATTACGACTGCATCCGGGAAGGTTCCGCCGTCTTCAACGAAGTAAAGGGAGTTGCCCGGTTCTAGCGTAGAGTAGCGGGCGAACACAATAGCTTCACCATCCGTTACCCCGATGTTCAGGGTGGCTGGCACCCCGAGTTCTGTACAAACGGCCGAGACGCAACGGACCGTTTCGATGGTGACCTCAGCCAGAGCATCCGCGTTACCTGGACTGGTCTTCTTACAGCGTAGCCGGTCGAGGAGGAGGGCGAAGATTGTTTCAGAGTCCGTTACGCCGAGGAGGCCGGAGTACGAGGCGTCGCTCAAAGCATCGCGCAGGGGACGCATAGCCGTGGAGCGAAAACTCTTTATGGCCCCATTGTGGGCGAATAGGTAGGGACCGGAGGCGAACGGGGGGACGCCGCTCTCTTCGACCGGTAGGCCCGTAGTCGCGCTACGAACGGCGGCAAAGACGGTTGCAGAGTGCACTTTGGGTGCGATGCTACCGAAGCTGCGATCGGCCCAGATCGGGGCGTTCGATCGATACACGGCGGGCTCGCCGTTCACCTCTGGGACGTACCAGCCGGTCCCGAAGCCGTCTGCGTTCACTACCCCGCTCCTCATCTCCTTCGGGGCATAGCTTTGAACGAGCAGGGAATGCTCCGGCTCCAGGATAAGTGATGAGAGCGACACCTTCTTCTCCCCGAGATAGGCCACCATCCGGCACATCTTTAGTGCTCAGCCTTCAGCTTTCTGGCCGATCATTCTCGCCCGGCGACCCTTAGAACCGCTTCCTTTGCACAGAGACGTTTCTGCGGACGGGGGATCTGTATAAGTCAAGAGAATCGACCCATCTATACTTTGCTTATTGCTGAGAGCTATCTGGCACAGCGGAAACCGCAGAAGAGCTGGCGACGGACGGGAAAGTCCCAGTTGCGGAAGGTGTTGCGTATCGCACCTGGTCGCGTGGCCCACGAGCCGCCGCGCAGAACCTTATACTCGCTCCCAAAGAAAACCTCAGAATACTCCTTATACGGGAAGGCTTCAAAGCTAGGGTAGGCACAAAAGTCTGTTGCGGTCCACTCCCAGATGTCCCCGATCATGCCCAGTACCCCGTACGCGCTCGCCCCCTCAGGATACGCGCCGACCTCTGCCGTAGCGAAGGCCAGCTGATCTAGGTTGGCATGCGCAGGCGTAGGTGCCTCGTCGCCCCATGGATAGAGTCTCTTCATGCCTGTCTTCGGATCCCAAGAAGCTGCCTTCTCCCACTCGGCTTCTGTGGGCAGCCGCTTGCCGGCCCACCGGGCGTAGGCATCGGCCTCGTACCACGAAACGTGCACTACCGGCGCATCAGGGTTCAGGAGTTCCTCACGGCCAAACCTCTCCGTCAACCAGTGGCATGAATCAGACCGATGCCAGTATTTAGGCGTGTTTATGCCCTCCCTATTGATGTATTCCCACCCGGCCGGCTCCCACAATTCCTGCCTCTCGTATCCTCCACTCTCAACGAACTCGGCGAAGGCTCCGTTCGTGACCGGGGTTCTGTCGATGAGAAAGTCTGGCAGGTCCACCACGTGGGCGGCTCGCTCGTTGTCGAGGGCCCGAACGTGGTCGTCGGTGCCCATGACGAACGAGCCGCTCAGGATGGGGACCATCTCTTCCTCGACCGCCCCGCCCTTCGGGAGCTCGACGCTTGGGGTGGGCTTATAGCCCTCACCCTTCATCAGCTGTAGTGTCTGGAGCATGGTCTCGTTGTGTTGGTACTCGTGCTGCAAGATCATGTTATAGACGAAGCCATCTCTAAGGAGAGGGTCGTCTCCATTAAAGTCTGCATCTTGGAGGGTTTCGAGGACCGCTTTGCGGACGGCGTCGAGATAGTGGTCGGCGGACACCCGCTCGAGCAAGTTCAGCGACAAGCGCTCCTTGCGAGGGTGTAACGAGGCATCGTACATATCGTAGAGCTTTCCATCGGAGAGGCTTATCCCATGCGCGCTTTGCAAGAGCCACAGCTCTTCGTAATTACCGATGTGACCATAGTCCCAGATCAGGGGGCTCATGATCGGGTCGTGCTGCGCTGTGAGGTTCTCGTCGGAGAGCGTTTCCAATAGAAACCGCGTCCTCTTTCTTGCTTCTTCTAGTTGCGCGGCGAGGTCGCTCTTCGATTCCTTACCAAGGTTATCCATAGCAATACATAGTAGACCTCTCTTCCCTACTGTCAAGAATTTTCACGCCTTCTTGGCATCGCTGCGTATTCTTAAGATATGACTCGCTTACGCACTTCAGGGCCGGCCTGTTTCCTTGTTTGGTGGTACAAAGGGTTCAGGAAAGCTGGTGAGAGAACCCCGCGACATAAAGATCCTGCGGTCAACCCCCGCAAAAGGCTGGAAAGCCGTCTACGCCGTGCGCGGAGAGAATGGCAGGGCGAAGATCGAGGAGGAGCGCATAAGCGTTTTCGCGCTTTGCGAGGATGACGAGGGAACCCGCTTCGTTAGCGGCGTGTGCCAGGGCGACGGGCTTTGCGTGATGCGCGATGACTTCGTCGGGCATTTTTCTGTGAAAGAAAGTCGCCGCAAAATCCGGGAAGCGGCCGAGAGGTTCGTGCGAACTAAAGCACAGGAGAGAGGAGAGCAGATCTAGACTGCAAAAGCGTGGACAGTGGGCATTCTGAGCTGTTCGAGACTACCCGCGGCCCCCGCATCCTGGTGCTGAACGACGAGCTCAAAAGCCGTTTCGCGATCAGTAAGGTGTGACGAGCCCGGTAATGCAGTAGGAGATAGACGGTAGGAGGAAAGCGTTGGAGTTGTCTTTCTGGGTTGTGGCCGACCGCTCACGAGGTAGATCGGCAAGTACTTATTGCCCCACGTCTATCAGCGGGATGCTTGGTTCTCCAGGAATTGGCCAAGAACTACCACAAAGTGTTCAGGCTGCTCGATGTGGGGCAGGTGACCACAGTCGGGAATGACTTCGAGGGAGCCCTGCTTCAAACGGGCAACCGCTTCCTGTGCTTGGGACTTCGGGAAGATTAGGTCGGATGCGCCCCAGACGATAAGCGTTGGCATCTGCAACTGAGGAAGCTGGTCCAACAGCACCTCGCGTTGCCCTTCGAGGGTGACCTGTGCGCGCAGCGCTGCGATGACGGCCTCTAGGAAGCCCGGTAGTTGCGTTAACCGCTGCTGCTCCTCGAACCATTCGACGGGTACACGCTTGGGACGTGCGAATAGGAGTGGCACCCGCAGCCAGGTCCTTGTTGCGGCTCCTAGCGGCGTCTTGCCCAAGATGGCTGCTAGCTCGCCCTGCCCGGGAAGGGTGGGTTGTCGCAGGGCGTAACTGACCTCTTGCCCCAGACCAGCGCTGTCTATCAGCCCCAACGCTTCTACTCGTGATGGCTCGGATAATGCCAGGCGCAGAGCGACGAGACCTCCTAGCGAGTTGCCAGCTACCACAGCACGCTCGACCTCGAGGACGTCTAGGAAAGCGAGGACAAAGCGTGCGAAGAATGATGGCGAGTAGTCGTCAACGGGCTCACTGCTGCTACCGCCGAAGCCCGGTAGGTCTGGCGCGTAGACGCGGTGGGTGCTCGACAGACCAGGGAGTACCCACCGCCAATCGAGAGCACTTTCGCCGAGAGCGTGCAGCAGCACCAAAGGTGGGCCCTCTCCCGCCGTCAGGTAGCGGACAGGTAGCCCACCAACATCGATGTTCTGCTCCTCAACCATCAACGTTATAACCCTTCATCACGGCTACTTTGAGCGAGGCTTTAGCCAGTTTCTTACCCGGGGCCACAGTTGCTCTTTAGCCACGGGGCCAGCCATCAGGCCTACGTGCCCGGCATCTAGAACGACGAACTCCTTATCTTGGCTTCCAACAAGGCCCATCGTGGCCTCAGCTTGAGCTATTGGGCAGATGAAGTCCTTGCTGCCCGCGATGTTCAACAAGGGACACTCGATATTCGAGAGGTCTACCCGCTGCCCACGAAGTTCTATCTCTCCCTTAGGGAGCTTGTTCTTTTGGTAGAAGTCCCGGATCCACTGCCGGAAGGCCTCGCCGGGGAATGGTGTTCCATCGTCTACCCACTTGCTTACGGCTAGCCACGTCATCATGGTTTTCTCAGGCATGATGTGCTCCCACATCTTTGCGTAGGAGCCAGCGAGGTTGGGGAGGGGCCCGAGCATGGAGGACCCGGTTTCGTTGAGGCGTTTAAGGAAGTCTTCTGGGATGCTCCCAAAGGTCTCCGCCATCAAATCCGGGTCAAAGTAGCCTTCGCTGTTCCTGCTCCAAAGCGTCCAGAGCCCGAAGAGCCCCGGGTCCTCTGGTGCAAAGTCTGTAGGAGTAGCCAATAAAATCAGGTTCTTTAGGTGTTCCTCCGGGAAGAGGGAAGCGTACATGGCGCTCATCGTCCCACCTTGACAATACCCGTAGATGGTTAACTGCTGGACCTGAGAACTGCTTAGAACGCTCTCCACGGCCTCGGGCATATAGTCCAGAATCCAATCCTCAAACGAAAGGTGCTTATCTTCAGGACCAGCGTTGCCCCAGTCAAGCAGGTATACATCGAAGCCCTCGCCCAAGAGATATTCTACAAAGCTATTACCTGGCACCAGATCCAGGATGTAGGGACGAAGGATGGGCGCGTAAACGATCAGGATGGGTACGGGATACTTCTTCTCATGAGTAGGCTCGTATTGGTAGAGCCTGGCCTCGCCCTTCTGCCAGAGCATCTCCTTAGAGGTTAGGCCCGTCTGGACTTCTGTTCTATGGACGATAAGGTGGGTGCCTGTAGCGTACTTCCTGAAGCGGATGGTCTCCGGATTATCATAGCTTGAGATCTCAAACGGCGTGAGCCTCCACTCAATCATTTAAGCTTCTTCTTTCTCCCAATATTTTGAGTATGCTGCGAATACGCATCTCCTGAGCTGTATTACTATTGGCAGCTCCTCTCGCCAGCAAGTACCACTATCTATCGCCCATCGAGGCATACACCTCAGGTAAGCTCTGAGCCACTGTAGTCGAAGAGCCCTAGCTCGAAAGTTCTGCGGCCATGAGCATGAGGCCGCCGTCCACGACGAACGAGGCACCCGTTGCGTAGGACGCCTTATCCGAGGCCAAAAAGGAGACCCACGCGGCTATCTCGCGAGCGTGACCCGGACGCCCAAGCGGCAAGTTGGGGCGCTCGATGGTGCGTGGGTCTGTGTCCTCATCTCCCGTCATAGGGGTGGCGATCTCGCCGGGGGCAATGGCGTTGACCCTGATGCCGTATGGGGCGAGTTCCATCGCCATGACCTTCGTGAGCAGGCCCAGGCCTGCCTTCGAGG
>DASQSI010000021.1:0-32465 GCA_035642415.1 Rubrobacteraceae bacterium
CATGCTCACCATAGAGGATATTGGTCAGGCGAACCTCCTGCGCGACCTTCGCCAGGAGGAACGGTTTTAAGAGACAGGAGTAAGAGCCCACCCCTTCACCTGGCGAAGCTATCGAAGGTAAGGAAGGGAGGAGTAGATGAGCATCTTTCCAACAAAGATCCTATTAGCTACTGATGGCTCTAAAGATGCGCAGCTCGCCGCCAGCACCGCAATCGAGTTAGCCAACAAAACCGGCTCAGAGTTGCATGTCGTCCATATTGTGGACTTAGTAAGCAGCGTTGTGCTAGACGAAGCGGATGCTCGAGAATTGCTAGATGCTCTGGTGAAGCGGCTCGAAGATGCCGGGAGCATCTGGGCACAAGCACATCTTGGTGAAGGAGTACCAGCCGCAGAAATCGTTGGCCTGGGCGAGGAGATAGATGCTGGCTTGATAGTGGTAGGGAGTAGAGGGTTGGGCGGAGTAAGAAGAGCCCTTATGGGGAGTGTTTCCGAGGCGGTGACCCGTCACGCACACTGCGCGGTTTTGGTGGTGCGTAAAGAAGAACGCTAACTGCTGACAGATGACTTAGAATCAGGGTTAAGTATCTGAAAGGGAACCGAGGCTACCGTAATGGAACACCTTGGCATAGTCATCGTTGGGCTCCTCGTTGCTGTAGCAGGCCTCGCTCTCCTAGCCCGTCTCCTGCACATCCCTTACCCCATCTTTCTCGTTATAGGGGGACTCGCCATCGGCTTCTTGCCCGGCGTGCCCAAGATCGAGCTCCCTCCCGATATGGTCTTGCTGATTTTCCTGCCCCCGCTCCTTTATGCAGCGGCGTTTTTCACTTCCTTGCGTGACCTTAGGGCCAACGTTCGCCCGATTTCGCTACTTGCCATCGGGCTCGTGGTGACAACCACGCTATCCGTTGCGGCGGCGGCTCACTGGGTCATCGGCTTCTCGTGGCCGGTGGCGTTCGTTTTGGGGGCGATCGTCTCGCCCACGGACGCCGTAGCACCGGCAACGATCGTCCGCCGCTTGGGCGTCCCCCGCAGGGTCATTACGATCATAGAGGGCGAGAACCTGACCAACGACTGGACGGCGCTCGTCTTCTATCGCTTTGCGGTCGCCGCTGTTGTGAGTGGCACCTTCTCGCTTTGGGAGGCCGGGGTGCGCTTTCTCCTTGCGGGGCTTGGAGGCCTTGCGATAGGGTTATTGATAGGGTGGCTGATCGCGAACGTGCGCCGTCGGATCGAGGATTCTATGATCGAGATCACCATCTCGCTTTTTACCGGCTACGCTGCCTATCTCACCGCTGAGGAGATCGGAGCATCAGGGGTCATAGCGGCGGTGACAGCCGGGATCTACCTCGGTTGGAACTCCCCTACGTTAACTTCGCCCTCGACCCGCATCCAGGCGTTCTCGGTCTGGGAGCTATTGCAGTTCCTCCTCAACGCTGTCCTTTTCGTCTTGATAGGGCTTCAGCTGCCGAACGTCTTGGAAGGCATCTCGGGCAGAGAGGCCGGCACCCTTCTCTGGTGGGGTTTGGCGGTCAGCGCGGTGGTCATCGTTACACGGCTGGTGTGGGTGTTCGTGCTCACCTACCTCCCACGATTCTTGAGCCGCCAGCTGCTCAAGCGTGACCCCTACCCTGGTTGGCGCAACATCTCCTTGTTGGCCTGGAGCGGGATGCGCGGAGCAGTCTCCTTGGCGGCCGCCTTGGCAATCCCCTTCACGACCGCCTCCGACTCCCCATTTCCCGAGCGCGATCTAATCATCTTTTTGACCTTTTGCGTGATCTTAGCAACGCTCGTCTTGCAGGGTTTGAGCCTCCCTGCGCTCATCCGCGTCCTCAAGGTCGAAGACGATGGGACAGGAGAAAAGGAGGAGACGAAAGCACGACTTAAGATAGCCCAAGCCGCCGTAGCACGCATCGATGAGCTGGCGCTAGAGGAGTGGGTGCGCGAGGACACAGCAGAGAGGATGCGCGGCCTCTACGATTACCGGAGGCGGCGCTTTGCGGCACGCCTTGGGGTTGCCGATGAAGACGGCAGAGGCGAGGACTACGAAGAGCGCTCGGGTGCCTTCATGCGACTGCAGAGAGAGGTATTCTGGGCAGAACGCGAGGAGCTTGTGCGGTTGCGTAACGAGGGCAAGATCAACGACGAGGTGATGCACCGAGTCGAACGTGACCTTGACTTGGAAGAATCGAGGCTTGAAGAGTGAAGCAAGAATCGAGCGTATGGGGTAGAAGCTGTGCAGCTCTGAGAGCCGATTTGGTTGTAATAGAGACGAGTTCCTTGAGGCCAAGAAGGACGGGCGCTGAAGCATCGTTGGGCTACAGATTGCGGTCCTGGTGACGATCATTGTTTCAAGAGCTCTCGATGTTCTTGGTACCGGACATTGAAAGGGTTTATTGGATGTTAACTGGGAGGACCAAGTTACTGGGAATAATCGGGCATCCCGTCGGGCACAGCTTGAGTCCACGTATGCACAATGCTGCCTTCGCCGCTGACGGAGTGGACTACGTATATGTAGCGATGGATGTCGGGCCGGACCGTCTGCGCGCAGCCGTCGAGGGTCTTGCGGCTTTGGGGTTCGTCGGCTTCAACGTCACCATGCCGCATAAAGAGACAGTGCTCCTGTTCATGGACGAACTAGACAAGGCCGCCCGCCTCACAGGTGCCGTGAACACGGTCATGATCGAAAAAGGGGGGGGGCTTCGCGGCTTCAACACTGATGGAAGCGGCTTTGTTGAGGCTTGTAAGGAGGCTGGAATCTCTCTTCGCGGGCGACGGGTTTTGGTTCTTGGGGCCGGGGGGGCGGCCTCGGCTATTGCAGGTGCAGCTTTAGGTGAGGGTGCGGCGCGGCTCTACATAGTCAACCGGACTAGGGGGCGGGCCGAGAAACTCCGCGGGAAACTCTCAGCGAGTGTGCGTAGTGAGGCCGAGGTCTTGGTAAGGCCGTTCCATGACGTTGGCGAGGTTGTGGCGGAATCGGAAGTCCTAATCAACGCTACTTACCTTGGGATGAAAAAGGAAGATCCTTTACCGCTGCCCGCAGAATCCTTGAGCGCAGAGAAGGTCGTGTGCGATGCGGTCTACACCGCTGGTGTGGAGACCGCCCTGATCCGTCGCGCACGTGAAGCGGGAGCGCGGACCGTATCAGGGGGACAGATGCTGCTTTACCAGGGGGTTCAGGCGCAGAGGATTTGGACCCGCCGGGAGCCCAACGTAAAGGCGATGAGCGATGCGGTTTCCGGGGCTGAAGATCAGGCCACCTCTCGTGGCCAGGGATCGAGGATATCCGCGTATTGAAGGGCGAGCTACGGATCTCCTCGGGCCACATTACGGAGAATAATCCGCCTGCGAGATGACGACGCTCCCCTCAAAGCAGCAACGCAGCAGCCTTCGCCCGTAGCTCCTTTATGGCTTTGCTGGGAAGAGGTTTAGCGAAACAGCACCCTTGGTCCAAGGTACGCTTTATCTCCTGTAGCGTCAGCTATTCTTCAGCTTCAACGCCCGTCGACCACCGTCAAACCAAAAGCAGCCCGAGGCTGATAGTTCCCGGCACGATGGTTGCGTCCCCCTGGTCTTCTCGACGCTGGCGACGAAGGATCGTTCGATGTTGAGGAAGCCAACCGTCGTACGTTTGGGGTAGCAAAGCCAGGAGTCTGTCAAAGGATCGCTTCCAGACGGAGACAGGCAAGCGGCTAGGCCTCTCTCGCTGCGAGGTCTCCTCCATCGTTGCCCGGGCCATCGAATCTCTGAAAGACGAGCTCTCCCAGCGGTGGTAGGGTTTTCTTCTGTAGAATTACGGCCTTCGAGTCTGTTCGAGAGAGGTAAGCACTTTTTGGGATTCTTCAGAGAGTTGAGCGGCAGGGTGGTAGGTGCGCCTTCGATACTTTCGGCGGACTTTGCGAACCTGGGTGAGGAGGTGCGCCGGGCTGAGGCCGGGGGAGCTGAGCTGGTTCACTTTGACGTTATGGACAACCACTTCGTTCCGAACTTGACCGTAGGTCCCGCGGTCGCCGCCTCGCTAGTGCGGGCGACTGGGTTACCGGTAGACGCTCACCTGCAGGTTATGAGGCCCGATTCCCTCATTCCGGCGTTCGTCAAAGCCGGGGTGGCGAGTATCTCGGTTCAGCCGGAAGTGACCTTGCATCTACACCGGACGCTTGCCATGATCCGGAATGCGGGCCTGGAGGCGGGCGCCGCGTTGAACCCGGCTACTCGGCCGGAGATCCTTGAGTGGGTGTGGCCGTATCTGGATTACGTAAACGTGATGAGCGTGAACCCGGGCTTCGGGGGTCAGGCTTTCATACCGGAGATGGTCGACAAAGTGCGGCGCCTCAGGGAGATGACAGACCTCCCTATACAGGTGGATGGTGGTATCACCGAAAGGACCGCTCCCGTCATGGTGGAGGCCGGAGCGCAGGTTTTGGTGGCCGGCTCGGCGGTGTTCGGGGGTGACCCCGCAACCGAGATGCGGAAGATTATCGAGGCCGGTCGGTCTGCCGCTAAGAGGCTTAAAAACGGTAGGTAAAGAGCTTACTTGTCCGTACGGTAGAGGTGTGGTAGCTTAGCTTTAGGTAGCTTTCGGGGGCGGGTGAAATCCCCGCACCGGCGGTGAATCCGTGAGGGCGTATTAGCCTCCACGGACAGCCCGCGAACCCTTAAAGGACAGACTTTGGGGTTGAGCCGGTGAAGGCTTGAATAGAGCTGTAGTCCGGCGCCGACGGTGAGAGTCCGGATGGGAGAAAGGAAGCTGTGGTTCGCGATGGTTTCATGCAACGAGCCCGCGAGCTCGCGGAGCACGGGCGTTACACCACGGCGCCGAACCCTTTGGTGGGAGCGGTCGTGGTGCGCGACGGTATGGTAGTTGGAGAGGGCTGGCACACGCGTGCTGGCGGCGAGCATGCGGAGGTCACGGCACTTAAAAGCTCGGGGCGACAAGCCCGTGGGGCGCAACTGTACGTGACGCTCGAGCCTTGCAATCACCATGGTAAGACGCCTCCATGTACGGATGCGATCTTGAGGGCCGGGATAAAGAAGGTTGTGGCCGGTCATCTGGATCCCAACCCCAAGATGCGTGGCCGCAGCATAGACCTTCTGCGCGAGGCGGGTGTGGAGGTCGAGGTCCTCGGCGATGCCTGTTTCGAGAAGCAGAACGAGCAATTTTCGCACTTCATGTGTACAGGGCGCCCGTTCGTGCACGTCAAGCTCGCGACCGCTTTAGATGGCAGGATCGCCGCATCGAGTGGCGAAAGCAAGTGGGTGACAGGTGAGGCGGCTAGGCGTCAGGCGCATCTTTTGCGCGCCGAAGCCGGGGCTGTGCTCGTCGGCGCTTGCACCGCACGCATGGACGATCCGCTTCTTACTCCCCGCGGACTTCCCGAAGAACCGCCGTCCGTTACCCGTGTTGTCCTCGACCCAAATCTTACTCTTCGTATTGATTGCCAGCTCACTCACACAGCGTGTGTAGACCCGGTGATCGTCTTCACCAAGGAAGGCTGTGCCCGGAAGCGCGTGAGCGAGCTGTGCGCGCATGGTGTTGAGGTCGTGCTGACGCCGAGCTCTGATGGGGAGCTGGACCTCCTTTTCGTGCTTACAGAGTTGGGTTTGAGGGGCATCCGAGGCATCCTTGTCGAGGGTGGTGGAGAGACGGCCGGCCGTTTCGTAAGCCGGGGGCTCGCGAATAAACTAACCCTGTTTTACGCTCCCAAAATACTCGGGGTTGGTGGAGTACGACTCATGGGTTCTTTGAAGGTCGGTCGTATGAGTGAGGCTCCCAGGTTCCGCATCGAAGACGTGGAGAAGGTTGGGGAAGACATCGCCGTTACGCTTTACCCCTTAACGGAGGATCATGTTTACGGGGTTGGTTGAGGGGACAGGCCGCGTAGTCTTCTTTGTGAAGAGGGGGGGTATGATACGCTTCGGCATCGTTGCCGGACGCCTGGCCAAAGACATGAGGGTTGGCGACTCCGTCTCGGTTAACGGTGTGTGCCTTACGGTCAACGAGCGGGAGGGTGAGGTGCTCGTCTTCCTGGCGATGCCCGAAAGTCTGCGCCGCACGTCTTTGAGTGGGCTCAAAGAGGGCTCCATCGTTAACCTGGAGCGGGCGATGACGCCTCAGGCGAGGTTCGGTGGGCACATCGTCCAAGGACACGTGGATGGCGTAGGGAAGGTTTTGAATGTTAGGCCTGACGGTGGGGCGGAGGTCTGGGAGTTTGCGGCGCCCGAAGCGGTCCTCAGATACGGCGTCGAAAAGGGGAGTGTATGTGTTGATGGGATCAGCCTCACCCTCGTCTCTGTCAAGGAGGCTTCGTTTATCGTCTCGATATTGCCTCAGACAAAAGAGGTGACAAACTTGCGATACCTCAGGCCGGGAGACCGAGTGAACCTGGAGGCGGACATTATAGCCAAGTATGTGGAGCGGCTGCTGGTGCCAAGATCAGGTAAAAATTCGCAAACTTCCGAGAGGAGAGTGGAAGATGCCGTTTAGTACCATCGAGGAGATTATCGAGGAGATCAAGGCCGGAAAGATGGTCATCGTCTGCGACGATGAGGATCGGGAGAACGAAGGAGACTTAACGATAGCCGCCGAGCTTGTAACTCCTGAGGACATAAATTTCATGACCTTATACGGACGTGGTCTCATCTGCTTGCCGATGGCCGGCGAGCTCATCGACCGCCTCGAGATCCCCGACATGGTCCAGCATAACTACTCTCGGATGGGCACCGCCTTCACCGCCTCCATCGAGGCGAAGAACGGCATCACAACGGGTATATCGGCCGCGGACCGGGCTCATACCTGCAGGGTTGCGGTCGACGATGCGACGGTTCCGGACGACCTGGTGATGCCGGGCCACATTTTCCCGCTCCGGGCGCGACCGGGTGGCGTTCTTCAGCGGGCCGGACAGACGGAGGCGGCGGTAGACCTGGCACGCCTTGCGGGCTTTACACCTGCCGGGGTTATCTGCGAGGTTATGAACGAGGATGGCACGATGGCCCGTGTTCCGGATCTTGAGAAGTTTGCGCAAGAGCACACCATAAAGATGGTGACGGTCGCCCAGATCATCGAGTATCGCAGGCGCTATGAGCGACATGTGAAGTTCGCTGTCGAGACTCGTCTTCCCACCGAGTTCGGTGAATTCAGGCTCAGGGCCTATGAGAACGACGTAGACGAGCTGACGCACCTGGCACTCGTAATGGGCGAGCCCGAGGGGAAGGACGACGTCCTCGTGCGCGTCCACTCGGCGTGTTTGACGGGTGACGCTCTCCACTCTTTGCGGTGCGACTGCGGCGGCCAACTAGAGAAGGCGATGGCGCGAATCGCTGGGGAGGGCGAAGGGGTCCTCGTGTACATGCAGCAGGAAGGGCGCGGCATCGGGCTTCTCAATAAAATGAAGGCATACCACCTCCAGGACGAGGGGCTCGACACCGTCGAGGCGAATCAGAGGTTAGGCTTCGCCCCTGACTTGAGGGACTACGGCATCGGCGCTTTGATCCTCAAAGACCTTGACCTCTCTCGTATCCGTCTGATGACCAACAACATCACTAAGGTCGTAGGTCTGCAGGGCTTCGGGCTCGAGATCGCCGAGAGGATACCGCTGGAAGTGGAGCTGAATGGAGAGAACGAGAGCTACCTGAAGACCAAAAGGGAGAAGCTCAACCACGTCTTCGAGAGGTACTAGGGGGGAAGTTGCAAAAGGAGAAGAGCCCAAACTATATTGAGGGGGATCTTGCGGCTACCGGTCGCACTTTTGGCGTTGTGGCCTCGCGCTTTAACGACTTTATCGTCCGTCCGCTCCTCGACGGTGCGCTGGACGCTATAAAACGTCATGGAGGCGATACTGGGGCGGTAGACGTGGTCTGGGTGCCGGGTTCCTACGAGATACCGCTCGTCGCCAAGAGGCTGGCTTTATCCGGAAAGTACGACGCGATTGTTTGTCTCGGGGCCGTGATCCGGGGTGCCACCGCTCACTTTGACTACGTGGCGGGCGGAGTAGCCTCCGGAATTTCGGCGGTGGCACTAGAGGCGAACTTACCGGTTATCTTCGGAGTCCTCACCACGGATACCATCGAGCAGGCCATCGAAAGAGCCGGCACCAAGGCTGGTAATAAAGGCTTTGAGGCGGTCGTGACCGCTATCGAGATGGCGTCGCTCATGGATCAGATGGGTGAGCATGAAGGGCGAGCCAGCGCGGACGTCTCACGGAATCCGACAAAGAGCTCAGAAATGGGACGGGGCTTTAGCCATACGGGGCCGCGTCTCTAGGCTGGAGTGCCCTCAGTGCCTAGGTGGTATGTGCGGGGCGCTGCTTTCTGAACCTTAAACGCCTTAAGGCAAGAGGCGCAGACGTAAGCGCGCTTGGTCGTGGAGCCTTCCTGGATCCGGATTTTCTGCAAGTTTGGGTTCCAGCGCCGGCGCGTGGCGCGTAAGGAGTGGCTGCGCGCGTTGCCGAAGCTCGGGCGCTTTCCGCAGCAATAACAGACTTTCGCCATAAGAAAACTCCTGTGCTAGGATATTGGACAATGCTTGGTGACGAACCGGCCCCGCTGGCAAAGCGCCGCCGGTCAAACCCTGGCTGGCGATTGTATCAGATTCTGGTGAAGCGCAGCTGCGAACAGAGGCGGGCTTTGTTGGGGCTCTCTAGGTGTGGTAATGAAAGGGACGGCCGAAAAGCGTGAAGATGCCGAAGCAAGCAGCGTGGATCTACGGGCCGTAGTAGCCGCCGGACATGCCGCCTTAAAAGCCCACGCGGCGAAGATAGACGCCCTTAATGTCTACCCGGTCCCCGACGGCGATACGGGGACCAATATGCTTCTGACACTCCAGTCGGTGCTTGAGGAAGTTTCAGCGTCGCCCGACCTCAGGGGAATGGAGGCGGCCAAAGTCGTCACGCGAGCAGCACTCATGGGGGCACGAGGCAACTCTGGGGTGATACTCTCTCAGATCCTACGCGGCGCCTGTGAGGTCCTTGCTGGGGCTCGTACTTTCAATGCCGAAACCCTTGCTGAAGCATTCGCCGGGGCGAAAGAGCGAGCGTACGCGGCCGTACAAAGCCCCGTCGAAGGTACTATGCTCTCGGTGGTAAAGGACGTCTCAGCAGCGGCTCGATCCTACGTGCAGCGGGGGGAGAAGGATCTGCTAGAGCTTCTGCGGGTTGCGGCCTTAGAGGCGCATGCCTCGGTCAAACGGACGCCGGAGCTGCTCGGTATCCTCAAGGAGGCTGGCGTGGTAGACGCTGGAGGCCTCGGGGTAGCCGTGATCTTGGACGGACTGCTGGCGTCTTTGAGCGGTGAAGAGCCCGTACAGGGCCTCAATGAGGCAGAGCCCGCTGCCGGTGGGGAGCGTCTGCGCAAGACCGTGGCGCATTCGGTGCAAGAAGCATGGGGCTACTGTACTGAGTTCCTCATTGGCGGCTTCTCCGGCGACGAAGAAGAGTTTAAAACGCGCATCCGCGAGCTCGGAAAGAGCGTGCTCGTGATCCCCGATGGCGACTTAATCAAAGTCCACTTGCATACCCAGGATCCCGGCCGTGCTTTGAGCTGCGCAGGTATGTTCGGCCGGCTCTCTGGTGTCAAGGTAGAAGATATGGACGGGCAAAACCGTGCCAGGGCCGCAAGCGAGAAACTCATGGCTTCCTCCGCGCCCGAGGCCGAGGCAAACCTCGGGGTGGTGGCGGTAAGCAAGGGTACAGGAAACCGCGAACTATTTGAGTCGATGGGAGCCGTGGTTATAGAGGGCGGGCAAGGTGTGAATCCGAGCACGGAGGATTTTGTTCAAGCCGTACAAAGTGCCGGGACCCCGAACGTTATCCTGTTACCGAACAACAAGAACGTCTTGCCAGTTGCCGAGAAGGTGGGGGAGCTGGTCGAGGCCCAGGTCCGCGTGGTGCCGACGAGGAGCATCGCGTGCGGGCTTGCGGCTATGGTCGGGTACGACGTCGAGGGCGAGCTTGTAGAAGTTGCCGAGGAGATGCGAGAAATCTGTGCAGAATCGCGGTGCGCGGAAGTCACCGTAGCTGTCCGGGACTCCCGGGTGGAAGGACGCGAGGTGCGTAAAGGAGCGTACATAGGTCTTTTAGACGGGAAACTCCGGGCGGTGGAAGACTCGGTCCACGCAGCGGCCCTGATACTGGCCCAGGCGCTAATCGATGGAGGCGCTGACGTTGTAACGCTTCTGCGAGGGGTGGATCTTGGGGAGATTGCTGTGGAGAAGGTCGCCGAGGCCATTCGCGGTTTGGACGAGGACGTTATAGTTGAAGTCAAGTATGGGGGACAGCCTTTGTACCCGTTGCAGATGGTGGCCGAGTGACGATCGCCGTCGTCACGGATTCTACGACGAGCTTGCCGGAGGGCGTACAGGAACGACCCGACGTCCGGGTGGTTCCGCTAATCTTTTCTTTCGGGCCTGAGGAGACGTATACGGATAAGGTAGACCTCTCGAACGCCGAGTTTTACGAGAAGCTCAGAAAGTCGCCGGTGTTTCCAAAGACTTCTCAGCCGCCGGTTGGAGTATTCGTCGAAACCTTTAGGTCTTTAGGCGCGTATGATGAGGTTTTGGTTTTGACACTCTCTCGCAAATTTAGCGGGACCTATTATGCGGCTGTTGCGGCGGCGGAGATGGTCAAACGACCGGTCGAGGTTGTCGACACAAAAAGCGTGGAGATGGGTGCAGGTCTCATCCTCCTGGAAGCGCTGCGTGTCGTTGATGAAGGTGGGAATTTTAAGAAGGTTAAACAGACGACGGAGGCGGCGATCAGGCGTTGCAAGATCCTGGTTGCCGTGGGCACGCTCGAGTACCTGGTGAAGAGCGGGCGCATCGGCCGAGCTGGTCGTCTCCTCGGAACGGCGCTTGATATCAGGCCGGTCTTGCGCCTCGAGGACGGCGAGATCGTGCCGCACAAGCGGACTCGTGGGCGCAAGCGCCAGATGGCGGCCTTACTGGAGGAGGTGAGGCCCATCGCGCGGGCCGGGCGTCCCCTGGCGTACGGGCACGCTGGTGCCCCAGAGGCACTCGCTGAGCTCGTTGGGTCTCTTAACGTAGAGGGACGCTTCGTCGCGGAGATCGGTGGGGTCGTTGGGTCGCATATTGGTCCGGGAGCTTATGGCGTGGCCTACCTATAGGGAGGAGGGTGTCTCCTCTCACGAGGGTTCTTCTCCCACGCAGCACACACTCCTTAAGCTACCGCGGAGGACGACTCTATCAGAGTTGCGCGCTATGCCGGTTACCGAGGTTCCCGGCATAGGGCCCCGCATCGCGGCGTCCCTCAAGGACCTAGGGATAAGCTCTCTGGCTGACCTTATCTCACACTACCCCTCACGCCATGAAGATCTCTCCAAGGTGAAGAAGATCTCTGATTTGCGTGTAGGCGAAAGGGCGACGGTCGTGGGTAGGGTGGTAAGTGTGAAGAAGCTGGGCCGACCGCTCCGGGGACGGGCGCCTGGGCTCTCGGTACAGATCTACGACGGCACCGGGTATATGCCGGTAACGGTTTGGGGCCGAGGATGGCTTTCAAACCAACTCATCCCGGACGCCTGGGTTATGGTTTCGGGCGAGATACAACGCCGGTATGGCCTGCAGCTCATGGCCAGAAACCTGGAGATCATTCCCGACCCGAACGCAATCGACGAAACCGCGCATGCTGGCCGGTTTGTGCCGGTCTACCCAGTCAACAAGGGCTTAAATGCGAGAAGAATGCGAACCCTAGTCCATCGTGCCCTTCATGCGTCCGGACAC
The DNA here is from genome assembly GCA_035642415.1 of Rubrobacteraceae bacterium. Lineage (GTDB taxonomy): Bacteria > Actinomycetota > Rubrobacteria > Rubrobacterales > Rubrobacteraceae > Rubrobacter_F. Next base: position 11,726 of record DASQSI010000021.1, read on the forward strand.
ATTCTCGACCCTTTGCCGGCGGAGATCCTTGCCCGCAACGGGTTGCCGAACCTACACGATGCAATACATGAGATCCACTTTCCCGCCGACAAGAAACACTTAAAAACGGCCATGAGACGGCTCGTTTTCCACGAGCTCTTCCTGATGCAGGCAGGGCTTGCCGCACGCAAAGCGCGTCTGGAAAAGACCGAAGCCGGCCGGAGACACGAGGGAGATGGCAAGCTTCTCAACACCTTTCTCAAAGGTCTTTCTTTTGAGCTCACTACCTCACAAGAGCGTGTTATTGGGGAGGTCCTTGAAGGGATGAGTTTGGAGAAGCCGATGCGCCGTCTCCTGCAGGGCGATGTCGGAAGTGGCAAGACCGTCGTTGCCATAGCTGCCCTACTTACAGCGGTTGAGTCAGGCGGTCAGGGCGCGATCATGGCCCCGACCGAGGTACTCGCTGAGCAGCACTTCATCTCTATTTCAGTAGCCTTAAAGGATCTCCCGGTCAATGTTGTATTGCTCACCGGGTCCCAGAGCGTGGCCGAGCGCCGGGCGGTGCTGGAAGACGTCCGAAGCGGCAAGGCCCATCTCGCCGTGGGGACGCACGCTCTGATTCAGAAGGGTGTCGAATTCAGCGACCTCTCCCTAGTAGTCGTCGATGAGCAGCACCGCTTCGGTGTCGCTCAGAGAACGCTCTTTAAAGAGAAAGGGACCACACCGGACACGCTGGTGATGACTGCTACCCCGATACCGAGGACGCTGTCCCTGACGCTCTACGGAGACCTCGAGATCTCCGTACTCGACGAACTGCCGCCCGGACGCAAGCCCATCAAGACGCGCATGGTCCAGATTCCAGAACGCGGCGAGGCTTATGAGGTGGTGCGTGCCGAAATCGAAGCGGGGCGACAGGCATACGTGGTTTGCCCACTGGTGGAGGAGTCTGAGGTCCTGCAGGAAGTTCGGGCGGCGGAGGAGCTCTACGAGGAGCTTGCTGAGGAGATGTTCCCAGATAAACGTCTTGGTCTACTTCATGGTCGGATGAAGGCAGCCGAGAAGCGGGAGGTTATGCGCGCGTTCCGCGCCAGGGAGATAGAAGTACTCGTCGCCACCGCCGTTATCGAGGTTGGGGTGGACGTGCCGAACGCGAGCGCCATCGTGGTCGAAGGCGCCGAACGCTTTGGCCTCTCCCAGCTCCATCAGCTGAGGGGTCGGGTCTGTCGGGGCCTGCACTCCCCGAAGTGCTTCCTGGTCGGCGATCCGAAGACGGAAGAAGCATGGAGACGGCTCGAGGCATTGTGTAACCATCAGGATGGCTTCAAGCTCTCCGAGGTCGATCTCGCCCTCCGAGGCGAAGGAACGCTCTTCGGGAGCCGACAGAGTGGGATGCCGGACCTCAAGGTGGCGAAGCTTCTTAGGGACATCGAGGTGCTGGTTGAAGCCCGCCGCACAGCCTTTGAGCTGGTCGCGTCGGACCCCAATCTCAAGAAACCTCACCACCGGCCCTTAAGACGCGAGATTCGGGAGCTACTCGGCGTCGACGTGAAGTGGCTGTTCCGCGAGTAGGACCTTGCGAATCATAGCCGGCTCGGCCCGTGGTGTACGGCTCGCCCCGGTTCCAGACGGCGTTCGCCCGACCTCCAATCAGGTGCGGGAGGCTATCTTCAACGCGTTGGGCCAGTTCTTTGACGGCGGCGAGGTCCTGGATCTCTACGCTGGGACCGGAGCTTTGGGCATCGAAGCTTTGAGTCGAGGTTGTGGGCGAGCAACGTTCGTCGAGAAGAATGGGCGGGCGGTACATGTTATCCGGGAGAATCTGAGGCGCGCGAGGTTGGTGCCGAAGGGCGATGTGCTGCGTAGGGACGTTATGGAAGTGCTCGAGCGGCTCTTCTCTGCAAGACGCAAATTCTATTTGATATTTGCGGACCCTCCATATAGAATCCAGCCGAGGGAGATCAGGAGCGTTTTAGAACGTCTGGCAGCATTGCTTGCGCCTGGTGGACGCGTCGTGGTCGAGAGCGGCGATCCTCTGATAGAGACCATAAATAGCCTGAAAGGGGTCAGCCGCCGCTACGGCGGCACGGTCGTAACCTTCTTTGAACGGACCCAGACAACCATGAACGTCGCCATATGTCCTGGCAGCTTCGATCCTATCACCGATGGCCACATGGATATCATTCGGCGCGCTGCTGCGCTCTACGACCACGTGGTGGTGGCCGTCGGCGCAAACCTCAAGAAAAAACCGAGGCTCTCTGCCGAGCAGCGAGCACGACTCATAGAGAAGGCCACCGGGAGACTCGAGAACGTTTCCGTAGAGGTAATGGAAGGCCTGCTCGTGAACTTTGCTCGGGAGCAAGGAGCCAGGGTGGTTGTTAAAGGACTCAGGGCAGGCTCGGACTTCGAGTCAGAGTTTCAGCAGGCGCAGCTCAACCGGATGCTCTATCCGGAGTTCGAGACGGTGTTCATCATGGCGGCGGCGGAGTACAGCTTCCTCTCGTCAAGTGCGGTGCGCGAGATCGCGAGCTACGGCGGGGACGTACGCGGGCTCGTTCCGGACGAGATACAAGAAATCGTGCATCGGGTGTATGTGGATGAACAGGCAGCGGCGAACGATAAAGGGTAAAATATAAGAATGGATGTACTGGTTTTGATAGACAGGTTGGAGGAGTTGGTGGAGGAGGCCCGTAGCTTCCCCGGCTTCGGCAACACGGCGATGATCGACCGAGACGCGGCTTTCGATGTGATTGACCAGATGCGCCAGACCATCCCCGAAGAACTCAAGCAGGCACGTTGGATCGTTAAGGAGCGCCAGGCGATGCTTGACGAGGCGCGCAGCGAGAGCGATCGGATCATCCGCACCGCTCAGGAAGAGGCCGAGAAGATCACCTCTGAAGAGGAAGTCATAAAACGCGCCGAAAAGCGTAGTACGGAGATCATGGAAGAGGCTCGCCGGCGTGAGCGCGAGATACGCCTGGGCGCCGAAGACTACGCCGATGAGGTGCTCGCCAACCTTGAGGATAACCTGGCCCGACTGCTCGAGGCCGTTCAACGGGGCCGCTCGAAGTTGCAAGGCGTTCCGGACGAGTAAAATAGGTGTATGGACAAGCTGATCACATTAAGGCGCCCGGGAAAGGGCATAGGCGACTCTCGCGAACTTTCGGTTCCTTTAGACCTTGCGCCGTTCGACCTTTATGGTCGTCGGCACGAGGTAAAGACGGCTGAGGCGCGCATTCGGATCACCCCGCTCGCTGAGGGCCTGCACCTAGATTTGGAGGTGGCCTGCGATGTTGCGACCACCTGCGACCGTACGCTACAGCCGACGGAGCTTGCGCTTAGGTTTGGCGAATCGGCGTTTCTTTCGGGACCCAACGATGCGGAGCTGTACGTAGAGGACTGGGAGCTGAACATAACGCGCTACACCCGTGAGGTGCTCCCGAGCGAGATTCCGATGCAGGTTTTCTGCCCGGGGACCAAGCCGGTGAACTCGGTCTCTAAGGATGAGGAGATCGACCCACGCTGGCGGAATCTGGGCAACTTTTTCGCCGCGAATTTTTAGCTTCTAAACGTACGACAACTCGAGGGAGGCAGTATCATGGCCGTGCCGAAGAAGAAGACGTCGCAAGCTCGCAGGAACCAGCGCCGGGCACATCATGCCTTAAAGAGCCTACACCTTGTGAGGTGCCCGAACTGCGGGGAGCCGAGCCTCTCGCACCGGGTATGCCCAGAGTGTGGCAACTATAAAGGCCGTACCATAATCGCCGTAGGGGCTTCCGAGTAGCGACGTTACTACCCTCTGCCGCAGAGCTGAACGAATGCGCGTGGCAGTAGACGCCCTCGGCGGAGACAATGCGCCGGGGCAGATCATCGCGGGCTCGTTAGCCGCCGCTAGGGAGTTGGCGAACGACGAGTTTATCCTCGTCGGCGATGCAGCCACGATCGAACAGAGGCTAACGGATGCTCCGGCCAACGTTTCGTTGCGCCGTGCCTGCGGCGTCATCGGGATGCACCAGGATCCCGTGAAGGCCTTGCGCACGCAGCCGGACTCGAGCGTGGCGGTTGCTGCGAGGATGGTACGCGCCGGGGAGGCTCAAGCGTTCTTCTCGGCAGGAAACACTGGAGCCACGGTGGCGGCGGCGCTACTTGAGATCGGGCGTATCACGGGCTGTCGGAGGCCGGCTATCGCCACGGTGCTGCCCTTCAACGCGCCCGTCTTGTTGCTGGACGCTGGTGCTACGGTCTCATGTCGGCCGCAAGACCTTCTGAATTTCGCTATCCTAGGCGGTGTGTTCGCGCGAAGATATCTCGGCACCACCGCCGACCCTCGGGTTGGTCTAATCAACGTTGGCCAAGAGTCTGGTAAGGGCGATGACCTTGCTAAGGAGGCTCACGAGCTTCTTGTCAGTTCGGATAGTGTCCATTTTGTTGGAAACGTAGAGGGATATGCTATCGGGAGCGGGGTGGCGGATGTCCTTGTGACCGACGGCTTCACGGGGAATGTCGTCCTCAAGACCGCCGAAGGCGTTGCTCGTGAGGTTCTTGGCATGGTGCGTGGGGCGATCGCATCGAGCACTATTAGTAAACTTGCGGGAAGTATCCTCTTCCCGCAACTCGTCGCCGTGCGTGATCAGCTGAATCCTGAGAACTACGGCGGATCGTTTTTGCTCGGCGTACACGGCTTGGTTATTATCGGCCACGGCAACTCCCGCGCTCGTGGCGTAGAGAACGCCTTAAAGGGGATCACACTTGCCGGTTCCGATATCATAGAAAAAATTGAGAAGGCCCTCGCTGAGGCCGGAAAGCAGGCGATCGGAGACGCGATTTGAACTGCGCTGCGGGCAAGATCGTGGGTGTCGGTCGCGCTTTAGGAGGACGCGTCGTCACCAATGATGGCTTCGAAAAGGCTCTGGCTACCAATAACGCCTGGATAGTGGAACGTACCGGTATAAAGGAGCGCCGCTTCATCGCTGATGGTGAGAACTGCGCTACCCTCGCCGCGGACGCTTCGAGTAGGGCACTGGAGCATGCTGGGCTCAACAGCGAGGCGATAGATTTGATTCTGTGTGCTACCTCGACAGCACCTGAGTCGATGCCGTCGGTGGCCTGCCTTGTCGGCGAGACTATCGGTGCTTCCGGTGTAGGAGCGATGGACTTGGCAGCGGCATGCGCCGGTTACGCCTACGCGGCAAGCGTTGCTGACTCGATGCTGAAGAGCGGTGCTGCGAGGCGCGTACTGCTTATCGGCGCGGACGTGATGACCTCGATCGTAGATCAGAAGGAGCGCTCGACAGCAGTGCTTTTCGGTGATGGCGCTGGCGCGGTGGTTCTCGAACGTGGGTCCGGGGAGTCTGGATTCGTCGACCACATACTAGGTGCTGACGGGAGGATGGCGCCGCTTTTGCGGGCTGGGCATCCAGGCTCTCATGAGAAGCTCTATCAGAACGGCCGAGAAGTCTTCAAGTGGGCGGTCAGAATCCTTCCTCAGATGGTCGAAAAGCTGCTGGCCCGTAACGACGTCTCTCCCGAAGAGGTTCAGTACATCATTCCTCACCAAGCAAACGTACGTATAATACTGGCTGCGGTGCGAAAAATGGAGATTCCGGAGGATAAGGTCGTGGTCAATTTGGACAGGTTTGGAAACACGTCGGCGGCGAGCATTCCGATCTCTTACCCAGACATCTACGATGGATTCGACCCGGGGAAGTATGTGATCACCGCCGGTTTCGGAGCGGGGTTGACGTGGGCAGCGAACTTATACAGGATCTAAGAACGAAAGGGTCTAGCGCTGAGACTGGCGATGGTTTTCCCCGGCCAGGGGGCAGCAGGTGGCAAGATCACGGGCGAGGTCTGGGACACTGTCTGGGGGACAGTTGACAGTGGAAAGGAGGTGCCCTATCAGCTCTCCGTCTTCGCCGGTACGGTCGACACGTTCCACAGGCTAAAGGAGAAAGGTGTTGAGCCGGACCTAGTTGCCGGGCATTCTTTAGGCGAATATGCGGCAGCTTATGCTGCGGGTTCTCTGTCATTAGAAGATGGTGTACGGCTCGTAGCGGAGAGAGATCGGCTGATGATGGAGGCGGCGAGGAATAAACCGGGAGGGATGACGGCGATCATCGGGATCAGTGCGCAGGAGGTGATCAGTGCCGTAGAGACGGTAGAGGGCACCGTCGTTGCAGCCAACTTCAATACGCCACGTCAAACGGTGATCTCTGGAGAGAGTGAGGCGCTTGCGGTCGTTGTTGGGCGGGTGGGTGGAAAGAAGCGTAAGCTCGACGTCACGGGTGCCTTCCACTCGCCGCTCGTCCGGAAGGCCTCGGTGGCGATGGACGCGCTGCTTGCGGAGACGCCTCTGCGGGACCCAAAGACACCTATGCTAAGCGCAGCAGACGGCGGCGTCCTAGTGACTGCCAGCGAAGTGCGCCTTGCGCTGCGCGGTCAGATGCTCTCTCCGGTGAGGTGGGTGGCAGTTGTGCAGCGGTTCGCGTCTCTAGGAGTCGAGGAAGTTGTTGAGGCGGGAGGGGGCACCCTCGTGAGAATGTTGCGGGACTTCAAGGACATAACAATACGAGGCCGAGCGGCCAAAGAGGTGCTCTGACGTGGAGCCACCATTCGGGCCAACTACGATCCGGAAGCTCATCCCGCATCGCTATCCTTTCCTGCTGGTAGACAGGATCGAGGAGATAGAGCCCGGGATAAGGGCAATAGGCATAAAGAATGTCAGCCAGAACGAGCCGTTCTTCCAGGGCCACTTTCCCGGTTATCCGGTGATGCCAGGGGTGCTCGTCCTCGAGGCAATGGCGCAGGTCGGGGCGGTGGGAGTGATGGGGCTGGAAGAGTACCGGGGTAGGCTGGCCCTTTTCGCGGGCATCGACGGCGTCAGGTTCCGGCGGCAGGTTATCCCGGGAGACGTGCTGACGATGGAGGTCGAGATTTTACGCCTCAAAGGCAGAGCTGGGCGGGGCGCGGGAACTGCCAGAGTGGGCTCCGAGCGTGTCTGCGAAGCAGAGCTCTTATTCGTGTTCGCCGAGGGGGTGGAAGAGGAGTGATGAAGGGGCGGGTGACCCTCGTGACCGGCGGCGGGCGTGGGATAGGGCGGGCCATAGCCATTAGGCTTGCTAAAGAGGGTGCCAGGGTGGCGATCTCTTATCATTCGAACGATGCGGCGGCCAAAGAGACTGCCGAGATGGTGCGTACCGTGGGTGCTGCATGCGAGACCTTCAAGAGCAATGCAGCCTCGGCCGGGGATGTCGAAGCACTGCTCAAAGGCGTGGGCGAAGCCTTCGGGCCCGTGGAGATCCTAGTCAACAATGCGGGGATGAGGCAGGACAACCTCCTTTTGCGTATGAAAGAGACGGAGTTCGACGAGGTCCTCGTGACAAACCTCAAGGGGGCATACCTGTGCACGCGCGCCGTCTTGCGAGGGATGGTACGTGCAAGGTGGGGAAGGATCGTAAACATAAGCTCGGTCGTGGGGCTTATCGGCAACGCGGGGCAAGCCAACTACGCGGCATCCAAGGCGGGCATGATTGGGTTCACCAAGAGCGTGGCGCGGGAGGTTGCAAACCGGGGCATCACAGCCAACGCGGTTGCGCCGGGATACGTGGAGACAAAGCTGACGAGAGGGCTGTCCGAAAACGTGAAGGGCCGCATCCTCGAGCAGATTCCGGTGGGGAGGTTTGGGAAGGCAGAGGAGATCGCAGAGGTCGTGGCGTTTCTCGCCGGGGAGGGCGCGGCTTACGTTACAGGTCAGACGATTGCGGTTGACGGCGGGATGGTTATGCAGTAGGGCAGCAATTTGGGTTACACTACGCGCTATCCTCGCGGAACGCGCGGCAGGGCTCGTTTGGAAGTTACATAGATCGTAGGGAGATGCGCATGGGACGGGACGAGATACTGGAGAAGATCAGAGAGATCACCGCCGACAGGCTCGGGGTGGACGAGAGCGACGTGACACCTGAAGCCTCTTTTCGAGAGGATCTCGAGGCAGACTCTCTCGATCTAGTCGAGCTAATCATGGAGCTTGAGGAGCAGTTCGGGATGGAGATCCCCGATGAGGAGGCCGAGAAGATCACTACGGTCGAACAAGCCGTGGACTACGTAGCTGAGCACCAGACAGCGTGACCGACGCTACCTCGAATGGTAGGGGGCACGCCTTCGTCACCGGCATCGGGGCGGTGACGCCTTTAGGTGTAGGGACGGAAAGCTTCTGGGACGCGGCGCTGCATGGTAAGAGCGGAATTGGGGAGGTAACGCTCTTCGATCCTTCGCCGTTCCCTTCGCACATTGCCGGCGAGTGTAGGGACTTCGATCCGGTGGACTTCATGTCGAAAAAGGAAGCCCGGCGGATGGATCGCTACGCCCAGTTCGGTTTCGCCGCGGGGTTAGAGGCCGCTGAGAGTGCCGGTGTAATCGAAATCATCAGGAAGTCTCCCGAGAGGGTGGCTGTCGTGATGGGCAGCGGCATCGGGGGGATCTCGACATGGGAGCGAGAGTACCGCGTATTGCGCGATAGAGGCGCTAAACGAGTCAGCCCGTTCCTCATCACCATGATGGTGCCGAACATGGCCGCGGGGCTGCTGGCCATAGCCTTAGGGGCAACCGGACCTACCCAGTGTCCGGTTCTGGCATGTGCCACCGGAGGCGAGGCCATCGCTGAGGGGTTAGAACTCATTCGCCGTGGCGATGCTGACGTGGTGCTTGTTGGAGCTTCTGAGGCTCCGATTACACCTCTGAGCATGGCCGGTTTCTGTGCGATCAGGGCGATCAGCACGCGTAACGAGGAGCCACGCAGGGCGAGCCGACCTTTTGACGCTAGCCGGGACGGGTTCGTGATGAGCGAGGGCGCCGGGGCCATGGTGCTGGAAAGCCCGGAGCACGCCGAACGGCGTGGCGCTAAGCCCATCGCGCGCGTTGCAGGCTACGGCCGCACCACGGACGCCTACCACGTAACGGCGCCGGATATCGAGGGGCGTGGGGTTGAACGGGCGATGCGTTTGGCACTTAAGGATGCGGGGCTTCTCCCCGAGGAGATCGGGCATGTCAACGCGCATGCGACTTCCACACCCACCGGCGATGGGCCGGAGACGAAGGCGATCTTGCGCTTCTTGCCGCACGCTGCAGTCTCGGCGACGAAGTCCATGACGGGGCACTCCTTCGGAGCGGTGGGAGCGACGGAGGGGATTATGTGCGCCCTGGCCTTAAAGCACAAAGTTTTGCCGCCAACGATTAACCTTGAGAACCTAGCCTCAGACTGTGAGCCTTTGGACTACGTTGGGAGCGAGGCCAGGGAGGTTGCGGATCTTAGGGCGGCCGTGTCGAATTCGATGGGCTTTGGCGGGCATAACGTGGTCGTGGCGTTCACTGGTGTAGAATAACTCCTGTTGCTATGTCGATAAGAGACTTGATAAATATACTCCCGGAGCCTTTAAGGCAGCGCTCACTTACCCACCCGAGCGTGGCCGACTCCTACGACTCTAACGGTAGGTTAGAGTTCCTTGGTGACTCGGTCCTCAACGAGCGGGTGACCGAGCTCGTCTTTCACGGCTATCCAGAGCTTCTGGAGGGGGATCTCACACGCATTCGCGCACACCTGGTCAGGAAGTCGTTCCTGGCGTCGGTGGGGCGAAGCGAAGGGATCGAGGAAGACATCGAAAGCTCGGTGATCAATGACTCTGTCATCGCCGATACGGTCGAGGCGATCATCGGGGCAGCGTACCTCATAAACCAGGATCTCGTCTTCCGGACCATCGATGAGATATTCAACCCCGCTGAGGTCGATACCGACGAGCTTCGGGACTGGAAGACGCTGCTGCAGGAGACGCTGCAGGCCGAAGGCCTGCGTCCGATCTACCGGGTCCGCGCTAAGCACGGCCCGCCTCACCGACCGCGCTTCACCAGCGCGGTCTCGGTGGATGGCAAGGAGGTTGCTTCGGGCGAGGGCAACTCTATCAAGGAGAGCGAACAAGCTGCGGCGCGTTCGGCCCTAGAGATCCTGGGTGCGCGGCCGGTGGCCCGCTCTACGGTCGAGGTGCACGTAGGAGCTTAGCTCTTCTTCGAGAACTGTTGTTTTCGAGCTACCGGGGTTGGGTTGCTGTTTTGCTGCCCTTCCTTCTGTGCTTCATGGTTAAAACCACGTAAAATCCCTCGTTAGTGCTCTCCGCGATCTATATAAAAGGCTTCAAAACGTTCGCCCGTCCGGTTCGGATGCCACTCGACCCAGGGATTACGGTGATCGTGGGTCCGAATGGGTCGGGAAAGAGCAACATCACGGACGCAGTATTATTCGCCCTCGGTGAGGGAAGCCCAGCTCTTTTGCGTGCAGGCTCGATGGGAGAGGTAATCTTCTCAGGCTCGGATTCCTTGTCGGCGGTGGGGGCTGCGGAGGTCACGCTGGTCTTAAGCAACGCCAAGGACGACATTTCCTTGCCTTACCGTGAAGTTTCACTGACGCGCAGAATCTCACGCGACGGCGAGACAGAGTACAGGATCAATGGCGTCCGCGCCCGGCTGGCTGATGTACGTGCGGTAGCAGGTGAAGCAGGTCTCGGTCGCCACAGCATCCTGCGACAGGGAGCTGTGGACGCCATCGTATCCGGGGGGGCAGCAGCTTGCCGATCAGCGCTCGAGGAAGCGGCAGGCTTAGGAGTCTTTAGGAGGCGCCGCCTCTCTGCCGCTCGCAAACTCGAGCGTGCTGTCGCGCAGCTCGAGAGCAGCCGCCGATTCGAAGCCGAACTCTCGGGGCAACTACGGAAGATAGAGGCCGAAGCTGTGGCTGCCCGAGAGTACCGAGAGCTTGAAGCTCGTTACCGAAAGCATTCCCTCGCTCACCTCTACGGCATCACGACTCAAGACCTCAACGAAAGACACGAACGTCTAGCAAACGTTACTGCGAAGATGATTACCTTGCAGACGAGACAGGAATCTCTACGTGGGGAGGGGCGACACCTCAGAGGGGAGGAGAAGGAGCTTGAAGACCGGATCCTTGCAGCTGAGCGAATCCTTGAGAGTGTAGAGCGTGGCTTGGAGACTTTGCGACCCGAAATTTCGCGCGCCGAGCGGTCCTTCTTTCGGCTGGAAGGGGCTAAGGAACGGGAAACAGAACGCTCGCGGCACATCTTTCGCCTCCAAGCCGAGTTTGGTAAAGCCTCTGCTTCCGTCCGGCAGCTCGAGGAGGAATCTAGCAAGCTCGAGAAGGAGCACTCACAAAGAAAAAAAGCGTCCGGGCGGTTAGAGGAGCTTGTGGCGCGGGGTAGGACCTATCATGCAGCCTCTGCGAGGCAGCTCACGCGGCTTGCGGGGGAGCTCGAAGCCCTTAGGGAGAAACGTGAGCGGACGACAGCTCGGATCAGGGAAGCGAACGTTTTGGACGACGAGCAGCTGGCGCGTCTCGAGGAAATGGGAGAACAGCTGAATGTATATGCCCCGGAGGGGTTACGCGCGCGGTCAACAGCGGTGCTTGGACAGCTCGAGGAGGTACGCGAGACGGCCGTGGAACTACAGACAGAGGTAAACCACCGGCGGGGCGTACTGGCTACGCTCATCGGGAGGGCGGAGGCGGAGACCCAGCTCTTGAGATCCTTGGGGCAGGCTGCGGTTAGCGGCAAGCGACTTTACGAGATCGTCCGTCCCCACCCGGGCTACGAGGCCGCCGTCGATGCTGCTTTGGGAGAACTGGCTAGCGGAGTGCTGGCGGAGACTTTCGGAGAGGGGATGAAACTCCTCTCCGGAGAGAACCCCACGGAGCGCGTGATCGTACGTCTCGATGCCGAGGAGGTGGTAAAGAACGGTGCACCTCCCGGGAAAGCTCTTATGGAGTGTATTGAGATCCTCGATGCCCGTTATGCGTGTGCTTTGGAACGTCTTCTCGGGGGCACTTATGTCTTGGAAAAAGCCGACCATGCGGCTCTCAAAGCTGGCTACGACGTCGCGGTAACTCGCGAAGGTTTTCGCTTCACTCGAACGAGCGCTAGCCGGCCTACCCCCAACGGGAACTTCGTTCGTGAAGCTCACCTTGCGAAGGAAGAAAAACGCCTCGACGTGCTCAAAAACCGGCTCGGGGAAGCGCTCTACGACTGCCAAGAGACCGTCTTTTTCGTCAACGAGCGGCTAAGCGAACAAATCGCAGATGTCGAAGCTTTCGTCGCTTTAGGTTTCCGAGCGGCCCGTATCATGCAGCTTTTAGCCATTGTGTCTCGGCAGCGTGTGAGAAAAGCATGCAGCGCACACGAACAGCGATCAGCAGACGGAGCGGATCTTCACAGGATGGAGACGAAGATTTTTGAGACCGAAGAAGAGCTGCATGGCGCACGGAAGGTTGAAGAGCGCACGAAGAAGGAACTGGATGCTGCTCTTTTGGATGCTAAATCTGCGTACGTCGCGGTCGAGAGAGTGAGTGGAAGGCTCGCTCAGGTGCGCACCGATTTGCAAAGAGCCTGGGAGCGTCGAGAAGTTTTCACGCGCGGGTTGAAAGATCTTGAGGAGGCGACAAGCGATGGCGTGAATACCTTTTTGGCAAGCGTCGCTCACCGCGCCACCCAACATGCCCGGCGCCTCGAGGTTATTGCCCGCAAGCGTACGAAGTGGTTGCGGAGTTCCCGGTCGGACGCCTCTAAGCTACAGCTCTGTGTTGCCGAGAAGCGCGCCAAGCTCGCCGAGGAGAGTGGTAACGTAGCTGAAGAACTTGCCGAAGCCACATCCGAAGCCGCCGGGCTGCAAGAGGAGCTCTCTCGCGCCGAAGAAGCCCGCAAGGCTGCCGAATCGGAGATCTCTGAGTGGGGAGCGACGCTTGAGAGCGCTCGGGAAGCGTCCGAAACCCTCGCTGAAGCCTCCGATGCCGAACGCGGACGCCTCGCCCGAAAGCTCAAAAACTTCCGCGATGTGAATCTGCTCGCCATAGCACAGGAAGGGAGGCTCCGCGAGCGGTACGAATTCGTCAGCGCCCAGCGTGCGGACGCCGAGGCTGCCGCCGAAGAAGTCCATCGTATAATACTAAGCGTGGATAGGGAGATAGAGGCACGTTTCGAAACTACGTTTCAAGAAGTACGGCAGGCATTCGTTGATATGGTGCCGCGGATGATGAATGGGGCGGCAGGAGAGCTTAAGCTTTCAGAGGAGGGGGTGGAGATCGGGCTCCGGCTGAAGGGGCGCGGGTGGAGGCCGCTGCGCATGCTCTCGGGAGGGGAGCGGTCGCTTTTGGCGCTGTCGTTTTTGTTCAGCATCTTTCTTGGGCGTTCTGGGGGCCCGGGAGTATTTTGTATGCTTGATGAAGCCGAGGCGGCTCTGGACGATCTTAATTTAGCCCGGTTCCTCGCTGTGATAGACTCTTATAAGGCGGACGGGCAGTTTTTGCTGGTAACGCACCAGAAACGAACTATGGCTGCGGCCGACGTGCTTTATGGGGTGACACAGGATACCTCCGGTGCCTCGGTCGTCGTATCGAAGCGTTTGACGGGAGAATAAGGATACCGTTATGGGACGGTCATGGCGTAACTTCTTCAGAAGCTCGAAGGAACCACAGAAGAAATCCGGGGCGGTCGTAGCTGTTCCGGAGCAGGCTCCCCAGTCGCTGATCACGGTTGACGAAGCCGTAACGGGAGTGACTCCGAAGAGACCCGCTACACCGGAGGCTGAGAAGGACGTCGTGGGTGAGACCAACAGGTGGTTTGGTCGCTTAAGGCAAGGTTTGAGGCGGAGTAGGGAGTCGTTCGTCGGGCAGCTGAACGCGGCTGTGGCGGAGTTCCGTGACACGGGGGACGAAGAATTTTGGGAGAGGATCGAAGAGATCCTCATCACCTCGGATGTCGGGGTACCTACAACGGCCAAACTCGTTGCGGGGCTCGAGCAAGAGGCGCTGGAGAAAAACATTACGAGCGGCGAGGAGTTGAGGCGGCTCATGATCGAGCACGCTACGAGCATGCTTGAAGGCCCTGTCGAGCTCGACGTTTCGTACGAGCCGACGGTGATCCTCATGGTCGGGGTAAACGGTACAGGCAAGACGACGAACATTGGCAAACTCGTCCACTTTTTGCCGGGCAAGGTTATGCTCGCCGCTGGCGATACGTTCCGGGCGGCGGCAATCGAACAACTCCAGCGCTGGGGAGAAAAAACGGGAGCGAAGGTGATTTCGCGCGAGCGGGGCGCAGATTCAGCGTCGGTTGTCCACGACGCGGTCGAGGAGGCCAGGCGTGACGGTACAGATATTTTGCTCATAGACACGGCCGGGCGGTTACACACGAAGGTCAACCTCATGGCCGAGCTCGACAAAGTGCGGCGGGTAATAGAGCATCGGATGCCCGGGGCCCCGCACGAGATCCTCTTAACGGTCGATGCTACAACAGGACAGAACGGTTTGAGGCAGGCAAAGCTCTTCCACGAGGTGGTGGGGATAACAGGGATCATCCTCACCAAGCTCGACGGGACGGCGAAGGGTGGTATCGCCTTGGCTATCGCCGATGAGGTCGGGGTGCCTATAAAGCTGGTGTCGGTTGGCGAGCAGATCGGAGACCTCCATCCGTTTGAGGCTCGCGAGTTCGCGGAAGCGCTTTTCGGGGAGCTTTAGGATGTTCGATGTTTTAAGCGAGAGGCTAGGCTTGGCGCTTGATGGGGTGCGCGACACCGGCAACCTCACTGAGGATCAAGTCAGAAAGGTGACGCGAGAGATACGCCTGGCCCTCCTTGAGGCGGACGTGAACTACGGGGTCGCCAAGGAATTCGTAGGCAACGTACGCGAGCGGGCCACGGGAGCAGAGGTCTCGAAGGCTCTCAGCCCAGGTCAGCAGGTCGTAAAGATCGTCGACGAGGAGCTGGCGAACCTCATGGGCGGTACGGCTCACAAGCTTACCTTCGCTTCACGCCCACCGACGGTGGTGATGCTCGTGGGCCTTAACGGCCACGGTAAGACCACAACCGCTGGGAAACTCGCCCTCTTCGTGCGCAAGATGGGCAAGAACCCGTTTATTATCGCGTGCGACACGTACCGGCCGGCGGCGATAGACCAGATTCAGCAGTTGGGCCGCGAGCTCGGAGTGCCGGTACATGCTGAGGGAACGGACCCTGCGCCGGAGGAGATAGCCGAGCGTGGCGTAAAGGCCGCACGCGATGGGGGCTACGACTTCGTAATCGTGGACACCGCGGGCCGTCAGGTCGTAGACGTAGCGATGATGGAGGAGATAGGGCGTATCCGGCGGGTGATAAAGCCACACTCAGTACTATTGGTCTTGGACGTGGTAACGGGCCAGACCGCGGTAGAAGTAGCGCAGGCCTTTAAGGAGTATGCAGACTTCGACGGAATGGTTTTGACCAAACTTGATGGCGACGCCAGGGGCGGGGCAGCACTTTCGGTAGTCTCTGTGACCGGGCGTCCGATCAAGTTCGTCAGCGAGGGCGAGAAGATGGGGGAGTTTGATTACTTTTACCCTGATAGGATGGCGGGGCGCATCCTGGGGATGGGGGACGTCCTCACCCTCATCGAGAAAGCCGAAGACCAGATGGATCGCAAGGAGGCCGAGGCCCAGAGCAAGAAGATGCTTGCCGGGAAGTTCGACTTCGAGGACTTCTTGAGGCAGATGCAGATGATCAAGAAGATGGGGCCTTTGTCTGGTCTCCTCGGGATGATACCGGGACTGAATAAGCAGCTTCAGGACGTGAACATAGATGACCGAGTCTTGGGTCGGGTCGAAGCTATGATCACCTCGATGACCGCCCAGGAGCGACGCAATCCGAGGCTGTTGCAGAACCCAAGCCGGGCACGCAGAATAGCCCGCGGCTCTGGCACCACGCAGCAAGATGTCCAGAAGCTCGTCAAGCAGTTCGGCGAGATGCAGAAGATGATGAAACAGATGAGCAAGGGTGGTATGCCCATGCGCATGCCGCGGATACCATTCAAGATATAGACCGTACGCAAAAGAATTTAGAGAGGTGAAAGGATGGCGGTAAAAATCAGGTTAGCCAGGCATGGTTCAAAGAAGGCACCATTCTACAGGATAGTCGTGGCCGATGCGCGTAGTCCGCGCGACGGGGCCTTTATAGAGCGGGTTGGGACATATAACCCACGCACGAATCCTTCGGAGATACACGTTGACACCGAGAAAGCAAGGGAGTGGCTTGGCAAAGGCGCTCAGCCGACAAAGCAGGTCAAGAACCTCCTGAAGATCTCTGGGGTTCTTTAGGATTTCAGATGCGGCAGCTGGAGAACTTGTTGCTTTTCCTCGCCCGTTCGTTGGTTGACGAGCCGGAGAAGGTCGAGGTATCGGGTTGGGAGACGGACTCGAAGGTGAATCTTACTCTGCGGGTTGCACCTAAGGACATGGGGAAGGTAATCGGCCGGCAGGGCAGGATCGTGAAGGCCATCCGTACGGTCATGAAGGCGGCCTCCGTGAAGGTGAACAAGCGCGTCAACGTGGAGGTCGAGGACTAGGGGGTGAGGGGTCTCTCCGACCCGGTGGTGATCGGTGTCGTCGTGGCCCCGCACGGGGTGCGCGGTACCCTGAAAGTCAAAGTCCTGGGTTCGGGCCGACACCTAAGGCGGGGCATCGAACCCATCGTGAAGGGGGAGCGTCGCAGGATACTCACGGCCCGCGAAGTGCCCAAAGGTTTCCTTATAGACCTCCAAGGAATCGGAAATCGTGAATCCGCCGCAGGCTTACGTGGGGTGGAACTGCTCTTAGATCGTGCAGAGCTGGACACGCCGGAGGCGGAGGAGTTCTATGTAGGAGACTTGGTAGATCTGGCGGTATACGACGACACGGGGAAACACGTTGGCAGCGTGGTCGACCTTCTCGAGACGCCCGCGCACGAGATTTTGGTAGTTCGAGATGATGGCTCGGGAGACGAGCGATATGTACCCTTCACCTTCGAGCACGTTCCTACAGTAGATCCAAAGAGGGGGCGCATCGTAGTAAGCCTCCTCGAAACCTCTCCTGGATGAGAAGCATAGACGTTTTCTGTGTGTTCCCGGAGGCGGTAAGTGCCGCAGTTCGCGTCGGGGTGGTCGGGCGGGCTATCGAGCGTGGGTTGGTGGCCTTCCGCACGTTTGACTTGCGAAAGTATGCACCTAAAGGGAGGATTGACGATGCGCCCTTTGGTGGAGGAGCGGGGATGGTGATAAGGGTAGACGTCGTTGCCAGGGCTTTGGAAGAGGTATACGGGGTTCCGGCGCGAAAAGTTCGGGAAGAGCGGCTTGTGCTTGTCACGGAGCCTGGCGGTCGTAAGATCGAGCAGAAGTACATCCGGGGGCTTGCCGCGGGCCTCTCTGTTGGCCAGGGTGTGACGATCATCTGTGGGCGGTACGGCGGGATAGACGAGCGGGTGCGCTTGGCACTCGCGACAGAGGCGGTGTCCTTGGGTGACTTCGTGCTTTCTGGCGGAGAGATCCTGGCAGCGGCTCTTTCGGATGCGACGATACGGCTCTTGGATGGGGCGCTCGGAAACGCAGAGAGCCTGGTTGGAGAGTCGTTCTCCGAGGAAGGCGCCTTGGGAACACCGCAGTACACGCGACCCGCGGTGTGGGATGGAGAAGAGGTGCCGACCGTGCTATTATCCGGCAACCACGCGCAGATCCACGCTTGGCGGGAAAGAGAAGCACACGCCAGGGTGGGGATATTGCGGAGAGCGGAAAAGAAGTCCTGCCTCGCTTCTGAGGCTCCGAACAATACCTAGGAGAGGAGACCCACATGATTACTAACGATACGATAAAGTCGGACGGTGTCACCACGTTTAAACCGGGGGATACGGTGAGGGTGCGGTATCGGGTCACCGAGGGCAACCGGGAACGCATCCAGAATTTTGAGGGCCTTTGCATTTCTCGCAAAAGCAGCGGAATCAACGAGACGTTCACCGTACGCAAGAACTCTTTCGGGGTTCCCGTAGAGCGTCTATTCCCTCTACATTCTCCGAAGATAGCGGGAATAGACGTGGTTTCGAGAGGCGATGTCCGGCGGGCAAAACTCTATTATATTCGGGAGAAGGTTGGCAAGAAGGCCCGGGTCAAGAGAGCGAAGTAGAAGTAATAGAACGCCGGGCGGCGTCTTGAATGGTATTCGTACGGAGTGTCAATTGAAGAGCGATGCCCTCTACGCTTTCGACGCTGCGTGGGTGGCGGAGCGGCGGGCGCCGCTTGCTGGAGCGGACGAGGTCGGGCGCGGTGCCTTGGCCGGGCCGCTCCTTGCATCGGCGATCGTACTGGGAGAGGCAGAGGTCCGGGGTATCGACGACTCGAAGGTTTTAAGTGCTGGATTGCGCGAAAAATTGTACAAGGAGGTGCTACGGGGGGCCAAGGCGGTCTGCATCGTTACTTTTCCAGCATGGTGGATCGACCACCATGGTGTGGGCATGGCGAATAGGGAGGCGCTCGCACGTGTTCTAGAGGGCCTGCGTCCGTACTCCGGGTGTGGTTTGGCGGATGGGAATTTGAGACTCGGAGCCGGGGTAGAGTGCTTATCGCAAGCAGACGGTAAGAGCGCCACGGTTGCGGCGGCGAGCGTGGTGGCGAAGGTCTTGCGGGACGGAGCGATGTGCGCTCTCGCTGCCGAGCATCCCAAGTACGGCTTCGAGCGGAATCGAGGGTACGGGACGCCTGAACACCGTCTTGTTCTGCGGGAGATCGGCCCATGCCGGGTACATCGTTTGAGCTACGCTGGGGTCGCTGACTGAAAAGGCGACCGAACCGGCGGCACATAAGGACCGAGACGAGGCCATGCCGCTCGGTGCAGCCAGTTCCTCAATCTCTCCGGCGAAACGCCGACGGAGCCTGGGCTATCTTGAAGATAGGGCAGTCCTCGTCGGAAGCGCGGACGAGCCTTGATCTACCCATCTTGTCAGCTCCTTTCGCGGACCCTATCATTGAACTCTTATCGGTCCACGAAACCGGGTCAATGCCACTTTCGCTTCTACAAAGGACTTACATGAAATCGGTAGAGCCGTTAACTTAACTAATGGTCGTCTACGCCAAATCCTCATCCGTACCTTGCCCAAGCTGTGCGAGCGTCTCCGAGGATCATCTTCTATCTGTGGAGGCTGGCAAGAGAACCTGGGTGAAGGACTGTAGAGCGAGCTAGAAGCCCGGATCACGCTGTGCTACCATCTTTAAGGTTTCGATCACGCACGCCCGCTTAAGGACTTTATCGGCCCAGGTGGTGATCCGTGGAAGCTTCTCGCCGAGTTAGCTTGCGGATTGTGGGGCGCGGGCGGAGGTTTAACCACCTGATGAAAAAGGAGAAGTGAAACTTTGGAGAGTACAGCCCAGCAAGTGGGGGTCAGGGAACTGCTCGAGGCTGGGGTCCACTTCGGGCACCAGGCACGCCGGTGGAACCCCAAGATGAGAAAATATGTGTTTGCCGAAAGAACTGGCATCCATATCATTGACCTCGATCAGACGCTCACCCTTCTCGAGCGGGCCCGGCAGTTCGTCAGGGACATAGCTGAGGCCGGACGCGATGTTCTATTTGTTGGTACCAAGAAGCAGGCGCAGGTTACCGTAGCCGAGCAAGCGATGCGCTGCAATCAGCCGTACGTCGTCGAACGCTACATCGGCGGGATGCTCACCAACTTCCAGACCATCTACCCGCGCATCCAGTACTTCAAAACGCTCGTTGCGAGCGTCGAGGAGACGCCAGAGGAAGAGAGGACCGGCAAGGAGTGGTTCGCTCTCTATCGCGAATACCAGAAGCTCAGGCGCAACTTTGCTGGCATTGCCGAGATGGAGCGGCTGCCGGGAGCTGTGTTCGTGATCGACCCCAAGCGCGAGGAGCTCCTCGTCAAAGAAGCCAACCGACTTGGTATACCAGTTGTGGCTTTAACTGATACCAACTGCGATCCAGACGTGGTCGACTACGTCATCCCGGGCAACGATGATGCGATACGTTCGATCAACCTCATCAGCAAGCTTATTGCCGACGCGGTCACCGAGGGGCGGGGCGAGAATGAGGCAGCTATGGAAGGCCGCTTCGTGCCTCCCGCTGTCGAGGAGGCCTCGGCCGCCGAAGAGGAGGCGACCGAAAGCATCTTCTCAGCTGCAAGAGATGGCGGCGTTTCGGAGGACGATCCGAAAGGCTTGGCGGACGCGGATGAATCGGCTGGGGAGATCGCCCCGGAAGAGGACCCAACTACAAGCTACAGGGGTGCGCTCGACCGAGACCGCCGCCAACCTGAGCAAGTCAGCGGAGAGGAATCCGGCGCACCCGAAACTGGCCAAGAAAGGAGCGAACAGGCGCAAGGAACCCCTGGGGGAGACGACACTAGGCCTGGTGAGGTCGTATGGGACGAAGGAACCGAGGAGCCCGAGACGGGCGCACTGACAGGGGGCGAGGCTACTGAACATAGCGAGATCCAGGAAGGTTAAGTTTTGGCGAGTACCATCGAAAAGATAAAGCAGCTTCGGGAGGAGACAGCTGCCGGGATGATGGACGTAAAGCGAGCTTTAGAGGAGTCCGGTGGTGATCTCGAGGGTGCCCGACGCGTCCTTAGGGAGAGAGGACAAGCGATAGCGGCGAAAAAAAGCTCTCGAGAGGCGCATGAGGGTGTGATCGAAGCCTACGTACACTTCAACGGCAGGGTAGGGGTTCTCGTCGAGGTCAACTGCGAGACGGACTTTGTGGCGCGTACGCCGGAGTTCAAGGACTTTGCTCGCAACGTGGCGTTGCACGTGGCTTCTATGAATCCTTTAACCGTCTCGCCGGAGAATATCCCGCAAGAGGTGCTTGCAGAGGAGCGTGCGATCGCCGAGAAGCAGGCTAGAGAGACCGGCAAGCCCGAGAACATAATCGAA
>DASQSI010000022.1:0-5539 GCA_035642415.1 Rubrobacteraceae bacterium
GCAGTGGCTGTGAGTGCCCCAATGAAGCTCCCCGATTGCTGGTAGCCAATGAAGGCGAAGAAGGCCAAAAGCAGCAAGAAGGTCCAGTGCACCTTCACGTCTATACCTGCCACTCGTCCTATCTTGAAAGCACTACCCATACGGTCTCTCCTGTTCGTCGTAGGGATTAAATAGCCTCTGTGGTGGATCAGCCAAACGTGAGCGCAAAAGCCTCCACCCCCGAATCGAGAAACTCGATCTCGAACTGTCGATCAGAGACGGGCTTCGGTTGTCGCATCAGCTGATACATCTGCTATTCGGTTCTTCCGGAGGTGGAAGCATGCAAAATCTTCTAACCCTCACCTTTACCAAACACGCTCTTAGAACCAATAACCTGGTGCAACGATTGAAAATACGCACGCTGCATCTTCGCCCACGTCTCCACGGCATAAACCATCGGTTCACCAAGTGGACCCCACAGTCTCCAATAGGCCTTCGCACCTTCGGCCAAGAAGTCCACCACAACGCGGTCTCATCCACCATTACATGCTCGGTTTCGTTCACCGCTTGAAGAGCCGCCTCGCCGTTTCGTGAGCCTTGCACCGTCGTCTCCTTCCCATCGCGCATTCTTGGACACTTTCGGTGGGGGCTTTGTCGGAACCTTAGAGGATCGGGGCCTAAGAGCCTACCACCCCCGTGTCTCTAAGTCCTCTGCTAGCTATACATCAGGCAATCAACCTCCACTCGGTATAAAGGCCCCGTTACCCACAAACGGTTAGCGCCGACGCTAACTCAAAAAGGAATCCCGATATCCTCAGAGGTGCGCCAATAACGTCAGGGGTGGTGATGAGCCTCATACTCCTCATCTAGCAACTTGATGACAAGCTCCTCCCGGATACGGGCTGTGTTGCCCTTCCCGCATTCGCAACGGATCACTTCGGAGCCGATGACCTGCGACCTCTTGTAAGTAGTCCTCTTGCCGCATTTACTACACTCGAGCACGACCAGCTCGGGAGACCACCGGTAGTCCCTACCAAACGGCATCTCCTGAACGTCGTAGTGCTCTGCGATACGCTCGATGACGTGCACCAGCGGCACCTTTCTCCCACCCTCTAAGAGATTACTTACAGACCAGCCACCTAATTAATTTAGGCAACGTTACGGTTGGGAAGCATAAAGGTAGTTGGGAGGCCAACGCATGACCCAAATGGACTATTTAATATTGGTTTTTACTAAGCTTCGTTGGTTTGCTGGGGCTTGCGTCTAGAGAGTTAGAGGGCTTCTCTTCGGTACGCAGACCGACGCCTTGGAGTATGTGAGAAGTGGAAGCCGCCGGATCTACTTCGCCGGCGACACTGGCGTCTTCGGCCGTTAACAGGAGAGCAGGAGACCAAAGTTATCTACTCACGTGGCGAAGTACAAGTACCAGTTTCGCTCACTGCCACGGTGTGAATGTTCTGCTCTATTTTGTCAGTGTGGGACGGTAAGCGAGTCGCCCACCTTTTGCTTCGCGTCCAAGAACTCGTCCGCTTTTTGCAGAACATGCAGCCGGCTTGCACGAATAAAACGACGTCTTTTTGAACGGTGACCTTACTCCTTTCGGTTCCTTGCCGCTTACGCAGCGCTCTGAAGAGTAATATATAGGATTAAACAGATAAATCATATCTCTCAGTAATTGCTGTTTGGCTATCGCCTTCTATCTCGTTCAAAACTGTTTCAAACGCCTCTGGGCTCACCCGTAGATCTGCCCCAAAGGGTTGATCAAGGACGATGACTACAAACATGGTGAAAGCAAAGCCTGCTGTCAACGCCGCAACCGCCAACACGTGTAGCCGGGCGCTCTCCATTCCCAAAAAGTAAGTGAAAAGTAAGATGATGAGCGCTAAGACCACTAACACAAACCACAGGATAGGCGGTAAGCCCTCTCGAGCATAAAGCAAGCGAACATTCCTATTTTGGTTCAGTTCGTTTGCTCTCTGCAACGCCTGGCTATAAAGAGTCTGCTCAGCACTCGTGCTCGGCTGCAAACTATCTACGCTCTTCGTGATTTGTTGGTTGAGTTGCGCTGCCTGGGGGCTCGCCTGGCCTTCCTGCATAAGAGGCCATTCTTCATCCACCACGACTCTGGCATAAGATATAGCGAGCTCTTGAATCTGATCCCGCTGCGGTTCAGGAAATTGTCCAGCAAGATAATAGAGTGCTCGAACGGCGCTAGCTTCGTTTACCACGGTATTCTGGGAGGTGGTGTACTTGTTGAGCACCAGGTAAGCTGAAAAGCCTATTATCACACCAAAAGTAACGTAAAGGGCTCCATAGATTAAGCCGAGGGGGACGTTGTGGGCTTGGCGGAGTCCTAAAGGAATTCGATGCTGTGTAAAGATGAGCCCTGCAACGGCAAGGAGCATAGTCAGCGAAATAATCAGCCCTCCCAACAACCCTGTATACAAAGTAGAGGCTGCTCCTCTCTTAGCGGATTTACTACTCTTTTATAGGCGACCAAGATACAACCCTGTTCCCTCGACCAGCAAATCACCCGTATCATCCCTTTTTGAAACATGTCTCTACCCGAGCACCCTCCTACATATTGGCTAACCCGGCGTATTTGCTGATTGTCTTGGCTCACAAACGACCGTTTGTGAGACATCTCTGCTAACAGACTTGCACCTATTGGAGGTGAGTCGTATTAGTTAAGGCTCTCGGAAATGCGCTGTGCCCGAGAGCATAAAAAGGGTCAGGACTCCTAAGGCGAGGCCACAACTTCTTCGGTTACCTTCAGCGTTCTGCTTTGACCCTCGCTTCTTCTTCAGGAAAAGGTTTCCGAAACACGCTTGAGGCGATCAGCCCACTTCCTAGGATAAACATTAGGGCCCCTATAACCGTACCAACAGTCGGTTGTGGTCTTATGAAGCTAGCGAAGAGCGGAGCATGAATCCCTAAGGCGATTGCCGTTCCCTTACGTAATACCCCAGAGCGCCAAATAGCGACTCCAAAGAGGATGAAACCTGCCGAATATAGTAGGAAGATTGGGACGAAAATCTCCCTCGCCGGAGCGTTGAAGATGGCATCAACTATTGTTACGGCGTCTACCTGACCGTTTAGGTAGGCTCGACCAATCACAGGAAGGGCATAGGTGGTAACGCCCAGGGCAGACAGGATCAGCGCGATACCAGCGACACTCAAAAGCATCGCGGTTAAAGCTAACCCTTTAGCACGGGTGTTCGCCAAGTAGGTGGTTAGAGCGAGCAGGCCGAAGATCAACAGCGTCAAACCCAATATGTTGCCCACAAACTGGCCTACGAAGAAGCCGGTAGAGCTAGCGGTCTGGGCAGCTGCCTCGGCATCGACGCGGGGATTAGGCGTATCATATCTACTGAGCAACCCCACAAATGTTAAGACGCCGGAGAGCGGTAGGGCCAAGATACCAATACGGACCCAACTCCTGGTAGGCTGTCGAGGTAAAGAAACTTCCCTTCTTTGTTCTCGACCCAAACGACCCTCGCTCTCTTCCGCTGCCATGAATGGCTCCTTGTCTAGGTCGTCCTTCTGGCTCCCAGCGCTCGGTCGAGGTTGAAGGCGGCGCTGATGAGAGCTAGGTGGGTGAAAGCTTGCGGGAAATTCCCTAAGAGCTCACCGGTCGGGCCGATCTCCTCGGAGTAGAGCCCGAGGTGGTTGGCGTAGGAGAGCATCTTCTCGAAGATGAGCCGCGCCTCGTCAAGCTGTCCAGCGCGCGCCAAGGCCTCGACGTACCAGAAAGAGCACATGGAGAAGGTGCCCTCGTCGCCGGCCAGGCCGTCGGGAAAAGCTACCGGGTCGTAGCGGTAGACGAGGCTGTCGGAGACTAGTTCGTCCGTGATCGCATCGAGGGTGGAAAGCCAGCGCGGGTCGGTGGGGACGATGAACTTGACCAGCGGCATGAGCAAAACGGAGGCGTCGAGGACCTCGGTGTCGTAGTGCTGCACGAAAGCCTTGCGCCCTTCGTGCCAGCTCTGGGCCATGATCTGGCGGTAAATGCGGTCGCGCTCAGGAATCCACCGTGCCAAGTTGGCGGGCAACCCACGCTGGCGGGCGATCCTTATGGCTCGCTCTATGGCTACCCAGCTCATCAGCCTGGAGTGGGTGAAGCGCTTGCGGCCGCCCCGCGTTTCCCAGATGCCCTCGTCGGCCTCGTCCCAGTGATCGCACACCCACTCGACGACGCGGGAGAGGTCTTCCCAAGCATCGTGGTAGATAGGCGTGCCGTACTTGTTGTACAGGTAGACCGAGTCGAGTAGCTCGCCGTAGATGTCGAGCTGCAGCTGATCGGTTGCCGCGTTGCCGACGCGTACCGGCGCGGAGCCCCTATAACCCTCCAGGTGTTCAAGTGTCTCCTCGTGAAGATCCGCACGCCCATCGATACCGTACATGAGCTGCAGCGGCCCTGTTGTCGTGAACCGGCCTTCGCGAAAGCGCTCGGTTAGCCAGCCCATGAATGCCCCGGCCTCCTCAGTGAAGCCCAGGCGCAAGAGGGCATAGAGCGAGAAGGCAGCGTCGCGGATCCAGGTGTAGCGGTAATCCCAATTACGCTCCCCCCCGATCCTCTCGGGCAAGCTAGTCGTCGGCGCAGCCACGATGGCACCGGTCGGAGCATAGGTCAAAAGCTTCAGGGTGAGCGCGGAGCGATGTACCATCTCTCGCCAGCGCCCCACATAGCGCGAGCGCGAGAGCCACCGCCGCCAGAACGCCACGGTGTCCTCGAACGTGCGGCGGACGTCGCTTTCGCTATAGATATGCGGGCCCTCCCCATCACTGACACGATCGAGCACAAAAGCGGTGCTCTCTCCGGCGCGGAGCGAGAAGCGCGCACGAACACCTTTCTCCGAACGCTCGAGCGGTAGCGACGACCCCAAAGCCACCGACAGCATTGGCGACTCGAAGACCGCCCCTCGCTCGTGCAGGCGCGTTTCGTGAACCCTTCGTCCATAGTCGAAACGGGGTTCGACCTCCAGGCAGAAGGGCATCTGCCCGCGCACGCAGACGACGCGCCGGATCAGGCAATGGGGCAGGTGTCCCTGCGTGCCGACCGGCATGAAGTCCTGCAATTCCCCTACCCCATCGGGGCTAAGGAAGCGGGTGATCAGGACGTTGGTGTCAGGTATGTACAACTGTTTGGTAGTCCAGCCCGCCGAGCTTGGGGCGATCGCCCAGTAGCCGCCGCGCTCTTTGTCCAGGATCGCCCCGAACAGGCTCGGGGCGTCGAAGCGTGGGCAGCAGTACCAATCTATCGTGCCATCCGTACCCACGAGTGCGACCGTGTTGAGATCGCCGATCAGGCCATGCTCGGCAATGGGCAGGTAGCCATCCATGTTAGCGTGCATAGCGTTGTTAGGCACTGCTCCGACCGATCGACGCTCGATCTTTTGCATACCAGTGCTAGCTCCGTGGCCAGACATCTACCAGGTAGCGATGCGAGCTCTTGAGCTCCTCCATCCACTTCTGTGCGTCCTGCTCACTGGCTCCAGTCTTCTCCTGATACAGGGCAACAAAGCCTTTCTCAACATCTGGGGACATCCTGCCGGCATCA
>DASQSI010000023.1:0-4931 GCA_035642415.1 Rubrobacteraceae bacterium
AGGATCGCGAGCGGGAGGTT
This sequence comes from Rubrobacteraceae bacterium, assembly GCA_035642415.1. GTDB lineage: Bacteria > Actinomycetota > Rubrobacteria > Rubrobacterales > Rubrobacteraceae > Rubrobacter_F. The sequence continues at coordinate 21 of DASQSI010000023.1, forward strand.
ACGGAGCGCATCCAGCAGATGCGTAAGGACCTCAAGCAAGCGGAGGCGTTGCGTGAAGAGCTAGGACACGACATAGCTCTTTGTCAGAGACGCATCCAAGAGCTGGGCGGTCAAGCCGTTAGGGAGGAGCGAGGGACGTGAGGCAACGCAGGCCTGGCACCGACGGCCCCGATCTTAGAGGGCCGTTGGCTGGGCTGCACGGGCACCACGACGACCTACGATACGAAAAAGAACACTTTCCAACGGTATAGGCTGACAGGTACAAGATGTAACCGAAGAACATAATTTTCCGGCTAGGGGTTGCGCTTGAGGTTAATAGTGTTTATACTGGCTTAAAGAACTTTAATGGCGAGTTCTGGGTAAACGTCTGAAGGGGGGTAATGAAGTTGAGGAAGTTGTTGATGTTGGGAGCCCTGGTGGCGATGGTGGTGGTGGCCGCCGCCCCCGCCCTAGCGCAGGTCGGCCAGGGGTTTGGTGAGTCAAGGGTCACAAGCGGCAAGTCTTCGCCGTCGTTCTCTGTCTCCAACAAGGGCAACAACGTAAGCCTATGCCCGAGCGGTTCGCAGGTCGGCAACACCGGCCAGGTCGCCAACGAGCAGGGTGTAACCCAGTACAACTCTAAGGTTGATGACATAGAGTTCGCAGGCAGCGAGCTCACCGTGACGCCCTCGGAGACGGGTGAGTGCACGCAGACCATAGAGCAGTCTTCGGCTGCGGGTCCCAAGGCAGAGGCTAAGGCTGGCAAGGCTGAGGCCAAGACCGGTGCTCCCGAAGCCAAGGCCGGTGCTCCCGCGCCCAAGGCCGCTGCACCACCGCCTAAGGCGCTCCCGGCTACCGGCGGCTTTGATCCTGCCACGCTGTTGGGTCTTGGTGCTGGTGCGCTGTTGGTGGCTGGTGGCCTCCTCGCTCGCAGGATCACCCGCTAAGCAGAGCGTGTAAGCACTGCGCAAACGGGAGGGGGATAAACAAAAGAAATAAGGGTTAGTGAAAGTAAACCGGGCAAAAAGCGGGCCCCTCTAAGGAAAAAGGGGCCCGCCCCGGAGAACAGAGATAAGAGAAGCGTATAACGCGCTAACCGAAAAATAGAGGGGGGATAGAGGATGAAGAAGTTCATGTTGGTGGTGGCGATGCTGGCGATAGTGCTGGCAGCTGCTGCTCCCGCCATAGCGCAGGTAGGCCAGGAGTTCTCAGAGAGGAGAGACACAAGCGGGTCTGCTTCGCCCAAGGTAGCTGTGAGCAACACAGGCGATAACGCCAACCTGTGTCCACAGGTTCAGCAGCTTTCGCAAACCGGTCAGGTCTTAAACGAGCAGGGTGTAGTGCAGTACTTCTCTACGGCTGACGACCTAGACTTCGCTGGCAGCTCGATCACCATCGGGACGGAGAGCGCGCCGGCCGATGTTTCAGGCACCTGCACGCAGACCATGGAGCAGTCTTCTGCTTCCAGTTAATAAGTAAAAGAAAGTAACACCCAAATCGTGAGGGCCGGGGCTAAAAGCCCCGGCTCTTTTTATGCCCTGAGAGAGCTGCTCAGTTTCTGATAAGGCTCTAGGCTTTACTACTAGGCAGCCTTAGTTCCCACGGTGTAAGGAACGTCCTCGTTAGAAAGGGGCCGGGGCCCTGCGTTCTCTAGGACCCCGACCCCGCTGAAGAAGTTGGTAACAAAGCATTATAAGTTATAGACGTTGCGCTGAGGTTGCGAACTGATTAAGGGTATATGAAAGGTGAGTAAAAAGTTCTAAAAAGCCGAGGCTACGGTAGGGCACCAAGTTAGCTTCGTCAGACCGGCCTTCGATGGGTGTCGGCGTTACACCCCTTTTTACCTTTCTTGCGAAACAAGACCATAGACCAGCGCGGTAGCAAAGGCCGCCAAAGGCAACATCAGCGTCGCTGCTAGCGTGCCCCCTACCCATTCTCCCCATGTATCTGAGCCGGTGATTGTCAGCCCCAAGAACGCCCCCACCGCTAGCACGACCTCCTCTAGTAGTACGGCGAAGGCAGCGGTGAGGAACACCACCTCGAAATGACCGCTCACAAGGTCATAGCTACGTCTTAGGGCCGCCAACGGCCCTAGGCGTTCCCTGACGATAGCTGGGGCGAATAACGACCAGCGCGTCAGCAGCCACAGCCCCGGTATTACCAACAGACTGGATGCTGCGGTTGGTAGGGCGATAGCGGTAATCGAGGCTGCCATAACAAGCGGCACAACGGGAGCTGCTAAGAGCAATCGCCTAAGCACACTACGAAGCGGGATGTGCTCTAACCTTTGCGCATCGAGCGTCACTTCTTCTGCGTATGCGATGTAGAGGTAGAAAGCGAACGCCTGTGTAAGGAACGCAAGGATATCTTGAACAACATATTGGGAGTCCTTGAGTAGGTAGGGAATCTCGACCAGCATCCCCAGAAACAAAGCGGGGAGTAACAAGGGCAAAGGATGGCGTCGGATGAGCGCGCCTGCTTGCCGCCACACCGCCCATGCAGTAGCTCGCTCGTCCACAAATGGAAGCTTAGCAGGAAGGGTGTGCCAACGAGCGAGGAGAACTCTCCAGCAAGGCTTTCCCCTGGCGAAGGCCGGCCCCTACTATTTCTAACTTGTAATGAGAGAGCGCCAACCAACGAACTCGCTAGCCGTTGCCTCTACTTGTGTTGAGTGGACGCACACAGTAGGACGAATAGACACCTACCCCGAGGAGGATCGTCGACGTGGTAGGCCCGACTCGATGTGGGTACCTATCTGCTTCGCAGCCTCTTTGCCAACAAACCAAGGCCGGTACTGCAGAAAGGAACCACGTTGCTCAACTCATTGTCCCTACCAGGCTTGCTGCTCGTTTTCGTAGCAGCCGCGGCAGCCGTGTGGTTTGCAGGGGTAAGGCTCGCCGATGCCACGGACGTTCTCTCCGAGCGCTTCGGTCTTGGCCAGGCCCTTGGAGGCCTGATCTTCCTGGCAATTGCCACGAACCTCCCCGAGATTGCCATAACCTCAAGTGCCGCTCTGAGCCAGAACCTTGGCATCGCGATCGGCAACATCTTGGGTGGAATAGCTATCCAGACCGTCGTGCTCGTCGTTCTCGATGTGTTTGGGGTAAAGGGAAGGTACCCGTTGACCTACCGGGCAGCCTCCCTCGACCTGGTGTTGGAGGGCGTGCTACTTATGGCAATTCTTACGGTCGCGGTTATGGGTACCCAGATGCCGTCGTGGCTGATCTTCGCACGTATCGAGCCGGGAAGTCTATTGATCGTGGGGCTGTGGGTAGTAGGCATCTGGCTTATAGGGAAAGCACGCACCGACCTACCCTGGCATGCGGCGGGTGATGCCCCTGGGGGACAGCAAGAACCACACGGTATGGCCAAAAACAAAAAGATGCAGGACGCACAGGATAAGGGGATAAGCGTCACGCGCGTGGCCGTAATCTTCGCTGTGTCAGCTGTCGTCACGCTAGTAGCCGGCGTGGGGCTCGAGGAGAGTGGCAACGAGATAGCGGGAGACATCGGGATGACCGGCGTCTTGTTCGGTTCGACCTTCCTCGCCGCGGCCACCGCCCTGCCGGAGATCTCAACCGGGCTTGCGTCTGTGAGGCTCGGAGATTACAAGCTTGCGGTGAGCGACATCTTCGGGGGCAACGCCTTCCTCCCAGTGCTCTTCCCTTTGGCGGGTCTGCTCTCTGGTGTAGCCCCGCTGCCGCAGGCCCAGAAGACGGACATCTACCTTACGGGGTTGGGAGCGTTGCTCACGGGCGTCTACATCTACGGGCTCATCTTCCGGCCCCGCCTACGCTTGTTGCGCATGGGGGTCGACTCGCTGGTGGTGCTCATCCTGTACACGATAGGCATCGTAGGGTTAATCGCGGTAGCTCAGGGATAAATTGTGGCGGCAAGGCACGACGGAAAAGAGCGCTTGATGGCAGGCGTCGAAGCCTAGATACAGCCCTCAATGCTAGTTGGTGCTCTAAAACACACGTTTCCCCTTGGCTTCGTAGTAATATCTATAGATACAAGCAACCCAATCGAGGGTTGCGAAGACAAGGAGGATAGAGCCAGATGAGTATTGGGCTAGTGCAGGCGGTTGGGATTGGGGCCGTCGTGGTTTTAGTCGCGGTTGTGCTGTTCTTGGTCTTTCTGTTGGCCAGCGCGGTGCGTATCGTCAACGAGTACGAGCGGGGCGTCATCTTCAGGCTGGGGAGGGTGCAAGGGAGAGCCAAGGGGCCAGGGCTCTTCCTCCTGATCCCCATAGTGGATAGGATGGTTAAGGTGGAACTCCGTACCGTGAGCATGGCCGTCACTCCTCAGGAGGTTATCACCCGCGACAACGTGCCGGCCCGGGTGGATGCGATACTCTACTTCCGGGTGGTGGATCCGAACAAGAGCGTGATCGAGGTGGAGAACTATACCCTAGCGACGAGCCAGATCAGCCAGACTACGTTAAGGAGCGTCCTCGGACAGAAAGACCTCGACGATCTTTTGACCAACCGCGAGGCCATAAACGAGGAGTTGCAGGCGATAATCGATGAGCACACCGAGCCGTGGGGGGTGAAGGTAAGCGCGGTCGAGGTAAGGGACGTACAGATACCGCAGCAAATGCAACGGTCGATGGCGGGTCAGGCCGAGGCTGAGCGGGAGCGGAGGGCGAAGGTCATCGCGGCGGAGGGCGAGTACCAGGCCTCCCAGCGCCTCAGGGAGGCGGCCGACCGGTTGGAGAGCCCGACGGCGTTGCAGTTGAGGCTCTTCCAGACGCTGGCCGAGATCTCCAGTGAGCAGAGCTCTACGGTCGTACTTCCGGTTCCGATAGATCTCTTCCGACCTTACCTCGACGCACACAGTACTAACGGGGCTACCAAACCGCCACAGGCCACTCGCAGGGAGGAAGCAGAGGCGCAGCGTCGCTATGAAGAGGCTGTAGGGCAAGCCCGTAGC
>DASQSI010000024.1:0-2824 GCA_035642415.1 Rubrobacteraceae bacterium
AAGGCCTCGTCGTCGGAGATGCCGTAGGTTAGCAGCCTGGGCTCGCCCGTCTCTATGGCGTTCATCGCCTCTTCAAAGACCGCAGGCTCCACGCATCCGCCACTAACCGACCCGACGATCTGCCCATCTTCGGAGACGGCCATAGAGGTTCCCGGTCCTAGCGGACCGGACCTTTCGACTTTGACGACGGTGGCCATGGCGGCCTGTTTTCCCTCCTTTCGCCACTTTGCCACCTTGTCAACGACCGGATTCAACTTGTGCCTCCTTGCTTATCTGATAACGCCCCGGCGATGGCGCGGGCGAGCTCCTCCAAGCTTTCGAAGTTATGTCCCGAAAGGAAAACGTCGATGTAGGGCAGGGCAGCAGCCATGCCCTTTGCCAGGGGTTGATAGCCAGGGGCGGCTTTCAAGGGGTTAACCCAAATGACCCTATAGGACAGACGGCTCAGGCGCATCATCTGCTCCGCGAGCACTTCCACGTCTCCCCGGTCCCAGCCGTCGGAAAGTATTACCACTACCGAGCCGCGAGCCATTCCGCGCTGACCCCAGCAGTCCACAAACTCCTTTATGGTATCCCCGAGCCGGGTCCCCCCGGACCAGTCCTTGACCGCCCCGGCAGCGCTTTTTAGGGCTCGGTCCGGATCCTTGGTGGCGAGCTCTCGTGTTAGGCGGGTGAGCCGGGTCCCCAGCACGAATGCCTCTAAAGGCTCCCCGGAGATCACACCCGCGTGCATGAACCGCAAGAGCGCTCGGCTATAGGGGGCCATCGAGCCGGATATATCGCACAGTAGCACCACCCGCCGGGGCTGGCTCTTGGCTCGTCGGAACCGGTGGCGCATGGGTTCGCCTCCGGTGCGTAGAGCGCCGCGTAGAGTTCTTCGGGGATCATGGCGGCCCCTGGGGGCAGGCTCCAGCCGCCGAGAGCGCCGTAGCGCCCCGGACAGTTTGAGGTCCGCTAGAAGCTTGTGCAGTTCGGCGAACTCCTCGGCGGTGTAAAAGGCGAAGTTTTTGGTCCTCAAAACATCGACGGGGCTATAGCGCAGCCGGACTGCTTCCTCGCCCTTCTCGTTCTTCTCGACGGATTTTTTGGGTGGCTGAACGGAGTCGATGGGGGGCGAAGAGAGCCTAAGTTTTGGCCCTCGTGGAGTCCGCGGCTTCTTCCTACCCTCCCAGAAGGCCTCAAACGCCTTATCGTACAGCTCCAAGTCCTCTCGGCGGGAGCAAAGTGTCACCCGCCCTGCCCAGTAGACGTCCTCGCGACGGGTGGGATCGAGCTCTTCTAGGGCGCGGGTAAACTCCACCACCCGGTCGGGGCCCGTCGCGAGCCCGGCTCGCCGCAAAAGGCGGCCGAAGGTCACCGCGACATGGAGCATCGGCGGCGCTTGTGGTGCTTCAGGCACCGCTGGCCCCCGTGAACAGGCTGAGCCTTGCGCCCAAGGCCCGCTGCTGATCCTCGTGGTACTTTACCACCGAGCCTAACGTGGCTTCGATCAGGGCCTCGTCGAGTTCCTTGGCGCCTAAAGCGACGAGCGCCTCGGTCCAGTCCAGTGTCTCTGCCACACCGGGTGGCTTGTAGAGGCCTATGTTCCGCAAGCCCTGCACCGCCGTCGCTACCTGCCGGGCCAGGCGCTCTTCGGCTTCGGGAACCCTCAAGCGTACGATCTCAACCTCCCGCTCCAGGCTTGGATGATCTATGTAGAAGTACAAACAACGACGCTTCAGCGCGTCGTGGACCTCGCGGGTCCGGTTTGAGGTGAGGACTGCCACCGGCGGCCGCTCGGCTCGTATGGTCCCCACTTCGGGGAGGGTGATGGCGAACTCTGAAAGTATCTCTAATAAGAACGCCTCAAACTCGTCATCCGCCCGATCGACCTCGTCTATGAGCAAGACCGGCGGGCTCGACCCCCGATGCTCCAGCGCCTGCAAGAGAGGCCGGCTCACCAGAAACTGCCGGGTGTAAAGCTCGTCCTCAAAGTGCTCCCGGTCCTCCGTCGTGCCCAAAGCCTCCGCCGTCCGGATGTGCAAAAGCTGGCGGGCGTAGTCCCACTCGTAAACGGCCTGGTGGACGTCTATGCCCTCGTAGCATTGCAAGCGTATCAAGGGCGTATCGAGGATCCTACTGAGGACTTTGGCGACCTCGGTCTTGCCAACCCCGGCCTCACCTTCGAGAAATAGCGGCCGGCCGAGCTTCAGGGCGAGGAAGATGGCCGTACTTAGGCCCTCATCCGCTAAGTAGTTGTTATCCTTAAGCCTCTGCTGAAGGTCTGGTGAATGAGAAACGCCGGGAGGCAAGGCCCCCCGGCGGCCATTATCATTGCTCAACGGCCCAAGGCTTCCTCGACGGCCCGCCGGGTCCACACCCGGACCAGGTGCCGCCGGAACTCGGCCGAGGCTGCGTCGTCTGAGGCGGGACTGGTGCCTTCGTCGGCGGAGTTGGCCGCCTCCGCGATCTGGTCGCCGCTCGCCCCGGAGAGCGCCTCCTCGGCAGCGGAAGCCCTCAAGGGAGTGGAGCCCATGCTGGCTAGCCCGATACGGGCGGAGTCGATGTTGCCGTCGGATTTCTCTACCACCGCCGCGACGCCCACTACCGCCCAGTCTTGGGACCGGCGGCTGAACTTCTTGTACGACCAGCCGGTGTTCGGGCCGAGCTTAGGGACCCGGACCTCCGTTACCACTTCCTGGGGCTCGAGGTCCGTGAAGAGGTAGTCCTTGAAGAATTCCAGGGCCGGGACGGTTCGCTCGCCCTCGGGCCCCTGTATCACCACCTCTCCTTCGAGGGCGCACATTACGCTCGGCATATCCCCAGCGGGGTCGCCATGGGCGAG
>DASQSI010000025.1:0-3423 GCA_035642415.1 Rubrobacteraceae bacterium
GATTCGCGGTGCGAGGGTTCTTCGCGTCCATCTTCGCGTCTATGATGCGGTTAAGGGTCATGGCGGCGGTGCGGGCGCCGATCATGGCGACGGTGATCCAAACGAGATTCCAAATGGAGAAGGGAACGGGGGCGGCGAGCAACCCGGCGTAGGCAAACGGCAGGGCGAAGACGGTATGCTCCCATTTGATCATCTCCAGGAGCGCGCGCAGCTTGCTCCATGCGGTATCGGGGGCGGAGCTAGCCGAGGGGGATGCCATACCGCTCCCACTTCTCATCGACGAGCTTCTTGGTATCGTCGCTCATCACGATCTTCTCCGGCCACTCCCGGGTGAAGCCCTCCTCGGGCCACTTCCGCGTGGCGTCCACGATCATCTTCGACCCGTAAGTGAAAGCCCGGCTGGAGTGGTCGAGCACGTCTATTGGGCCTGGGAGCATCCTTATGTCCCTCTCCGGGTCTATGTTGTTCAGCGTTACCCACCAGGCTTCGCTCGTGTCTTCCACGTTTACGTCTGAGTCTAGTATGACGATCATCTTCGCTAAAGACATCAGCCCGAGCCCAAGCATGCCGGCGCCGACCTTAAAGGCGTGTCCAGGATACTGCTTGTCTATCGAGACGAAGACGAGGTTGTGGAAGATCCCTTCAGGAGGCATGTGGTAGTTGACGACCTCCGGCAGCATCAAGCGCGTGAGCGGCAGAAAGATGCGCTCTGTTGCGTACCCGAGCCACGCATCCTCCATCGGTGGCCGACCCACGATGGTAGACGGGTAGATGGCGTTCTTTCGCATGGTCACGGCGGTGACGTGCATGGCCGGGTAGTAGTCGGCGAGCGAGTAGAAGCCGGTGTGGTCCCCGAACGGGCCCTCCAGCGTTAGGGGCTCTTCGGGGTCTGTATAGCCTTCGATAACCATCTCCGCCTCCGCCGGCACCTCCAGCTCGTTGGTGAGGCATTCGACGAGCTTCACGGGCTCCTTGCGCAAGAAACCGGCGAAGACGAACTCGCTGATGCCGGGCGGCAAGGGGGCAGAAGCCGAGTAGATCGAAGCCGGGTCTCCACCGAGGGTGATAGCGACGGGAAGTTTCTGGCCCAGCTTCCTGGCTTTCTCGAAGTGTGCAGCACCGGTCTTATGGCGCTGCCAGTGGAGCCCCGCGGTCCTTTTGTCGAAGCGCTGCACGCGGTACATACCGGCGTTGCGCTCACCGGTCTCCGGGTCCTGGGTGTGAACCATGGTGAGGGTTATGAACGGCCCGCCATCCTCGGGCCAGCACGTCTGGACCGGAAGGCGTTCGAGGTCCACCTCCTCGTCGCGGTAGACTATCTCCTGGCACGGGGCCTTGCCTGTAGTGCGCGGTGGGAACTTAGAAACCTCGCGCAGGCGCGGCAAGAGCCCCAGCTTCGCCATGAAGCCTTTGCCGGGTCCCTTGGTCAGTTCCAAAAGCTCCTCTAAACGATGCCCGATGTCGTTTAGATCCGTAACACCCAAAGCTCTCGCCATGCGTTTCTTCGAGCCGAAGGTGTTTATGAGGAGAGGGTAGTCGCTATCTTCCACGTTGTGGAACAGGAGGGCGGGACCATTCCTCTTCATCACGCGGTCGGCGACCTCGGTGATCTCGAACTTCGCGCTCACCGGCTCGCGCACGTCCACGAGCTCTCCCTCTTCGCGTAAAGAGCTCACGAACTCCTGCAGGTTATTAGCCGGCACCTTTCGCCTCCCTTGTCGCCTCCCGGATACGGGCTTCGGAACGCTCCTCGTCCTCGCCCGAGATGATGCTGAGGAGCTGCGCCAGATGTGGTGTCCAGAGTTCCAGAGAAACCGCGTTGCCGCGTAAGATCTCACCGGTTCCGTCCCGGATCATACGTCCCGCCACCCCGACGAAGCGCGGCTCGTCCAGCCGCGCTATGGTCTCGACCGCCCAGGCATAAGCGTTGTCCCCAACGAGTATCGCCTCGTCGTTCGCGGTCCTGGTTGCATAATGCACTTCAAACCCCTCCTGCAAATATCCCAATGCCTCGGCGACAACCTCGCTCCGGTGGTCCTCGCCCGGCAAGCTTCCTGCGGCGCGCAGAAAGACCTCCTTGAGCGAAACTTCCGGTGTCCGGCGGGTGGTCTCCACGTCGCTCTAGCTCCGCTGTGCTGGCGTCTGCACGAACCACTCCCGAGCCGCTTCGAAGGTTTTCTCCAAGTCCTCCTCCGAGTGAGCGGTCGAGATGAAACCGGCCTCGTACGGGCTCGGGGCGAGGTACACGCCCCGCCGAAGCATGTGCCAGAAAAAGTCTTTGAACGCCGCCATGTCCGAATAAGCGGCCGAAGAGAAGTCCGTGACCGTCTCCTCAGTGAAGAAGATACTTACCATCGAGCCGACCTGGTTTATAGTGAAGGGCACATCACCCTCGCTCGCAACCTCGTGCATCCCCCGCTGCCAGCGGTCACCCAGGTCTTCGAGCCTCTCGTAGAAGCCGGGTTCGCCCGTGACACGTAAAGTCGCGAGACCAGCGGTCATCGCGAGCGGGTTGCCGGAGAGGGTGCCGGCCTGGTAGATTGGCCCTGCAGGCGCGATCTGCTCCATGATCTCCTTCCTCCCACCGAACGCCCCCACGGGGAGACCGCCGCCAATGATCTTACCGAGGCACGTTATGTCCGGCACGAGGCCATAGCGCTCCTGAGCCCCGCCACGCGCGAGCCTGAAGCCGGTCATCACCTCGTCGAAGATGAGGACCGTGCCGTACGCTTGCGTGATCTCACGTAGCCCCTCCAGGTACCCCCCGGCCGGCGGCACGCACCCCATGTTTCCCGCGACAGGCTCCAGGATCACAGCGGCCGTATGCTCACCCTTCTCCTCGAAGAACGCCCGCACCATACCGAGGTCATTGTACGGCAAAACGGACGTGTTCTCGGTGGCACCCTTCGTGACGCCGGGGCTGTCGGGGAGGCCTAAAGTTGCTGCACCCGAGCCCGCCGCAACGAGCAGAGCGTCGCCGTGGCCGTGGTAGTTGCCGTCGAACTTTAGAATGCCCTCGCGGCCCGTGTACCCCCGTGCCGCCCGGATGGCACTCATCGTCGCCTCGGTACCGGAGCTGGTCATCCGGACCATCTCTATGGACGGAACGGTCTCGCAGACGAGCTCGGCGAGCTCGACCTCAAGCTCGGTGGACGCCCCGAACGTAGTCCCGTACCGGACCGCCTTCTCCAGGGCTTTCACCACGTCCGGGTGGGCATGACCGAGGATAAGCGGTCCGTAGCTCATAACATAGTCCAGGTAAGAGTTGCCGTCGACGTCGAAGATGCGCGAGCCCTCGCCACGCAGCATGAACACAGGATCACCACCCACCGAGCGGAACGCCCGGACCGGGCTGTTGACCCCGCCGGGGATACGACGCGTGGCCCGCGCCATCAAGCGGGCCGAACGGTCCATCGATAACGC
>DASQSI010000026.1:0-24614 GCA_035642415.1 Rubrobacteraceae bacterium
CCCGGTCGGCGACGAAGACTCCTCTCACCTCGGCGACTTCCTCGAGGACGCAGGTACCGTAACACCGACGGAGGCGGTCTCGGAGGCGCTCTTGAAGTCCCATCTCAGGGAGGCTTTAGACGAGCTGCCGGAGAGAGAGCGTCAGATCATCGAGCTCCGCTTCGGAATGAAGGATGACAGGCCTCGCACCCTCGAGGAGGTCGGCCGTGAGTTCGATATTACTCGCGAACGAGTCAGACAGATCCAGATGAAGACCCTTAATCTCCTCCGCGAGCAGCGCCGCACCCAGAACCTGCGTGAGTACCTCAGATAGCTCCTCGGAAGCTTCCTCCGAAGAACTTCATCGCTTCGTCCGCGACCTAGCGCGGCAAGTGTGCGAGTTGCAGCTCTCGCGCTACGAGGAGCCTGGTGAGATCAAGGAGAAGGCCCCGAAGGACCTTGTAACCGACGTGGACCTGCTCTGCGAAGAGCTTTTGATCTCCCAGATAAGCGAACGCTACCCCGACGATGCTATCCTCTCTGAAGAGAGCGGAGGTAAGATCTCGCCCACGGGACATACGTGGCTTCTTGACCCTCTGGACGGCACAGCCAACTTCTCGCGGGCGAACCCAATTTTTTGTACGTGCATCTCCGTAGTCGAGGGCGAGGAGGTGAAGCATGCCGCCGTCGCCGCCCCGCGTCTCGGCGACATCTACCATGCGAGGCTCGGCGCAGGGGCTTTTCGGGACTCTAAAGGGAAGACCTATACCTTGCATGTCGGAGAAACGGAGGAGCTCGAGCGCGCTTTCGTCGGGGCGGACATGGCCTTACCGGCCGCCGTCAACGAGCCTTACAAAAACGGGGTCCTGGAGGTCTTCCGTTCCTGCTGGCAACTCCGCTCGCTCGGCAGCGCGGGTATCCGTGGGGCTTGGGTCGCAGCGGGCTATCTCGACCTCTGCATAGGCACCCGTAACACCGTCTGGGACTACGCCCCGACCGCCCTTCTGGTCTCAGAAGCTGGTGGCCGTGTAACGAACCTCGCCGGCGACCCCTGGACCTACGACTCTGAAGGACTCCTCGCCACCAACAACGAAGCCCTCCACGCGGAGGTATTGGAGATCTTGGCCGAGGATTAACCGTCGGCTTTTGAAGAGAGAAAGAGCGAAACTCAATGCACCTCCCGCGCAAGATGTTCCCCGCCCTAGCCGGCAACTCCTACGCTTACCTGAACTCCGGCGGCAGCGGCCCGCCCTCCTACGACACGATAAGGGCCATGCGCGAGGTGGACGACCTGTGCTCAGGGCCCGCCTACCTCGAGGGTGCCGACTTCTATGCCCACCAAGGTAAAGCGTATGCCCGCGCCCGCGAGGTCGCAGCCCAACTCATAAATGCGGACCCCGAGAACATCGCCCTCACCCAGAACACCACCCATGGCATGAACCTCGGGGCCTTTGCCCTTGACTGGCGGGAAGGTGACGAGATCGTATCCAGCCGCTCGGAGCACCCGGGCAGCCTCGTCCCGCTTCGCGCTCTGGGGAAGCGCTACGGCGTCCGGCTCAGACTCCTCGCGCCCCCGGTGACAGCTGAGAAGGTCGAGGAAGCGATGACTAGCAAAACGCGCCTCGTCGCGCTCTCGCATGTGGACTGGACTACGGGTGAGATTCTACCGCTAGAGGAGATCTGCGCCTTAGCTCGCTTCCAAGACGCCTTTACCCTGGTGGACGGTGCTCAATCAATCGGGAACGTTCCAGTAGACGTCCCCCGGACCGGCGCTGATATGTACGCCTTCACCGGCCATAAATGGGTTTTGGGTCCGGAGGGCATGGGCGCCTTCTACGTCCGGCCCGGCTGCGAAGTTTGGAGCACGAACTTCGGCTACGCCTCCCTCTCGGACCCGGAGAGGTTTTTCAGAGCGGAGAGCGGCTATTGGAGGTACATACACGAGGGCGCGAGACGCTTCGAAGCCTCGACGATGAGCCCGGCCCTTGCGGCCGGTTTCGCTGCAGCGGTCAGCGCCGTCCACGAGCGTGGGGCGGAAGGGTTCGCCGAAATCTTAAGCCGCGCCGACCTTCTGGCCGGTCTCCTGAAGAGGGTGCCCCGCGTTGCGCTCCGCTCCTCCAGCCCCGCCTGCTCGGGACTCGTCAGCTTCGAGGTCGCAGGCATAGCGGCGAAGGAGGCCGTCGAGAAGCTCCTCACGCAGAAGTTCGTTGTTCGCTTCATCCCGAAGCCGTACCCTTACATCCGAGCAAGCACTCACCTGTTCAACACCGAGGAAGAACTTGAAGCGTTGGCGGATGCCGTAAGCAAGCTGTAACGCACTGATAAGAGGCTAAAGGAGTCCGATGAAAAGCCAGGATAAACACCGCTTGGAGCGCTGCGCCCGCCGCCTAGAGGACCTCTATGCCTGGCGCAACGCTCAGGTGCATCCCATCCGGGAGTGGCTATTCACCGCTCAGGGTGACATCGCCCGCACAATCAGCCTCGGCGAAGACTGGCCTGTGGTGGACATGCCGGTCAGCTTCACCGCGAGCACCATGATTCCCTATGAGTGGGCGGGGCAGCCCGTCGAACTCGAGCTGTGGCTGGGAGGCGAAGGCTTCGTTTGCCTCTCGGTCGGCATCGAGGGGGGGTTAGATCCCTTCCACCGCAGCTTCCACGTTACCGACGCTGCGCGGGGCGGGGAGCCACTCGAGATCCGGGCAGAAGTCGTCCCCAAAGGGCTGTTCGGCTCGCACATTCGAGAGCCGCGACTCCAGCAGGCTTGCCTCGTCGTGCCTGAGACCGAGGTGATAGCGCTGGAGCACGACCTGCGCGTAATCGTGGAAGCATGCGCGCAGCTTGGCGACCACGAGGTCGTTCCGCACCTGCTCGACGTGCTCGACCTTGCGTTCACCAGCCTTGCCACCGATTGGCCCTCGGCGACCGAAGTTGCTTTCACGAGGTTCCATCACGGATACGAGAACCCGCTGGGACAGGGTCTTTGGAGCCTCCCCCCCGCCTTCGCCGACGAGGCCGTCGACGTGAACCGGATGGGTCGCGAGCTGTGGAGCCTCCCTCGTGCGCCACAACCATTCGAGCCTCTCCCAAAGACGGCGCGTCGAGCCGTACGGAGCACCCGGGCGAAAGTGTCCGAGCGCCTGGAGGAGATCAAACAAGAACACCCGCCGGTCGGCCGACTGGCGCTGACCGGACACGCTCACATCGACCTCGCATGGCTTTGGCCGCTGCACGAAACCCACCGCAAAGCACGCCGCACCTTCTCCAGCGTGCTGCGACTCATGGACCGGTACGAGGACTTTACCTTCAACCAGTCCTCCGCCCAGCTTTACACCTGGGTAGAGGAAGAGCATCCCGAACTGTTCATGCGCATCCGAGAGCGCATCAAGGAGGGGCGTTGGGAGCCCGTTGGAGGTTCATGGACGGAACCGGATTGCCAGATCACGGGGGGAGAATCCTTCGTGCGCCAGCTGTTTTACGGGCAGCGGTACTTCGAAGAGAAGTTCGGCACGCGCTGCAAGGTAGCTTGGCTCCCGGATGCGTTCGGCTTCTCTCCGGGCATACCCCAACTTCTACGCGGCGCGGGTCTGGAAGGGTTCTTTACCTGCAAGCTGAACTGGAACGAGACCAACGCCTTTCCTTTCGATCTGTTCTGCTGGGAGGGGATAGACGGTAGCCACGTGACGGCGCACATGTCCGACAACCCCGGACCGGATTACAATGGTATTGTCCGTCCGTTCGACCTGCTGGGCACTTGGCGCAACTTCAAGGAGAAGCGCCTTCATCCCGAGAGCCTATTCTCCTTCGGATGGGGTGACGGTGGAGGCGGTCCCAGCGAAAAGATGCTCGAGAACTACGCGCGGCTCAAGAGCTTCCCGGCCCTGCCGCGCCTCCGGATGACACGGGTGGGAGACTTTTATGCGACGTTGCCTAAAGAAGGTCTCCCCAAGTGGGTTGGTGAGCTTTACCTCGAGCTGCACCGGGGGACGCTCACCTCGCATGGAGAGGTTAAGAAGCTCAACCGCGCAGGGGAGCATAGGTTGCTCGAAGCTGAAGCTTTCTCCACCATCGCCGGGGTACACGGCGATGGGGAACCCTACAATGTTTTGGAGAAGGCCTGGAAGACCCTGCTCCTCAACCAGTTCCACGATATCCTTCCTGGCTCTTCCATAGAAGAAGTATACGAGGATGCGCACCACCAGCTCGCCGAAGTCCTAAAAACCGCAGCAAGCGTGCGCGATAAAGCCCTGAACTATCTGGCGAGCCTCGTAGAAACCGACGATGAAAAGGATGCGTTTTTGGTAGCTAATGCTGGGCTCGCTTCAAAAGCGCTCTCCGTACTTTTGCCCGGCGTCGATGATGCGGCGGCGATCACCGACGCAAGTGGCAAGCCCGTCTCTGCCCAACGAACCGAACAAGGTCTCCTCGTTCACGATCCGCGCCGTCGCGTCCCGGGACTGGGCTGGACGACGCTTTTCGTGGCTCGCCGCGAAAGTGGGCTCGAAGAAGAATCGCTGTCCGAAACTTACGCCGAGCTTGAGGGAAGCGGTGCGGTCCTCGAGAACGACCTCTTGCGGGTGGTTATCGGTGCGGATGGTACGCTCAAGCAGGTGTTCGACAAAGTGGTGGTACGGGAGGTCCTCGAGGGTCGCGGCAACCAGCTGTGGGCCTACGTAGATAAACCCCGCGAGTGGGACGCCTGGGACATCGACGAGTCCTACAAGCAGGAAGGTCAAGAGATCCGGGAGGCAGAGGAGATCGAAGTGCTCGAGCCGGGACCGCTGCGCGCTGCGGTACGGGTTAGACGCATTTGGCGGGGTTCGCGCATAGTGCAAACGTACCAGCTTCTGGCCGGTTCTAGGCGCCTGAATATAGAGACGCACATCGAGTGGCATGAGCGGCAGATCCTCTTAAGAGCGCTCTTCCCTCTGGCCGTGCGCTCACACGAAGCGACTTTCGAAACGATGTACGGTGTCGTACGGCGGTCTACCCATCGCAACACCTCCTGGGATAGGGCGCGCTTCGAGGTGGCGGCTCACCGCTTTGCCGACCTCTCCGAACCAGGCTACGGCGTCGCCATCCTCAACGACGGCAAGTATGGACACAGCGCGTGCGATAACGTGCTCGGGATCAGCCTCCTCAGGAGCCCTATTCACCCGGACCCCTTCGCCGACGAGGGCGAGCACCACTTCACCTACAGCCTGCTCCCCCACGAGGGAGACTGGACAGGAGCGGGAGTGGTACAAGAAGCGTTAGCGCTGAACAGCCCTCTGTGCGCCGCAGAGGCCAAACCGGGCCAAGGAACGTTGCCGCCCGAATCCGGGCTGATAGCGATCGAGGGCGTGACGCTGGCGCTAGGAAGCCTCAAAAAAGCGGAGGATGGTAGGGGTTTGATCCTACGCCTCTATGAGCCGCATGGCGCCAGAGGCAAAAGCGTCTTACGCTTTGCCAGGGAGATAAAACGAGCCGAGGCGACCAACCTCCTGGAAGAGAAGAGCGAGACGCTTTTCGCCGAAAGGAATACACTGCGCATGGAGGTGCGCCCGTTCGAGGTGCTGACGCTACGGCTCGAACTGCAAGAAAGCTAGCTGGCGGCCTGTTGCTAAGTACCGGTTCTGGTTGTACAAACTTGGTTCTTAAGGCCTAGCTTCTGCTAAATGGGGCTTCTTTGATCTCGTCGTAGTGCCTTCGATGCACACCATAGTCTTTATCATTCACAAAATCCTTCTGCCAGCCACCGGACCCTTAAGCGCTTGGCCCACTCAACCTAAGCTCGCCCTGCTCGACCCTCCTAGCAAAGTTCTCCAGGTCCTCGCGCAGTTCGCGCTCGGGGTTGGAGATGACCTCGGCCACGAGCTGAGAAAGGGAAACATCCCGGCTAATCTGCTTATACACTCGTAACGCCACAGGGCGGATAGCTTTTGGGAAATAACCTTCTTTAAGGCTATCTCTGGCTAAAAGGGCATAAAAAGAGCCGGGGCTTTTAGACCCCGGCCCTCCTAGAACGCTATGTTCTTAGCTTTTGCTACTTAGCAGCCGCAGCCTGGGAGATGGTCTGCGAGCAGGTAGCCGTCTCCGAGGGAGTTATGGTTTCCTCGCTGCCCGCGAACTCTATGTCATCAGCCTTAGATTCGAACTGAACCGTTCCCTGCTCGTTGGCAACCTGGCCAGTGTTGGCCACCTGCTGAGCAACCGGGCAAGCATTGACGTTGTCGCCCTTGTTGCTGAAGGCGAACGACGGCGAAGCCTTACCACTAGTGATCCTTCTCTCAGAGAACCCTTGGCTCTGCGCTATGACGGGGGCGGCTGCCACCACCACTATGGCCAGCATCGCTACCACCAATATCAGCTTTCTCAACTTCTCTGCCTCCTTCCAAAGCCACACTGTTAATACTCGCCAACGAACTATAAAGACTCTTAACCTTAAAGGCAAATCTAAAGCGCGCTTGCACGCCCATAAGGGTTAGCATCATGCTTATAGATACATTCACAGCGCGGTAGTTAGGCAACGTTGCCGCGTGGACCCACCCTTATAGGTCCTTCGGTAGCCTGGAGGAAGCAGGGTGACCTCTCCACTGTCCAGCTACCCACTTCTAACGCCACAAGGAGAATAGCCTTGGCAATTTAGGTTCTCATAAGCGGTAGACAAGACCCGTTACGTGGTACTGGACACTGACATGATTCGGCATGCCGACGTCCGAAGCACCGTCTCCGACAATCATGTCGCCGACATGACACACGTTGTCGCAAACCTGGAGGAACAGGTTGCATTCCTCCGCGAGGTTATCAGAAGCTGGGATCGCGAATTACGGCGTCGCGAAGAGGAGTACCGTGAGGAAAGCCATCGCAAAGATCACTTGCTTGCTGCTGCCCTACAAAGCATCCCCGAGCTAGAACCCGCCTCAGAGCCTCGAGAAGACCCTGAGACGGCCTCCGCCAGCATCGAAGGGTAGAGAGAAAACTCCCTAAGGGCACAGAAGCCTCCCTGTGGCGTAGGTTATTCGGAAGCTCTAAGAACTGGGAGAGGACGATATGCAAAACCGCAGCACGGCTGAAGACATCCTCGCTCGCTTCAGCGACTTAGAGAACAACCCCAACGAGACCATCTCCCCTTACCTAGAGTTCAATGTTGGGGGGAAGCTTTACTATTTCACTCCCGGCGGGTTTCTCTATCGTAGAGACCCCGGCACAGAAGCGGTGGGAGGCTTCTTCTGTGGCTACCTCACCGAGGAGGTCTGGCGCTACAGAACATCTGAACAGGCAGAAGAAGTAGAAGCTCCCATAAAGGCGGAACGGCGTCCCTGGTGGCGCTTTTGGCGCTACGAGGAGGCGTTACCCGAAATCGTCTCCAGGAGGATCCCAGCGAGGTTGGCCCACAACCCGCTCGAAGCGCACCTCTGGTACCCAGCCGGCCAGCAGGACGCGGAACGATAGCTCGGGCAGTTTAATATTTTAAGCCGGTACTGACCGCCGGTTGCTCCTACCCAATGAAGCTCTCCAGCGCAGCGAGCGCCATCCTGGCCTGTCGGCCACGACGCTCAGGCTTGGAGAGCCGGCATCCGTTCTCACGCTTGGGGGCGGCAGGCACGAGACCCCAATTGGCGTTTATGGGCTGCAGGATGCCGTCTTTAACGGTGATGTAATAGGCGAGCGCGCCCAACATGGTGCCTTGAGGCATCTCGATCGGTTCTTCGCCCCGGGCAAGTCGCGCGGCGTTCGTACCCGCTATGTATCCCATCGCTGTGCTCTCGACGTAACCCTCGACTCCGGTGAGCTGGCCGGCGAAGAACAGTGGCTCGCCCGTGCGAACGCGCATCGTGGCGTCGAGCATCCGATTCGACGGCAGATAAGTGTTGCGGTGCATGACGCCCATGCGGGCGAACTCGGCATTCTCCATGCCAGGGATGGTGCGGAAGACGCGTTTCTGCTCGCCCCACTTAAGACGCGTCTGGAAGCCCACCATGTTGAATAGCCGTCCTTCGGCGTCGTCCTGCCTGAGCTGCACAACCGCGTAGGGCTCCTTGCTGGTGTGTGGATCAGGCAAGCCCACGGGCTTCATCGGGCCGAACCTCAGCGTCTCGAGACCGCGACGTGCGATCACCTCCACCGGCAAACATCCCTCGAAGTACATGTCCTCCTCGAAGTCCTTTATAGGGGCGAGCTCCGCCTCTACAAGCGCCTCGACGAAGGAGTAATACTCCTCCTCATACATCGGGCAGTTCAGGTAGGCAGCCTCACCCTTATCGTAGCGGGAGGCGAGGTAAACCTTCTCCTCGTCCAAGGACTCACGGAAGATGATGGGGGACGCCGCGTCATAGAAAAACAAAGTCTCGCCGGAGAGAGCGGTGATCTTCTCTGCCAGCGCGTCCGAGGTCAGGGGGCCGGTGGCGATGACCGTGGGGCCCGAAGGTATCTCTGTGGCCTCCTCGCGAACCACCCTTATGTTCGGGTGGCCGTGCACCGCCTCCGTAACGGCCAGCGAGAAGTCCTCCCGCGCGAGACCCAACGCGCCACCCGCTGGGACCATATTCGCGTCGGCACAGTGAATGATTACAGACTCCAGGCGCCTGAGCTCCTCCTTCAAGAGCCCAGATGCCGTCTCCAAAGAAAGGTTGCCCATCGAGTTCGAGCAGACCAGCTCGGCCAAAGAGTCGGTGCGGTGGGCTGGCGTTTGCTTGACCGGCCGCATTTCCCACAGCTCGACCGAGCAGCCCCTCTCGGCCGCCTGCCAGGCAGCCTCGCTACCCGCGAGGCCACCGCCGATAACCGTTACATCCACCATTCGGTGATCATACTCCGTAGAAAAGCCGCACAGCTGGGAACATATTTTATGCTATCTACCCTCGAATCATCCCGCGTCCCGGGCGAGGTCGAGGGTGTTTCGGGCCATCCTTATAGACGCGGCGTCCACCATCTGACCATCCACGCTTATCGAACCGCTTCCGGTAACGTTGGCCTCCTCGTAAGCGGAAACTACTTTTTTGGCCCACTCCAGCTCTCTCTGGGTGGGAGAGAAGACCCCGTTGGCGGTTTCGACTTGGCCGGGGTGGATGCACCACTTGCCGTCAAAGCCTAATGAACGGGCGAGGAGACAGCTCTTGCGGAGCCCTTCTTCGTCTTTGTAGTCGGCGACGGGCCCGTCTATGGCACGAAGGCCAGCGGCGCGAGCGGCCACTACGATACGGTGCATAGCATAGTGGAAGCGGTGGCCGGGGTACGAGTCGTCCCACTCGTCCATCGTGCCGACGCTCGTCTGCGGCATTCTGATACTGGCGGCGTAGTCACCGGGCCCGAAGACGAGAGCTTCGAGGCGGCTCGTCGAGCGGGCTATGCCGTCTATGTTGACGAGGCCTTCGGCGGTCTCTATCTGAGCCTCGAGCTTTATCTTGCCGGGCTCAAGGCCCACGTTTAGTTCGACGCTCGTGAGGAGGATATCCAGGGCGTGGAGGTTTCCGGGACGCTCCACTTTGGGGACCAGGATCAGGTCAAGCCTGTCCCCCGCTTCTTCGACGATCTCGATGACGTCCCTATAGAAGTGCGGGGTGTCCAGGGCGTTGATGCGGTAGAAGGTCGGACGGTCATGCCAGTCGAGCTCTTCGAGCGCCCGGATGACGTTCACGCGGGCGCTGGCTTTCGAGCCCGAGGCGACCGCATCTTCGAGGTCGAGAAAGAAAAGGTCCGCTCCGGAGAGTGAACCTTTTTCGATCATCTTCCATTCCGAGGCGGGAACGGCCAGCACAGAACGGGAGACTCTCACCGCGTATCTCCCCTATCGGAGCAAAGCTTCCACAGGCTCGCCCCGCAGGGAGGCGTCGAGGACCTCCATCGGGTGAACCATCGGCACGTCGTGACCCATCTTCTTCAGAGAAGCCTGTATCTGGAGCATGCAGCCGGGGTTGGAGGTGACGATCAACGACGCACCGGTCTTGAGAACATTCCTCGCCTTACGTTCTCCGAGCTCGGCGGCAGGCTCGGGTTCGATCATGTTGTAGATGCCAGCCGAGCCGCAGCAGATCTCAGCCTCTTTTATCTCCTCGATCTCCATCCCGGGTATCTGCCTCAGAACCTGGCGGGGCTCCTTGCGGACACCCTGAGCGTGCGCCAGGTGGCAGGCATCGTGGTACGCCGCCGAAACCGGCAAAGGATGCCGCTCGGCGACGGCGCCCATCTCGTACAAAAACTCCGAGACATCCTTGACCTTATCGGAGAACGCTCTGGCTCTCTCGGCGTACTCAGGGTCGTCGCGCAAAAGGTACGCGTACTCCTTCATCGTCGAACCGCAGCCAGCAGCGTTGACGATTACGTAGTCCAAGTTCTCGGCCTCGAACGTATCTATGGTCTTCCTTGCGAAGTCTAGGGACTCCTCTTCGCGTCCGGCATGGGTGCTCAAGGCACCGCAGCAGCCTTGGTTCTTAGGGGCGACGACCTCGCAACCCTCGGTGGCCAGGACCCGGACGGTTGCGGCGTTGACTTGGGAGAAAAAGACCTGCTGCACGCACCCGATGAGTACCCCGACCCTCCTGCGCTTCTCGCCCACGGGGGAGGTGTACTCTGGGATCTTCTGTTCCTTCACCAGCTTGGGCATGAGGGCCTCCACCGCTCTCATGCGAGCGGGAAGGCGGCTCATGACGCCGGCCTTGCGGAGCTTTTTGTCGAGGCCGAAGCGCTGGTAGAGACGCAAAGGTCCGGCGGCGAGCCGCAGACGGCTGCGGTAGGGGAAGAATCGGAAGATCATGTCCCGGAACGCCTTGTCGTCGGCCCTTCGCTCGTAGCGACGCTCGACCTGAGCCCGGGTGGCCTCTATGAGCTTGTCGTACTGCACGCCTGAAGGGCAGGCGGTGACGCAGGCCATACACCCAAGGCACAGGTCCCAATGACGAACCATAGTGTCGTTCATCGGCTCCTCGGTGAGGCCCTTGTTCATGAGGTAGATGCGCCCGCGCGGGGAGTCCATTTCCTCGCCGAAAAGAACGTAGGTCGGGCAGGTCGGCAGGCAGAAGCCGCAGTGAACGCACTCGTCTATGAGCTGTTTGTCCGGCGGGCGGTGATCATCGAAGGCCGGGAAGTCGAAGCTGCCGCTCTCGGGACGATCCTCGCCCACGGTCTGTAAGATCGGGCCCGAAGTGGCGGCGCGGGTGTTCTGGCCGACGTCCTGCGGACTGCCGGCACCGATGGCGCCAGCCATCGCCTGTTCCCGTGCGGTGCCTTCATGATCGCTTCGCTCCTCGGCGGCGTCCGTCGCGTCGTAGCGGTTGCCCTGCTCTTGCGGGTGCGGGGACCTGGCTGGTCTTCCGTCCGAAGACCCGTTGTTCCTCTCGGTCACTAGATACCTCCCAAGAACCTGCCCGGGTTCAGCACGCCCCGGGGATCGAACTTTTCCTTTACCCGTCGAGTGAGGCCGAGGTAGTCCCCCGCCGGTCCCCACACGTCGACCCTCTTCTTTATCGAGGGCGGAGCTTTCTGTACAACCAAGCTTCCGCCCCGGCGGACCCAGATCTCGCGCAGCTCCTCGATGACCCTCACCTGCGCCTCCTCGCCCCCCCCGGAGAGACCAACCAGGGTAATGCCATTCGCGGCGTGGCTGGTAATGTGGGGCGTAACCTCCCTACGCTCGCAAGCCCCGAACACCGAGTCGAGCACGCCCGCGAGCTCCGCGGGCGGAGCTCCGATCTTGAGCACCACCTCGTCTTCCGCCTCGGACGTATCGGGTGGCGTTAAGGGTCCTAGATAGGGGATTTCCTCGTCGCTTAAAGCATGCACCTCCCCGAAAGGCTTAAAGAGGAAAGACGCTGTCTCCGCCTGCGCCTCAACGGCGGACGGTATGCCTTCGATGAGGAGGGTGAGAAGCCTCGTATCCTCGTTCCAGTACAGCTCCAGGGCGCTCGAGACGATCTGGGAATGCACTATAGCCTGCGCCGCTTCGCCCACCTCTTTAGTGTTCGAGAGCTCAACCGCCACCGTGCGGGCCGCCTCGGGCCTGGGATGCAGCCGGAAGTTGGCGGTCGCGATCAGACCTATAGTACCTAAAGACCCTGTAAAGAGCTTGGAGAGGTCGTAGCCGGCCACGTTCTTGACGACTTTGCCGCCGGCCTTTGCCACCGTCCCGTTCGCGAGCACTACTGTAATCCCGATGATGAGGTCCCTTATGGTCCCGTAGCGTAGCCTTCTCGGTCCCGAGGAGTTCGTTGCGATGATGCCCCCGATTGTAGCCCCTTTCTCTGCGGGGTCGATGCCAAGGATCTGGTCGGAGTCAGCGAGCTGCTCTTGCAAGGTTTCGAGCTTTATCCCGGCCTGGACCCGTACTATCTGATCTCCGGGAACATGTTCGATGACCTCGTTCATGCGTACGGTGCTGACGATGAGATCCAGCGCGCTCGGCGGGTTGCCTAAAAGCATCTTCGTCCCACTGCCTCGAGGGGCTATCGAAAGGCCCTCGCTGTCGGCGAGCTGGTGAAGCTCGCTCGCCTCTTCGATGGAACCCGGCTCGACTACGAACGAGGGGCGAATACCGTCCACGGCATCTTCCGATGCAGCCTCCCAGGCGTGCTCTTCACCGACTATCCCCTGCAAATCTGCCAAGGAGATCTTCGTACCCGTAGTATCCACTAGAAGTTCTCCGCGAGGCCGGCTTTTTGGATCGGGTGCATGCGGAAGGGACCGGGTCGCTCCCCACACAAGCGCGGAGTTGGGAAGATCTTGCCAGGATTGCAGATCTGGTGCGGGTCGAAGGCACACCGCAAAAGCTGCATGGTGTTCATGTCCTCTTCGGTGAACATCTTGGGCATGTACTTCTTTTTGTCCTGGCCGATGCCGTGCTCCCCGGTGAGGGACCCACCGTACTCCAGGCAAGCAAACACTATCTCACCGGCCAGCTCCTCGGCCCGCTCGGACTCGCCTTCGATCTCGTTGTTGTACAGGACCAGAGGGTGCAGGTTACCGTCTCCGGCGTGGAAGACGTTTGCCACCCGTAGCCCGTACTCCTCGCTGAGCTCGGAGATCCTTTTAAGGACCGGCCCGAGCTCCGTGCGTGGGATCACACTGTCCTGGACATAGTAGTCGTGGCTGATGCGTCCCATCGCCCCGAACGCTGCCTTGCGGCCCTTCCAGAAGAGCGCCCGCTCTTCGTCGTCCTCGGCGACCCGGATCTCGGTGGCGTTGTTCCCCTCGAAGACCTCGATCACCTGCTCGAACTGGTTAGCCACCTCAGCCTCCGAGCCATCGAGCTCTAGAAGGAGTATCGCCCCGGCTTCCGGAAACCCCGGGTGCACCGCGGCCTCGACCGCCTCGATGCACAAAGCATCCATCATTTCAACGGCGGCCGGCACTATCCCGGCGCCTATAATTCCCGAGACGGCGCTCCCGGCCTGCTCGGTGTCTTCGAAGGCTGCCAGCAGGGTCCGCACCGCCTGCGGCACGCGTACGAGTCGCAGGGTTATCTTGGTCGCTATCCCCAAAGTCCCTTCGGAGCCGACGAACGCACCGAGCAAGTCGTAGCCCGGCGCGTCGGGCGCCTTGCCACCGCCGATCTGCACTACCGAGGCATCCGGCAAGACAACCTCGGCTCCCATCACGTGGTTGGTGGTGAAGCCGTACTTAAGGCAGTGAACCCCGCCGGAGTTCTCAGCCAGGTTGCCGCCGATGGAGGAGACAAGCTGGCTTGCGGGGTCCGGGGCGTAGTAGTAGCCCTCGTCGGCCACCTCCTGACTAACCCACATATTTATGACGCCCGGCTCGACCACGATTCGCTGGTTCGGGATGTCCACCTCAAGGATCCGGCGCATCCTCGAGAGCACTATCAGTATCCCCGCTTCGACCGGCAAGGCTCCGCCCGAGAGCCCGGTCCCCGAGCCGCGGGCGACGTACGGGATCCCCTCGTCGTAGCAGACCTTGACTATGCTCTGCACCTGCTCGACACTCTCGGGGAGCACGACGAGATCGGGGATGACCCGGTAGTTCATCAGACCATCGCACTCGTAGGTCCTGAGCTGCTCGCGGTCGGAGATCACACCCTCCGGCCCCAGGATGGTCTGCATAGTTTGTATCAGCTGATCCCGCTCCATGTTCGGTTCCCTTCCCTTGTGTGTCCGGGAGCCTTAGCTCCCCTCCCCTATCGTGTGTTGCGCCAAGTCTTCGATAAACACGAGCATTGCCGAGTGATCCTCGCCTCCCGACCCCTTGGCTACCAGCGCCTCTAATACCTGGTCCACGATAGCCGTGACTGGCAACGGCACCCCGTACTCCTTACCCGCCGCGAGTGCTATCCCCAGGTCTTTTCGATGCAATTCTAGCCTAAAACCAGGGTTGAATTCATGTTTCAGGAAGTTTTCGCTTTTAGCCTCCATGACCTTATTTCCCGCGAGCCCCCCGGAGAGCACCTGGATTACCTTCGCCGGGCTTGCTCCGGCTTTCGACCCGAGTACGAGGGCTTCACTCACCGCCTCTATAGTCAGGGCCACTACGATCTGGTTGCACGCCTTGACCACCTGCCCCGTCCCCGACTCGCCCACGTGCACGATCGTCTTGCCCATAACGTCGAAGAGGGGCTTGGCCCGCTCGAAATCTTCCTGGCTCCCGCCGACCATGATCGAAAGCGTTCCGGCTTCCGCACCTGTCTCTCCGCCGCTTACAGGAGCGTCGAGCATGCTCGCGCCCATCTCGCGAGCCTTCTGCGCAACCTTCTCCGTCGCGACCGGCGAGATCGTGCTCATGTCTACGAGCAGCGTGCCTTCCGTTACCCCCTCAAGTACACCGTTCTCCCCGGTAACAACCTCCTCGACTTGCGGAGAGTCCGGAAGCATGGTGATGACGGTGTTGCACACCTCCGCTACCTCCTTCGGACTTCCGGCGGTTTCCGCACCGTTTCCCGCAAGCTCCTCGACCGCCCCCCAGCTCCGGTTATAAACCACGAGCCCGTATCCGGCCTCCATCAGATTGCGGGCCATCGGCTTACCCATGATCCCGAGCCCTATAAACCCTACCTTCCCGGCCATCATCCCTCCTCTTACGGTTTCAAAGTTGTAAGTCAGCGACCGCGGCTTCGCCGCCGCGCAGCCGACGAGGCATCCACCCCAGGCTCTCCTCGGTCGTCTCTGTCGTGGGGTTGTACTCCAGGCCGACGTAGCCGGAGTAGTCAAGCTCCTCAAGGGTGGCGAGGACGTAAGGGTAGTGGATCTCGCCCGTGCCCGGCTCCCCTCGTTCCGGCGAGTCCGCGATCTGGACGTGCCCGATGAGGCCAACGTATCCCCGCAGGTTCGCGGCCAGGTTCCCCTCCATTCGCTGCATGTGGTAGAGATCGTGCTGTATCTTTACGTTTTCCCGCGCGAGACCCTTAACGAAGCTCACCGCCTGCGCCGTGGTGTGCAAGAGGTACGGCCCGTTCTCGAAGGTGTTCACTGCCTCGACGAGCACTTCGACGCCGAACCTCGCCGCCTCGTCGGCGGCGAACCCGACGTTTCTGCGCGCCAGCGCGAGCTGCTCCTCCCGACCCATGCCCGCGATCTCATGTCCCACGAGAGCGTTCAGCCTCGGGCACCCGATCCCTCGGGCCAGCTCCAGCGCCACCGGCACGTTCTTGCGGAATTGCTCCTCGCGCTCCGGATCGCCCGCCAGACCCCGATCCCCGTGTGGCATGTCTCCGGCGTCGAAGTTCATTAGCGCAACCCAGAGGTTAGCTTCCCTGATAGCCATCTCGACCGCCCCAAGTTCCTCGCCGGAGGGCCACCAGAACTCGACCGCCGAGAAGCCTGCTTCGGCGGCCCGGCCGAAACGCTCAAGGAACGGCGCCTCCTTGAACAGGATAGAAACGTTCGCGCTGAACCTCATCCATCTCCTCACTTTTCCCGATCCTATCTTGCTTCAGCATACTCTAACCTGTGCGGGAAACGCGTGGGGAGATTCTGCCTCCCTCGTGCCCAGAGAGACGCCCGGTATGCTGTACGTGAAGCTGCAGGCTGCGCTAAACTGGACGTGCCATCTGCTTCGGGCAGATCGCAGGGGACTTAAAAGGCAGGAGCTCATCGCAGCTGGATCACCGTTGATCAGCTCCCAACGTATGCTCCATGCAGCGCGTACGGTTAGTACGCAAAGCGGGCGCTCCGACAACATGTATCGTGCCGTTTAGGGGAAATGTCGGAAACGGCACTGGGAGATAAGGAGGAGTTTATGAGGAGCGCGATCAGGAACGAGGGAAGCTCCCCCAACGGGGCGGGTTCCCAGGATCTCGATGCTCAAGCGCTGGAGGACAAACTCCGTGAGGATGGAGTCCGCGGCGAGGTACGTTTCGACCGCGGCAGCCGGGCGCTTTACGCCACGGATTACTCGATCTACCGGCAGGTCCCGATCGGGGTCGTCATACCTAAGGACAACGAAGACGTCGTGAAGACCGTCGCCGCCTGCCACCAACACGGGACGCCGATTCTCTCTCGCGGCTGCGGCACCAGTCCGAACGGACAATGCTGCAACGTCGCGGTCATCATGGACTTCTCGAAGTACATGCGCGAGATCGTCGAGCTCGACCCCGAGAAAAAGCGAGCACGCGTGCAGCCGGGCGTCATCTGCGATCAGCTGCGCGACGCCGCCGAGGAGTATGACCTGACCTTCGGGCCTGACCCTGCCACGCATGCCTTCTGCACTTTGGGAGGCATGATCGGCAACAACTCCTGCGGCAACCACTCGGTGATGGCGGGCCAGACCGTGAACAACGTCGAGGAGCTCGAAATACTGCTCTACGACGGCACACGGATGCGGGTCGGCCCGACCAGCGACGAAGAGCTCGAACAGATCATCCAGAAGGGCGGTCGACCGGGCGAGATCTATCGTAAGCTAAGAGACCTGCGCGACAGGTACGCTAATCTCATTCGGGAGCGCTATCCGCAGATCCCCCGACGCTGCTCGGGCTACAATCTGGATCAGCTGCTGCCGGAGAACGGCTTCAACGTCGCACGTGCCCTAGTCGGCACAGAGAGTACCTGTGTCACCATCCTCGAAGCTACCGCACGGCTCGTGGATAGCCCCCAGTTCCGCCGGACCCTAGTGTTCGGCTACGAGGACCGCTTCGACGCCGGCGACCACGCCAAAGAGATCATGAAACATGGCCCCATCGCCTTAGAAGGCTTCGACCATACGCTAACAGACAACATGGAGACGAAGTTCGCCTTCGCTACCGACCGGAAGGCGTTGCCGGAAGGCCGGGCTTGGCTCCTCGTCGAGTTCGGTGGCGATTCCGAAGAAGAAGTCTTGGATCTCGCGCGTGCGGCGAAGGAGGCGCTGGAGTCGGACGGAAAGCCTATAAGCGCGCAGCTCTGCGATCCCGGAGAAGAGCAATCGGTTTGGGCAGTCCGCACGGCCGGGGTGGACTACAGCAACGTACCCGGAGCGATGGAGACCGAGGGTACTTGGGAGGACGCGGCGGTACCCCCGGAGGTGCTCGGGGACTACCTGCGCGACTTCGAGAAGCTGCTGAACAAGTACGGCTATTACTGCGTCTACTACGGGCACTTCGGCCAGGGCTGTGTCCACACTCGCATCACCTTCGACCTAAAGACGGCCAAGGGCCTCAAATCCTTCCGCTCGTTTTTGTATGAGGCAGCGGCGCTGGTGGTCGGCTACGGTGGTTCGATCGCTGGTGAGTATGGTGAGGGCCAGCGGGCAGAGCTCTTGCCCATAATGTTCGGCGAGGAACTCGTTGAGGCCTTCCGCGAGTTCAAAGCGATCTGGGACCCGGAAGGAAAGATGAACCCTGGCAAGGTCGTCGACCCTTACCCGCTGGACACGAACCTGCGCACCGGCACCAATTACAACCCACCGCAAGTGAAGACACACTTTAAGTTTCCCGAAGACAGGCACAGCTTCGTCGTGGCGACCGAGCGCTGCTTCGGGATCGGGAGGTGTCGCAAGGGAAGCGGCACGATGTGCCCGAGTTACATGGTCACCCGTGAGGAGATGCACACCACTCGCGGACGGGCCAACCTACTATTCGAAATGCTGCAGGGAGAGGCCATAATCGACGGCTGGCGCGATGAGCATGTCAAGGAGTCGTTGGATCTCTGCCTGGCGTGCAAGGGCTGCAAGGGCGAGTGCCCGGTGCAGACAGACATCGCTACCTATAAGGCTGAGTTCCTCTCGCATTACTATGAGGGGCGACTTAGGCCGGCAAACGCCTATGCTTTGGGTCTCATCCACTGGTGGGCTCGGCTCGCCTCGCGTATGCCGAGCATAGCGAACCTCTTCACCCATACACCGCTTTTGAGCGATGCGATGAAGGCTGCAGCCGGCGTAGCGCCCGAGCGCCAGCTTCCGTCCTTTGCGCCGAAGACGTTTAAGCAGTGGTTCCATGAACGGGAACCGCGGAACCTAAACAAGCCGCCCGTGATCCTGTGGCCAGACACCTTCAACAACCACTTCCATCCACAGACCGCCGCGGCCGCGGTCGAGGTTCTCGAAGACGCGGGCTTCCGGGTCGAGGTGCCACAGCAGTCCCTGTGCTGTGGACGCCCACTCTACGACTTCGGTATGCTGAACCTCGCCAAGCGCCAGATCGGGCAGATACTCGACGCGCTGCGTCGGTATATCCGAGAGGGTGTGCCGATAGTGGGCCTCGAACCAAGTTGCGTGGCGGTTTTTCGCGACGAGCTGACGAACCTCTTCCCCAACGATGAAGACGCGAGGCGACTCACCAAACAGGTGTACATCTTGAGTGAACTCCTCGAAAAGGAGAATTACGAGCCCCCTAAGCTTGAACGCAAGGCGGTCGTACACGGGCACTGCCACCACAAGGCGATCATGGGGATGAACGACGAGGAGAAAGTGCTCACGAAGCTCGGCCTCGACTTCGAGGTGCTCGATTCCGGCTGCTGCGGAATGGCGGGATCCTGGGGCTACGAGAAGGGTGACCACTATGAGGTGTCCATAAAGGCCGGCGAGCGGGTCCTGCTACCGGCCGTGCGAAACGCCAAAAAGGACGCCCTGATAGTCACCGATGGCTTTTCCTGCCGGTCACAGATAGCAGAGACTACCGATCGCCGCGCCCTGCATCTGGCACAGGTAATACACATGGCCCTGCGCAACGATGGTGGCCCGCCGGAGGACTATCCCGAATCCAGGTATTTCGAGGAGAAGCCATCGCAGCCCAGCCTGCGAAGTGCGGTGCTACTGGGGGCCGGGCTGGCCGGCGGGGTCTTAGCCCGGGGGCTGATGAGAAAGGCAATGCGGTAAACCCAACCCCTCAAGGAGGGAGCAGTGTGCGCCACGCCCGCAAGGTGGCACCTTTATTAGCAGCCGTTGTGCGGTGCAGGGTATAAGCAGATAGGCCACCCCAATGAAGACGGCCTAGAAAGATCGTCAGCAGGAGGATGTGTACAAGCCATAAAAACTGATAGGTCCTCTTACGCTTACGCTCGGGAGAACGAGGGCGCTTACTGAGGAGCAATGGCAACGCCTCGAGTCCCTGCTACCACCTTCAGGATCGGGGACATCCAAAAGATAATCGCAAGACGCTGAACGGCGTCCTTTACCTACTGCCCCCGGATGCCGCTGGGAGGACGTCCCTAAAGAGTACAGCTTCCCTTCGATCTGCTGGCGGAGGCTTAACAGTTGTTTGTTTAATGGACATAGAGGTAGAGTCCTTTTCCTGGGAACACCGCTCAAGCAGCTCTTTTGGGGGCGGCTTGTCGGTAAACGCTACCCAGTAGTAGTGCCACAGCGTTATGCAACGGGCCACAGCCGCTAGCTTACTTATAACAAACTACCGTTATGGGTAGCGAAGTTGCACCGGTTCCCTGATGATGGCATCCTGAAGTCGCCAACCGTCGCTAGGTTGTGCGCCGGGGTAGTTATGGGGACTTGATGAGGAGGTCTTGATGCCGTCGTTTGAGCAAGTTTACGAGCCAGTTGCGGGCAGTCTAGTGCTCTCGACGCTGGTGGCAGTAATCCCCATAGCTGTATTGTTCATACTGCTGGCGGTCGTGCGAATGGCGGCGCACTGGGCGTCCCTAGCGTCCCTGGCGGTGGCCCTCGTCATCGCAGTGGCCGTGTACGGGATGCCGGTAGGCCTGGCGGCGAATTCGACGCTCATGGGTATCGCGTTCGGGCTCTTCCCCATCGTGTGGATAGTGATAAACGCCATCTTTATCTACAACGTTATCGTCGAAACTGGCCAGTTCGACGTTGTACGAAGTTCGCTGGCGACCCTGAGCAATGACCGGCGCATTCAGGCCGTGCTCATCGCTTTCGTCTTGGGGGCGCTCCTGGAGGCGACGGCGGGATTCGGGACCCCGGTTGCCATAAGTGCCGCCATCATGGCGGGCTTGGGTTTTGAGGCGCTATACGCAGCGGCTTTGGCGCTTCTGGCGAACACAGCCCCAGTCGCGTTCGGAGGTTTCGGCATCCCCATAATCACGGCGGGCTCCGTAGCGGCGTTGAACCCTATGGAGATCTCGCAGATGGTGGGACGCCAGACGCCGTTTCTCGCGCTCATCATCCCTGGTTTCCTGGTCACGGTTATGGCCGGGTGGCGCAAGATGCTGGAGGTGTGGCCACTCATCCTGGTGAGCGGCATAGTGTTCGCCGGAACGCAGTTTCTGGTCTCGAACCTTATAGGTCCGGCTCTCGCGGACCTTTTGGCAGCGATCATTACGGTAGCGGCGGTCGTGGCCCTGCTCGCGTTCTGGCAGCCGAGCGAGGAATGGCACTTCCCCAACGAGCCTCCGGCGGAGGAAAGGGAGCAGTACGCTCGCCCCTCCTTTGGAGCCACGCTGTACGCCTGGTCGCCATTTGTCATTCTGGTCGTGGTGCTCCTCCTCTCGCAGGTAGATTTTAGCTTCCTTCCGATCAAGAGCTTCATAAAGGATACCCAGTTTGCGGTGAACTTTTCCTCAGCGCAGCTCAACGAGCAGGGCAATCCAGCTGTGCCCTGGCCGGGGTTGAACGGGCAAGTTACTCGCCAACCTCCAGTGGTAGGCCAAGCAGGCCCATACCCCGCCATGTACCAGACTGACTGGTTCTCCGCAGCCGGGACCCTCATCCTCATTGCGGACATCATCGCGCTCGTCGTGCTGCGGGTCGGACCAGGCTGGGCTCTAAGGATCTATGGGCAGACGCTGAACCAGCTCAAGTGGGCTATCCTGACGATAGCAGCCATCCTGGGTCTGGCGTTCTTGTTCAACTACTCGGGCCTAACCTACACTTTGGGTCTGGCGTTCGCCGCCACTGCTTTTCTCTTCCCATTCTTCAGCCCGTTTATCGGGTGGCTCGGGGTGGCGCTGACGGGGTCTGACACCTCCTCCAACGCCCTCTTTGCCAACCTGCAAAAGACCACTGCTAACCAGCTGAGCTTGAGCCCAGCTCTAGCAGTCGGGTCCAACTCCTCGGGCGGTGTCTTGGGGAAGATGATCAGCCCACAGAACCTTGCCGTCGGCACGAGCTCAACGGGACTCCAAGGTAAGGAGGGCGACCTCTTCCGACTGGTGTTGCCCTGGTCCATCGGGCTTACAGTCGTCATGGCCATACTGGTGATCCTTCAGGCCTATGTGTTGACATTTATGATCCCATAGTTAACCGAGTTGCTCCTTACAAGCACTTAGTAGAGAAGGCCTAAGGTGCAGCTATTCAGCCCATGAAACTTACGTCAGGATCTTGAAGGAAAACTCTCTGATCTCCAAGACTTTGTTTCCATAACGTACATTTCTATAGCAC
Organism: Rubrobacteraceae bacterium; assembly: GCA_035642415.1. GTDB lineage: Bacteria > Actinomycetota > Rubrobacteria > Rubrobacterales > Rubrobacteraceae > Rubrobacter_F. The sequence continues at coordinate 21,667 of DASQSI010000026.1, forward strand.
TTATGAAACCAAGGAAGAAGTCGAGGAAAGCCCTAGGGAATACTTAAGGGCATCATAAGAGAATCCGTAGAGAGAAGCCGCGGGAAAGCGTAGCTTCCCTAGGACCCAGCCCGTAACAGGTTGGGGGTCCTAGAGCAGAGGTACTCCCACCCAGAACTACGCGCCGTATTGAAATAGAGAGGCAAACTCCTGTGGCAGCTGTGCACGTATATCGTCTAGCTGTCCACCAGTGACAGCCTCCCTAAGCACCGTTATGACCGCCGATGCATGGTCGCGCGCTGCGTCGGTGTTCACTCCCTCGCGTTCGCCAACCCGCCGGAGGAATTCTTCAAACGAAAAGCGTTCTGCTTCTTCTCCAGAACGTTGTATAGGTTCCTTCAGCTTCTCTGGTAGCTGGGCGGCGCGATCGGAGGAGAAACCGCGCCGCCTCGCCCAACCTTATTTTGTGGACCTGGCTTTGGGGATGCAAAGGGTATTTTCTTTGTCACCAAAATATTGGGGAAGTTTCGCTCTAGTCACCCTCGATACTGGCGGGCGTAAATTCATAATTTTTTCATCTATATTTCATGCAACCTTAACCCATCTTTAATCACCGGCGTATATGATAAGGTTATCAACTTCTTCAGCGGGCCGGGTCCTTAATGAGGGGCTCCGGCCCTCTCTTCTGGTTCTAGGGCGTGTCTGATGAATAGGAGACTTTGAGTGATGTAGACACCGCGCGAGGTAGTCTAAGATTGGGCTGCCGCGTATAATCGGTGGGATGCCCCTGCGGCGGCGAAGTTGTACCACGAGAACGCGACGCACTTCCAAGTAGCCTTGGGTAGCCCGACCATCGGTCGGCAGGCGATGTTGGAAGACTTGCTCTCCTTCTTCCCCGTCTTCCCCGACAACTTCACCCGTATCAAAAACCTCTTCGAGGACGGGGAGTGGGCCCTCTCGGAGTGGTTTGGAGGCGGCACTTGGCAGGGTAAGTTCGCCGAGATGGCCCCCAACGGCAGGTCATTCGCGTTGCGTGGATGCGGCCTCTTCCACGTCACCGAGGGCAAGATCCGCTTCCAACGTGGGTATTTCTATAAGGCAACCTGGTTTGGCCAACTACTAGGCATCCTACTCGCTTAAGAAAGGTCTGCTCACATCACCAGGCACGCTCTAGTTGCTCGCCGGTAAAAACGAAGCGTCGAGACCGATAAGCCGCTATCCACTCTTTCCGGGCGGGTGATAGTAGGGCAAGAATGTCCTCAGTAATGAGCGGAGGAAAAAGGCCCAAAGTGTGTAGTCGGATTGCACCCTAAGATGTATGTCGCCGCTGCCGGAGCGTGCGAGCATTTAGACGCTAGTCTCTAGAGCAGTGACGCGGAAGAGGTTATAGGGTGGGGTCTTGTTCGGAGCCGGTGCGCTTCGTTCCTTGTTCGAAGAGCCTCGTCCTTGAGCGTAAATGCGGGGAGAGGTTGCTCCTTCTTGGTGTCCAAGAAGATTGGCATCGGGAAGGACGCACCACATTCGCATTCGAATGTGGAAAGAAGCTTACACTTAGCGATCGGGTCGAAGAAGGAGCCCTCACCAGGTAGCTAATCCGCTACCTCAGGAGCTCGGCCCTCGACCAAGAGCGGCGCTGCTTTTAAGCTCCCGAACGACCTTGTGCTACTTGGCGAACGATCACCGAAGCGAGTATGGCCGAAGCCGCCGTCGTTCCTGCTCTTAGTACCGCCCTCAACACGTCGTCTTTAATTCCCCTCTGTTCAGGCACAAGATCTTCTATGAACCGCTCGGTTACCAGGCGGCTCAGAACGATACCTATTCCCGCTGCCAAAAGGCTTTCCAACCGCTGCTGTGTTTGCTCGTTCACGTTCTCAAACGCTCCTTCTCATTGTTTTATCAACTTAGCCGCTTTATCCCTAGGAGGAGAAAACCTGAAACCAAGCGGGGCTTGGCTGATGCGGAGCGCAACAACCCCTCAAGGTGACAAACGTTCGGGATAAGGCCCACGCTGGATCCCCATTCTTCGGTCAGCCGGGCGCAGAAGCGCAACGCTGGGCTATGGCGTGCGCCTTTCGGGCCGCTCCTCGCCCGCCGGCGGTTCTTCCCTGGGGGTTGGCGGAGGCATAGACGCCTCCCCTCGCCTCTCGGGGGGCTCTTCGCCGGGGGACGGGACCTCCCTCGTCCGCGGTTCCTCCCTCGGCGGGGCGTCTCCCATCCTCGGGGCCCCGACCGGACCCTCTCTATCCGGCGACAGGGCTTCTTCTCCCGCCCTCCTCGGCGAGGGCTCGGGCGCGGTCTGAGCCCGCACGTCCCCAGACGGGGTTTGCGCCAGAGGCCCCAGCCCGGCCAGCAGACGGGAAGCTTCGTCGGCCACCTCCTCGTCGGCCATCACGTTATAGCGTCCCGCCTCTATACCTCCCACCGAAGAGAAGTCCCGCCGTCCCCCTGAAAGGGCATAACCGAGGAGCCCTATTATCGCCCCCAGAATAGCTCCGAAGATCAGCCCGTAAAGCGCCAGCAAAAACGCGGAGAAGATTGGATCGATCAGGCTGAACAGCCCCAAGAAGAAGCCGAACAGGATTCCTATTACCGCTCCCGATCCTGCCCCTTGGAGCGTGGCCTGCCCGTAGCCCCTGCGGCCGGTTACCTGCTCGACAAAGCGCAGGTCCTCGGCGACTATAGAGACCCGCTCGACGGGGAACATCTCATCGGAGAGATAGTCGACGGCCCTTTGGGCCTCGGGGTAGGAGTCGTACGAAGCTATGACGCGTCGCGGGTGGACAACTCTTTCTCTAGGTTCGGGTTCCATAGGTTCCATATCGTATGATCCTCCTCTCGTACCGCCACTACCGCCGGTTCGGCTGTCGCTAAACCGATGTATCACGAGCTAAAAACAATTCTTACCCCTCTTTGCTCCCCGCAAACCGTCCGCCAACCACGTAACCGCTCGCATTACAGCTCTTACTTTT